>CAVJTU010000052.1:0-21102 GCA_963652495.1 uncultured Oscillospiraceae bacterium
CCTCTTGCAAGCAAGCTTGCATCGGCTTTCTGACCTTTTGACCCTGGTATCATACAGATAGTAACACTGGGAAAAAACAGCCCGCTTTTGCGGCAGAAAGTGAGAAAAAACCATGAAGAAACCGTATTACATCACCACGGCCATTGCTTACACTTCCGGCAAGCCGCACATTGGAAACACCTACGAGATCGTGCTGGCAGACTCTATTGCCAGATTCAAGCGAATGCAGGGATATGATGTGCGCTTCCAGACAGGTACGGACGAGCATGGTCAGAAGATCGAGTTAAAGGCTGCTGAAGCAGGCAAGACCCCAAAGCAGTTTGTTGATGAGGTGGCAGGCGAGATCAAGAAGACCTTCGACCTGATGAATACCTCCTATGATAAATTTATCCGTACCACTGACGATTACCATGAAAAGCAGGTTCAGAAGATCTTTAAGAAGCTCTACGACAAGGGCGATATCTACAAGAGTGAGTACGAGGGTATGTACTGCACACCGTGTGAGTCCTTCTTCACCGCTTCCCAGCTAGTTGACGGCAAGTGTCCGGACTGCGGACGTCCGTGTACACCGGCTAAGGAGGAGGCTTATTTCTTCCGTATGAGCAAATATGCTGATAAGCTTATTTCCTATATCAATGAGCATCCGGACTTCATTCAGCCAGAGTCCCGCAAGAATGAGATGATGAACAACTTTCTCCTTCCGGGTCTGCAGGATCTGTGTGTTTCCCGTACCTCCTTCAAGTGGGGCATTCCGGTAGACTTTGATCCAAAGCACGTTGTTTATGTATGGATCGATGCACTGAGCAACTATATCACCGGTCTTGGATTTGATCTGGACGGAAACAGTGATCCGATGTTTGCAAAGTACTGGCCGGCTGATCTTCACCTGATCGGAAAGGATATCCTTCGTTTCCACACTATCTACTGGCCAATCATGCTGATGGCTCTCGATCTGCCGCTTCCAAAGCAGGTATTTGGTCATCCGTGGCTGCTGCAGGGTGATGGCAAGATGAGTAAGTCTAAGGGAAATGTTATCTATGCCGACGAACTGGTTCATTTCTTTGGCGTTGATGCCGTTCGTTATTTTGTACTTCACGAGATGCCATTTGAGAACGACGGTGTGATCTCCTGGGATTTGATGATTGAGCGTATGAACTCTGATCTGGCAAATACTCTTGGAAATCTGGTAAATCGTACCATTTCCATGACAAACAAGTACTTTGGCGGTGTTGCTGTAAACTATGGCATAAAAGAGTCCGTGGATGATTCCTTATTTGAGGTTGTCACATCTGCTGCTTCTAAGGTTACTGCACGCATGGATAAGCTTCGTGTCGCTGATGCGATTACTGAGATTTTTACTTTGTTTAAACGCTGCAACAAGTATATCGATGAGACAGCTCCGTGGGTTTTGGCGAAAGATGAGGCAAAAAAAGAGCGTCTGTCTACTGTTATGTACAACTTAATCGACAGCATCTTAATCGGTGCTTCCTTACTTGAGCCATTCATGCCAGAGACTGCAAAGAAGATTGCCGATTCCTTAAATGCACCGCTTCGCACGATGGAACAGGCTTCCACTATGGGCACTTATCCGTCAGGAAATAAGGTTACGGATCAGCCGCAGATTCTGTTTGCCCGTGTCGATGCTGCTAAGATGATGGAAGAAATTGATGCATTGATGGAATCCAAGAAAGCTGCTGCACAGGCTGCTGCTCCGGCAGAAGAGGCTGAGGACGATAGTGAGGATGAGGCTGCTGTCGACATTGAGCCAAAGGAAGAGATCACCTATGATGACTTCGCGAAGATGCAGTTTCAGGTAGGCGAGATCATTTCCTGTGAGGCTGTAAAGAAGTCCAAGAAGCTTCTGTGCTCTCAGGTGAAGATCGGCTCTCAGGTGAAGCAGATCGTTTCCGGTATCAAGGCTTACTACACACCGGAGGAGATGGTTGGCAAGAAGGTTATGGTTCTTGTAAACTTAAAGCCGGCAAAGCTTGCAGGCGTTGTATCCGAGGGTATGCTGCTGTGTGCTGAGGATGCTGATGGAAATCTTGCATTGATGACACCAGAGAAGAAGATGCCGGCTGGAGCTGAGATTTGTTAAATCGGTTTTGCGGATGGATGTCCGTGGGTTTTGCTTTCTAAGTGTTGCCTGTGATCGTACAGTATTTTTAGACTTTTTTGAGTTGTATTTTGTTTATAATCAATTCGGAGGGGTGCATAGATGCCAACTGGCATTTATGCACCCCCTTTTCGCATGATTTTGGAATCGAATCTTCATATCTGAAATCTTTTCACTTTCATAGGCGCAAACCCACTGCCTTTAGGTGGTGGATAGTTGACCTGTCAAATCAGGCAGAGTATCACGTTCCAAAAAACTATGTACCGCACCCCAACATCATTTTACACGACCTTGCGAAATTTACTCCTGTAGTGCACAGGAGACATGCCATAATATTTCTTAAATAATTTACTGAAATAATACACATCATCATATCCAACGCTGTTGGATATTGCCTTAATGCTCTGATTGCTGTCGGATTCGAGCTGAATGCGGGCACGCTCTAACCGCATTTTAATCAGGTAATTGATCGGTGCTTCGCCTGTCTCTTCCTTAAAAATCTTTGATATATAAGCAGAACTTAGATACATGTTTCGTGCAATCAGATCAAGAGAAATCTTCTCCGCATAATGAGTGCTTAAGTATTGACGAATCTCGCTGACTACATAAGTCTTATGATGCGTCTCAAATGTAACCGGTGAGCAGCTTTGCTTCGGCGGAACGGTGATCTGGCGGATGATTGTCATGAGAAGCTGCGTAAGATAAGCCTTCTGCATGAAATATTGTCCAACCTGATTGCTGTAGCGCTCGGAAATCATGCGCAGGCATAGATTGGTGATATCCTGCCGTACAATTCCATCTGTGTGCAGAACTGGAGTCCTTCCCGGAAAGTCCAGACAGTTTGGCTCCATTCCCTTAAAGTGAAAGTTCGAGAAAGAAGTAAAGAATATGATGGCAGGATTGTCGCGAACTGTCATAAGGGTTCGATGCGGGGTGTGAGGTGGTACACAGACAATATCACCAGATGAAAGCGGAAGCGTTGTGCCATTCAGCCAGATTGCCATATCACCTGATAAAACGATAAAAAGCTCAGGTGCATCATGTGTATGCGAAGAATTTGATTCTGTCACCGTGCGTTTACCGGCAAAATATAGGGTTGGATTTAAGTCAGAATAAGTAATGTCATACGTATCACACACAGTAAGTAAACCTCCTCCAAAATTTTTAAATGTACAAAAAACGATAAAGCCTGATTCGATTATTATACATCACTTTTCGAGAAAAGTACATTTTATTTTTGAAAGATTAGAGTAACATGAAATTTGGTTGTTACAGTTCACGCGTCATGCTAGCTGTCTCAGTAAATTGAGGTGGTAAATCTCATGCTTGCATGAAGATAACCTTGCGCAAACACGAGGTAACAGATCAGCAGGACGAAGTGGACGCCTGTTCATGAACAAAACAAAGCTGTGCAAACGTGCGGTTTTGCGAATGAGTGTCCCATGAACTGCAATAGTTGCTTCACGAAGGAAAAAGTCACCATTTTAGAAAAGGAGGAGGGAAAATGGGACCAATACGCTGGTTTTTATCGTTTCTGAAAAAGTACCGCGTAAGAATGATCGTGGGATTGATCTTAGTGTTCGTCACATCACTTTTGGTTTTGATCAATCCGCAGATTTCCGGTATGATTGTGGATGAAGTCATTGAGGGGCAGCACTACGAAAAGCTTGGAATGCTGCTGCTTATCATGGTTGGCGTGACGCTTGTGCGCTCGCTGCTGCGATTTACATTTTTGATGTGCTTTGAGTCATCCAGTCAGGGACTTGTCTACGATATGAGAGAAGAAGCATATCGTAAGCTGATGAAAGAGGACTTTAACTTCTTCAACAAAAACCGCACCGGAGATCTGATGTCAAGACAGACAGGTGATATGGATGCGGTGCGCCATATGGTTTCTCACGTGATTTACTTTGGCTTTGAGAATATTTTGGTATTTTTAATGGCGCTTGTTATGATTTTTTCAGTAAACGTCAAGATGGCAGTCTGTATGCTGATTGTACTGCCGTTTACGCTGACCGTGACACTTAGCCAACGAAGTCATATCAAGCCGGCATTTGACCGCGTGAGAGACTGTTTTTCCAGTCTGAATGCGTTTGCACAAGAGACAATCGCAGGAAATCGTGTCGTAAAGGCATTTGCAAAGGAAGATTATGAGCTTGAAAAGTTTGACCGTGAGAACGATGGCTACCGCGATGCACAGTTGAATGCATCCTCTATCTGGATGAAGTACATTCCGATGTTTGAAGTGCTTTCCCAGTGCCTGACTATTATTCTTATGATCATGGGCGGATTTATGGTAATCGACGGCGAGATGACCATTGGAAACATGGTAACAGTCAATGGTTATCTGTGGATGTTAAACAGCCCGCTGCGTCAGGCAGGATGGATTATCAACGATTTGCAGCGTTTTCTCACTGCGATTGAGAAGATTTATAAGGTCTACACGACAGAGCCGGATATCAAGCAGCCGGAGCATGTCGTAGAAAAAGGAAAGCTGAAAGGAAGCGTAACATTTGAACATGTCAATTATTACACAAATGATGATACCGTATTAAAGGATATCAGCTTTCACGTAGAGTCTGGTCAGACAGTCGGAATCATTGGCGCGACCGGTTCCGGAAAATCATCGCTTGTGAATTTGATTTGTCGTTTTTATGATGTCAATCAGGGCCGTGTGCTTGTCGATGACATTGATGTGCGAAATTTAAGCCTTCAGACGCTTCGCGGAAATATCGGAATTGCGATGCAGGATGTTTTCTTATTCTCAGATACAATCGAGGGAAATATCGCCTACGGCAATCCGGACTGCACGTTTGAGCAGGTCGAGGCAGCAGCAAAGATTGCAAATGCAGATGAATTTATCCGCGAGATGCCGGATGGATATGATACGATTATCGGTGAGCGCGGTGTGGGATTGTCAGGCGGACAGAAGCAGCGAATTTCGCTAGCGCGTGCCATTTTAAAGGATCCGTCCATTATTATTCTGGATGACACGACATCTGCGATTGATATGGAGACAGAAAGTCTGATTCAGAATGAGCTAAAGAAGGTGGCAAAAGATCGCACGGTATTTATTATCGCACACCGTATTTCTTCTATTATAAATGCGGATCAGATATTAGTCCTGGATAATGGCCGTCTCGTAGAGAGGGGAACGCATCAGGAACTCCTTGCGAAGAAGGGATATTATTCTACTGTATTTCATCATCAATATGGTGAGTTTGATCGTTTTAAGAAGGTACGTGCAGAAAAGGGAAGGGGTGAGGCATAATGGCACGCAATAAATATGACGTAGATGAGACACTCGAAACCAAATTTGACATGAAGCAGATTCAGCGACTGTTTGGCTATGTGGGCCGTTACCGCAAAAAGCTCATCATGACCATTCTTTTGATGCTCTTTTCTTCTGCACTTGGCATGGTAATTCCGGTATTGATGCAGCGTGTTATGGATATTTACATCCCAAACAAAGATAAAAAAGGAATCCTTTTGATGGCGGCACTGGCAGCAGTGATTATTCTTGCGACAGCATATATTCTTCGCATTAAGATCAAGTGGACATCCGAGATCGGACAGGGCATTATTCATGAACTGCGGCGAGAGTTGTTTGTCCATCTTGAAGAACTTCCGTTTTCCTACTACGACAGCCGTCCTCACGGAAAGATTCAGGTGCGTATCGTAAACTATGTCAACAATATCAGTGATCTGCTTTCAAATGGTATCGTAAACACAATCACGGATTGCTGTTCGCTGTTTTTTATCTTAGGATTCATGTTCTACTACAGCGTACCGCTGACGTTAATCTGTATGTGCGGTCTGCCGATTCTTCTTGCCATAGTACTCTTTGTCAAGAAAAAACAGCGCCGGGGCTGGCAGCTGGCAAGCAACAAGCAGTCCAATCTGAATGCATATATTGCAGAGAGCATCAACGGTGTGCGTGTCACACAGGCGTTTGTACGTGAAGATAAAAACCTAGGTATTTTTAATAACCTGAGCGGAAGCTACCGTAAGGCATGGATGAGCGTTATCAAATACAACTTTATGATTGGACCGACTGTTCAGTTTATCTCGATTCTGGCGACAGCAGTTGTGTACTGGGTCGGCATTCACTGGATTATGGGCGGCAGTGATATCATCAGTGTCGGTGCGCTGACAGCACTGACTACATATATCAGCCAGTTCTGGAATCCAATTAACACGCTTGCTTCCTTCTACAATTCACTTCTGACTGCAATCTCCTATCTGGAGAGAATTTTTGAGACAATCGATGAACCTGTGAATGTAAAGGATGCGCCGGGGGCAGTTGAGATGCCGCCGATTAAGGGTGAGGTAGAATTTCAGCATGTGGTATTCTCCTATGAGCCGGGTGTGCGTATCTTAAATGATGTAAACTTTAAGGCAGACGTCGGAGACAGCTTTGCAATCGTAGGGCCAACAGGAGCCGGAAAATCCACAATCGTCAATTTGATCAGCCGTTTCTACAACATTGATTCCGGTAAGATTTTAATCGATGGAATTGACATTAACAGTGTCACGATCAAGTCGCTTCGCAAGCAGATGGGCGTTATGATGCAGGACAGCTTTATTTTCTCCGGAACGATCATGGATAACATTCGTTACGGAAACAGAGCGGCGAGCGATGAGGAGGTCATTTGCGCAGCAAAGACGGTCTGCGCACACGACTTTATCATGAGCATGGAAAATGGCTATCAGACACAGGTGAATGAACGCGGAAGCCGCCTGTCAGCAGGACAGCGTCAGCTGATTTCCTTTGCAAGAGCACTTCTTGCAGATCCGAAGATTCTGATTCTCGATGAGGCAACGTCGAGCATTGATACAGAGACAGAGCTGCTTCTTCAAAAGGGTCTTCAGGAACTTCTTAAGGGACGAACCTCCTTTATCATTGCTCATCGTCTTTCTACTATTAAGAGCTCGAGCTGCATCATGTATATTGATCAGGGAAATATTCTGGAGAAGGGAACGCATGACGAGCTGATGGCAAAGGGAGGCTACTATAAGGAGCTGTATATGAGCCAGTACGCGTTTCTAGAAAAAATGTGAGTTCACAGGACACCCATTCACAGAAACTCCCGCGACCAAAAGGGTCGGAATAAGGTGATAAATGTGCCGAAAGTGATTGCTTTTGGCACATTACTTTTGTATAATAGTGCTGTAATTAGAGATTGGCAAAAAACGGCAGCCAAAAATATAAGCAAATGAATGGAGGATTCATTATGTTAGTAAACACAAAAGCAAGAGTCGGCGTATTTTCCATCGCCTTAGGCGCATATCTTCCGCAGTTTCCGTCACTTGTACCGGAGTTTGAGGCTCAGTATGCAGCATTCAAGAAGACCATTCCGGACACTGTAGAGATCATTGATGGAGGAATGGTGACTACAAAAGAGCAGGCTATGGAGGCGGGAGACAAGTTCCGTGCAGCAGATGTTGATCTGGTATTTCTTCAGATGCTGACTTACGCAACCTCCTACAACATGCTTCCGGCAATCCGTGATCTGGACGTTCCGGTTGTTTTAGTAAACGTTCAGAAACTGAAGGCTCTGGATTACGAGCATACCGATATCGCGTCCTGGCTGGGCGAGGGTTATGCATGCGGCGCTGTAGGTGAGGCAGTTGCAGACCTTGAGAGAGCCGGAAAGAGACATGCCGTTATCACGGGCGTTGTTGAGGGCGGAGATCCGGCTGTTCAGGCAGAGATCGAAGACTGGTGTAAGGCAGCTCAGGTAAGAAGAAGATTCCGCGATACAAACATTGCACAGATCGGAAGACCGTATCCGGGTATGATGGATCTGTACATCGATGAGACGAACCTGTACAACAGAATGTTTCTTTATACAAAGCAGTTTGACTGGGAGAAGATGTGGGCGATCGCAGATGATGTGACCGATGAGGAAGCTATCCGCGCGAAGGCTCAGGATATTCTGGATACATTCGAGATCGAAGGCGGCGGCACCATCGAGAAGGTTTGGGATATGGCGAAGTATGTTGTTGCATTCGAGAAGTGGGTTAAGGACGAGCATCTTGGACTGATCGCATCTCACTATGATGGATTTGCGCAGGGCAAGGCAGGTGTCCTTGACAGTATGCTGATTCCGGCATTCTCTATGTTAATCAAGCAGGGAACCGCTTGTGCCGTTGAGGGTGATATGAAGGTTGCCATGGCAATGAGCATTTTAAAGACAATCTCCGGTACCGGACAGCTTTCCGAGATGTACTCCATCGACTTTAACGATGATATCTGCATTATCGGTCATTCCGGAAGTGGTGATGCTGATATCTCCGCAAAGAAGCCAACCATGAAGATCGTTAAGGTATTCCACGGAAAGACTGGCGGCGGCTATTTGACACAGTTCTATCCGTACACTGGCCCGGTTACCTACTTAGCAATCACACAGGATGCTGACGGACACTTTAAATTTGTTGTAGCTGAGGGTGTAAACGAGGAGGGACCGATCCTTTCCTTTGGTGATACCAACATGAGAACACGTTTCACCTGCGGCGCAAGAGAGTTTGTAAACCGTTGGAGCGAGGCAGGCCCGACTCATCATATGGCAGCCGCAACCGGAAGACATATTGATACTATCTTAAAGGTAGCAAAGATCTTAAACGTTCCGGTAGAGATCGTTACCAGATAAGACAGCATATTTGACAACAACTGGCAAGAAGTCCCCCGCTTTTAAAGCGGCGGGATGAATTGCCTTTTTTGTTATTGACAATTAGCGTGTTCTATGGTAAATATAGGAGAGCATAAAGAAAAGGAACTGAATAGAGATAACTAGCGGGTACGCAGCTTTATGAGAATGAAAATGAGGATAATCAGAAAGGAATTTGAGAATGATATGTCCAAAATGTGGTGCGAAGCTTGAAGATGGTACGAGATCCTGTCCGATTTGCGGCAAGGTTTTGACAGCGGCAGGCGCAGGCACCGTTTTTAAACGCAGAGATTTACAGGATTATGACGAACTGACATCGGAAGGCGGTTATGATGAGGGTGCTGATTTTGATGCAGCTGATGGCAGTTATGATGACGATTATAATGAAGATTCGTATCAGGATGCAGATGAAGACAACTATGCAGATGAGGAATCCGATTACGACGAGAGTGAGGATTCCTATGGCGCGGACAATGCAGCATACTTTGCAGACGACTCTTATGATAAGCCCCAAAAGAAAAAGTCAAAGGTAAATGGCATTCTGGGTGGATTGATTGTGATATGTCTGGTGGGAATTGTTGCAGTAAGTGGTGCTATTGCACATATGCTGACTGAATCCAGAAAGAATATGAATAAAGCAAAGCTTCCGTCAGCGATTGAGCAGACAAGTGAGGAAGAAACCTCTACAGAGAAAGAAACCTCCACAGAAGAGGAAACTTCTGCAGAGGAAGAGACATCCACAGAGGAAGAGACGTCCACAGAGGAAGAGACCTCTACAGAGGAAGAGACCTCTACAGAGGAAGAAACCACTGAAGAGAAAACGACAAAGCAGACCACTGCAGAGCAGACCACTACAACCACAACAGCGACACCAACACAGCCGTCCACAGCACCGACGACAGCACGTCCGGTGCAGCCATCTACAACACCAACGCAGCCGAGTGGTCCGGTAGAGCCAAAGACGAATCCGGCGGAGCCTGAAACCGAGCCGAAAACCGAACCGAAAACAGAAGCGACTGAGCCGAAAACAGAAGCGACTGAACCGAAAACTGAGCCGAAAACAGAAGCAACTGAGCCAAAAACAGAACCAACCGAGCCAAAAACAGAAGCGACTGAGCCAACCACTCCTTCAAAGGATACCCAGCCGGACGTACCGGCTGACACACCGGCACAGGGTGGTGCAGAAGAAGCAGCTCAGGCAGCAGATGCTGAGGTACAGGACTGATTGAGAGGAAATACAAATGATTTTTGATACTCATGCGCATTATGATGATGATGCATTTGATGAGGATCGCGATGCCCTGCTGGAGGAGATTTTCTCCTCCGGCATTTGTTGTATAACGGACGTTGGTGCATCCATGGAATCCTCAAAGAAAGCGGTCGAGCTTTCAAAAAAATGGCCGCAGATCTATGCAGCTGTCGGTGTTCATCCGGACAGCGTCGCCGATATGAAGGACGAAGATATTAAGACGCTTCGCTCGCTTGCCGGAGAAGAAAAAGTGGTCGCGATCGGAGAGATTGGATTGGACTATTATTGGGACAATTCACCGAGAGATGTCCAGAAAAAGTGGTTTTTAAGACAGCTTGAGCTGGCAAGAGAGGTCAGCCTTCCGGTCATCATACACAGCAGAGAAGCAGCAAAGGATACGATGGAGATCATGAAGGAAGCTGCGAAAGCGGGAAATCATGGTGTTATCCATTGCTATTCCTACTCAGCAGAGATGGCAAAGGAATATGTTTCCATGGGCTTTTACCTTGGCATTGGCGGTGTGCTTGCTTTTAAGAATGCCCGTGTGATAAAAGAAGTGGCAGCCGAAATTCCGCTGTCTGCAATCGTACTTGAGACGGACAGTCCCTATCTGGCACCGCCTCCGCACCGCGGAAAACGCAACAATTCCATGTATTTAAAAGAAGTAGTAAAACAGCTTTCTGAAATTAAGCAGATACCGGAGGAGATTGTTATTCAGACAACGCTTGAAAATGCAAGAAAGCTGTATCGATTGGAGGAAAACTGTGGCTGAATTAGGAAACCCGAAAAATACGATAGAGGTACTGCAAAAGTACCAGTTTCATTTTGCAAAAAAATTCGGTCAGAACTTTCTGATTGATACGCATGTACTAGACAAAATTGTGCGTGCAGCAGAGATCACATCAGAGGATTATGTGCTTGAGATTGGACCGGGAATCGGTACGCTGACGCAGTATCTGTGTGAGTCTGCGAAGCATGTTTTTGCCGTCGAGATTGATGATAACCTGATCCCGATCCTGCAGGACACTTTATCTGCATACAACAACGTGACTGTCATTCATAACGATGTGTTAAAACTTGATATCAATCAGCTCGTAGAAAAGCAGTGTGAAGGCAAGCGCATTAAGGTGGTGGCAAACCTTCCATATTATATTACGACACCGATTTTGATGGGGCTGTTTGAAAACCACGTTCCGATGGAGAGTGTGACCGTTATGGTTCAAAAAGAGGTTGCGCAGCGCATGCAGGCACTTCCGGGCGGCAAGGATTATGGCGCACTTTCACTTGCCGTGCAATTTTATGCAGAGCCGTACATCGTGGCAAATGTTCCGCCGAACTGCTTTATGCCAAGACCAAATGTAGGCAGCGCGGTTATTCGACTGACAAGCCATAAGACACCGGTTGCAGTAAAAGATGAGAAGCTGATGTTTGACATCATCCGTGCCTCATTTAACCAGAGAAGAAAGACACTGGTAAATGGTCTGTACAATGTTGGCGGTTTAAATAAGAGTAAAGATGAGCTTGCAGCAGTGCTTGAAGGTATTGGTTTAGCTGCAAATGTGCGCGGTGAGACACTTACACTGGAGCAGTTTGCTGCACTCGCCGATGCGTTGTCGGAAACGTCGAAATAAAGAATACAAAATTTGTTCTAAACGATATTTTCCTTCCATATTTATTTATATAGCGTTCATAGTTATGAGGATAGGAATAAAGCAATTCGCCTCACCGCTTATGCAGGCTGCGGCCGCAACGCGCAAAAAGGGAGGTATCAGTATGGCACAGTATCAGCGCTTCCTCTCATATTTATTTGAGTATGAGGGAGATCAGAAAAAGGAAAATTGCGGATTTGCAAAGGTGGAGATTCGGGGAGATGTGCAGCGTATTTTCCTGTCGGTAAAAAACAGGGAGCAGGCAGAAATTTTGCATGTATTTGGCTTTTATCGTACAGATGCGGGCTGCGGCTGTGTGCCGCTTGGACGGATGGTTGTAAAAAATGGAAACGGACAACTTCAATATGTCAATAATGGAACTCATTTGGCAGGAAGCGAGGTTCGCTTTGAACAGCTATGCGGGCTGGTGGCAGGACGCCAACAGCCCTTTTCCAATGCGTATGCAACCGTTTGGGATGATCAATATTTCGGCTTGTCGCTGTTTGCGCAGGAAAATACAAAAGAAGCAGAGACAACAGAGCGAGAACAGGAAGCAGCTGACACTCATTTAAAAGATCAGAAGGAAAACCATTTGTCAGATGAACTTCAAATGATGGAGATTGAAAAAGTGCATATGCAGGAAACTGCTGCAAAATCAAACGAAACAGATATGTCCAATGACGCAGGCAACGTGATCCAGACAACGCTTGTAGGACAAACGTGTGCTGACGGTATCTGGGCGCAGTTAAGTGCTGTCTATCCGCACATTGAGACGCTTCCGGGAGATAGTGTGGTTTGTCTGAGGGTCATGCCGGCGGATATTGGACGTCTTCCACGCCAGAACTGGATGTTAAGCAGCAATGGTTTTTTGATGTACAGTTTTGTGAAGCATCGTTATATTGTATTTGCCAGAGTGCCGGGCGGACGTTATGAACTGTGGGTGCCAGGCAACTATGAAAAGGGCGAGGAACTGATGGCGCAGATGTTTGGCTTTTACCGATTCCGTTCAGTAAAATCGCAGAAGGCAGGAACAGGTGATTTTGGATACTGGTGCGTGCCGCTTGCGTTTCCGGCAGAGGAATAAAATACAAGAGAAGCAGCTGCGAGGTTGTGAGTGCAAAAAAGCGGGCAATACATGCGGCCAGAGCGAGAACAGAGAGGGAAACAGGATGGCAGAGCGAAGAGAAACACTACAGGAAAAGGAAGATCGAAAATTTATGCGTCAGGCACTCGCGCAGGCAAAGAAAGCAGCACTCATCGACGAAGTCCCGATCGGCTGTGTGATCGTCTGCGATGGGAAGGTGATCGCCAGGGGCTACAACAGGCGAAATGTTGAAAAGTCTGTGCTCGGTCATGCAGAGCTGGCGGCAATGAAAAAAGCATCAAAAAAATTAGGTGACTGGCGATTAGAGGGATGTACGATGTATGTGACGCTTGAGCCGTGCCAGATGTGCGCGGGAGCTGCCGTTCAGGCGCGTCTTGACCGCGTGGTGATCGGTGCAATGAATGCCAAAGCAGGGTGTGCAGGTTCCATTTTAAATTTACTTGATATGCAGCAGTTTAACCACCAGATCCCGGTCACAAAGGGTGTGCTTGAACCGGAATGCTCGCAGATATTGTCAGAGTTTTTTAAACGCATCCGGGTAAAAAAGAAGAAACGCCCCTTGACAAACGAAGGAATATCCGATACAATTATGGATGCGCAGCCGGGGCGGTAGCGGTGCCTTGTACCTTCAATCCGCTATAGTGGGGGTTATATCCCGGCTGAGGGTGTTTCACTTGTGGAGCTGCCCTCTGTAAGCGGCGTTGAAGTTTGGGTCTCACGCAACAGGACTCTGTGAACCATGTCAGGTCGGGAACGAAGCAGCATTAAGCAGAACCTCTTGTGTGCCGTGAGGGTGCCTGGACCGAGCAGGCTGCAGAGGTAACGTCTGGGGGTGGCATTCGAAGCCGGGATGCGCAAAAGATGTATAACGAATAGAGTAATATAACGAAAGAAAAAGTGATTTTTAAGAGTTGTCTGTTGCAACAGCAGCTCTTTTTTTGTATAATAAATCTACGATGGGTTAGTTTAGCCATATCAGTACAGTTGAAATCCTAAAAATAAGGAGGAAGATACGATGCGAGTTGGAATGTTAACTAGCGGCGGAGATTGCCAGAGCCTGAACGCAACCATGAGAGGTGTTGCAAAGACATTATACAACCAGAGAAAGGATGTTGAAATCATTGGTTTCATCGAGGGATATCGTGGTTTGATCTACGGCGATTACCGTGTTATGAAATCGAGGGATTTTTCAGGAATTCTGACGACCGGCGGCACGATTTTAGGAACAAGCAGACAGCCATTTAAGCTGATGCGTGTCCCGGATGAGAACGGTCTTGACAAGGTAGAGGCAATGAAGAATACTTACAAGAAGTTAAAGCTGGACTGTCTTGTAGTATTAGGCGGAAATGGCAGCCAGAAGACAACAAACCTTCTTCGCCAGGAAGGCTTAAACGTCATCGGACTTCCAAAGACAATTGACAACGATCTGTGGGGAACGGATGTAACATTTGGTTTCCAGAGTGCGATTAACCTCGCGACACAGACGATCGATTGTATTCATACAACTGCAGCTTCCCATGGACGCGTATTCATCGTAGAAGTAATGGGTCATAAAGTAGGCTGGCTGACACTGCACGCCGGTATTGCGGGCGGTGCTGACATCATCTTAGTTCCGGAGATCCCATATGATATCAATAAGGTAGCAGCCGCAGTCAATAAGCGTGCAAAGGATGGCAAGCGTTTCTCCATCATCGCTGTTGCAGAGGGCGCGATTTCTAAGGAGCAGGCTGCACTTTCTAAGAAGGAATATAAGAAATATGTGGCAACCCGCCAATATCCGTCAGTAGCGTATGAGATTGGTGCTCAGCTTGGCGAGCTGACTGGTCAGGAGATTCGCGTGGCAGTTCCCGGACACATGCAAAGAGGCGGAAGTCCATGCCCATACGATCGCGTACTTTCCACCAGACTTGGAGCAGCAGCTGGAAAGATGATTTTGGACGGTGACTTCGGTTATCTTGTCGGCATGAAGAATAATCACATCGCAAAGATTCCGTTAGCAGATGTTGCCGGAAAGCTTAAGATGATTCAGCCGGATGACGAGATGGTTCAGGAAGCAAAGCTGATGGGCATCTCCTTCGGAGATTAAGACTAAGAAAGAAACATTGATGTTTTTTCGGATTTTTCGAGTGTAAAGAAACAATGACGAAGATGAGTATGAACATCGGTGAAAATTAATGGAGTTTACTCATAAATGGCATATACAGCATTATACCGCAAATGGCGTCCTGCCCGATTTGAAGATGTAAGAGGGCAGGAGCACATTGTACGGACGTTAAAAAATCAGATTATTTCAGACCGTGTCGGTCATGCCTACCTGTTCTGCGGCACGAGAGGAACCGGAAAGACCACGATCGCAAAGATTATGGCGCGTGCCGTCAACTGTGAGCATCCTGTGGACGGAAGCCCGTGCAATGAATGTGCGGTATGCAGATCGATCCTCGAAGGACGATCGGTCAATGTAGCGGAAATCGATGCCGCATCCAACAACGGTGTCGATAACATTCGCGAGATTCGCGATCAGGTGCAATACTCCCCGACAGAGGGCAAGTACCGGGTCTATATCATCGATGAGGTTCATATGCTGTCAGCAGGTGCCTTCAATGCACTCTTAAAGACATTAGAGGAGCCGCCGGCTTATGTGATCTTTATTTTGGCGACTACAGAGGCAAATCGTATTCCGATTACCGTGCTGTCGCGCTGCCAGCGGTATGATTTTCGCCGTATTGGAAATGATGTCATAGCAGACCAGATTTCTCATCTGCTTGCTGAAGAAAAGGTAGAGGCTGATGAGGATGCAGTGCGCTATGTGGCAAAGGCGGCAGATGGTTCCATGAGAGATGCACTCAGCCTGTTGGAGCAGTGTATTTCGTTCTACTATGGACAGCGGCTGACCTACGAGAAAGTGCTGGATGTATTGGGTGCAGTAGATACACAGGTATTTTCGCATCTGCTGCGCCTTGTCATCGGGTGCAATGTTCCCGGCTGTGTGCAGCTGATGGATGAGATCAGCGCGCAGGGACGCGATCTTGGTCAGTTTGTTACTGATTTTATCTGGTATCTGCGAAACCTGATGTTAGTGCAGACAGCAGATCAGAGTGCGCAGTCGCTCGAAATGACAACAGAAAATTACGAGACACTTCGCGAAGAATCAAAGATGATAGCTCTTCCTGCCTTGATGCGAAACATCCGCATCTGCTGTGAGCTTTCCAATCAGCTTAAATTTGCTGTCTCAAAGCGTGTACTAATCGAGATGGCAATCATTAAGATGATGCAGCCGCAGATGGAGGACGATCTGGACAGTCTTCGTGTGCGTCTTGAGCGCATTGAGGAGCAGATTAGTTCCGGAAACTTCGTGCAGACTGCACCGGAAGCAATAGCGCAGTCGTCGGGCAGTGCGTCAGAGCCACAGCCGCAGGGAAGTATTTTTGATTCGTATTTTGAGGGTGGTGCTATGAAAAATCCTGCACCACAAGGGAATGCGCAGAATGTTGAGTTGAGTGAGGCAGTGGATGAGGATTATCAGAAAGTAAGTGCAAACTGGAAACAGCTTTCCAGAATGCAGCCTGCATCCATTAAAAGCATGCTGCAAGGTACTCAGATCAGCTACGAGAAGGCGAAGGGGCTGTACATTGTATTTACAAATAAATTTAATTATGAATTGATGCTCCAGCAAAATCGTATGGAGGAGCTTCGCCAGATGATAAACAATCAGTATCAGAAGAAGTTTTCAATCTCAGCGAAATTGCTTGAGGTGGGCGAGACAGCAACGCGTGTTGCAAGAGGCAGCCATATTGAGGGAATCAATATGGAAATCGGAGTTGAAGGTGACTGATTTTTATATTGATGAGAGCAGATGAAGTAATTATTCAGAAAACCATTTACCAAAGCAGATATAGATAAAAAGAGAAAGAGGAAAGGAAAAGAAAAACATGGCAAAGAGAGGCGGATTCCCAGGCGGTATGCCGGGCAATATGAATAATTTGATGAAGCAGGCACAGAGAATGCAGCGTCAGATGGAGGAGCAGCAGAAGGAACTCGAGGAGAAGGAGTTTACTGCAAGTGTAGGCGGCGGTGTCGTTAAGGTTACCGTTTCCGGTAAGAGAGAAGTAAAGAATGTGGAGTTGGCACCAGAGGCAGTGGATCCGGATGATATCGAGACCTTACAGGATCTGATCGTTGCAGCTGTTAATGAGGCAATGCGTCAGGTAGATGAGGCATCCTCTGAGACAATGGGCAAGTTAGCAGGTGGACTGGGCGGCAGCCTTGGTGGTCTTGGCGGAGGCTTTCCGTTCTAATGGATTTTTACAGCAAAACAGTAAATCAATTGATTGAGGAATTGTCCAGACTTCCTGGGATCGGAGCAAAGTCAGCTCAGCGTCTGGCATTTCATATCATTAACATGCCGAAAGAGCAGGTGGAGCAGCTGGCGCAGTCGATGGTGAATGCGCGCAGCAACATCCGCTATTGCAAGGAATGCTTTACACTGACCGATCAGGAATTGTGCCCGATCTGCAGCAGTGCAAAGAGAGACAAGTCGGTGATTATGGTGGTTGAGACTTCCAGAGATCTTGCGGCTTATGAGAAGACAGGAAAATTTGAGGGAGTTTATCATGTGCTTCACGGTGCGATTTCGCCAATGCTTGGAATTGGACCAGGGGATATTAAAATAAAGGAATTGTTAGTGCGCCTGCAGAGAGAGGATGTGCGCGAGGTGATCATTGCGACAAATTCCAGTCTGGAAGGAGAAGCAACGGCGATGTACATCAGCAAACTGATAAAGCCGGCTGGAATCAAGGTTACGCGTATCGCAAGCGGTGTTCCTGTGGGTGGTGATTTGGAGTATATTGACGAAGTGACATTAACACGTGCACTTGATGGACGTGTGGAATTATAAAAAGATTAAATAATAGGATATTTCTGGTTCACGAAGCTTCGTTGTGATATGTTCCGTGGACTATGACATAGATTCAGGAAATGGTGATAAACATGGATAAGTACGAATATCAGTTAAAGACAGAGCATATCAGACAGGTTGCAGCCAGAAAAGAATATGAAGAAGCCGCGAAGCTGTGTGATACAATTGATTGGACAAAAGTCCGTGATGTGAAAATGCTCACACTGGCTGCAGATGTTTACACGGCAGGAAGAGAATACGACAAAGCGATCGATATTTTGCAGGAGGCGTATCAGTATGCGGTGATGGGACGCCGTATCGTGTATCGTCTGACAGAGTTGGCATTAAAGGCAGGCACTTATGACGATGCGAAGAATTATTTCGAGGAGTTCTGCCGTGTTGCGCCGAACGATCAAGGCAGATATATTCTTTTGTACAAGATGGCGCGCTTTCAGAAAGCAACGCTTGATGAGAAAATTCAGATCCTCGAGGCATATAAGAGAGAAGATTTTGATGAAAAGTGGGCATATGAGTTGGCTGTTTTATATGCAATGAACAACCAGAAGGATAAGTGTATTCAGCTTTGTGATGATATCATTCTCTGGTTTGGCCTTGGAAAATATGTGGAAAAAGCACTCTCTTTAAAGAGTCAGTTTGCACCGCTGACATCGGCACAGAAGGAAAAAGTTCAGAAATTTGCAGAAAAAAAGGCACAGGAGGAGAACGAGAAACTTCAGAAGGTGCAAAAAGAGAAAGAACAGAGTCAGCAGGAAGCTGCACAGGCTGAAAAGGCAGCTGCCGAGCAAAAGATTCTGAAATGGCAGGCTGAGCAGGAAAAGGCTTATCAGGCTGAGCAGGAAGCCGCTAAAGAAGAAGCAAGAGCGCGTGAGGAGGAGCAAAAAGCAGCACTTGAACGTGAGGAGAAGCTTCGACTGCAGCGTGAAAAGGAAAAAGCACTTAAGGAAGAAAAAGAGCGCGAGGACGCGCGCAAGGCCGCTGAGAACTTATGTGAACAGAAAGAGCGCGAGGAGCAGCTCCGATTGAAACATGAGCAGGAAGAACGAGAGGCATTGGAGCGTTTGAAGGAAGCACAGAGGCAGGAACAGGACAGACACAGCGTTGTCACCAGTGACATGAATGAGATCATGGCAGTAATCCAACGTGCAAAGCAGGAAGATGCTCAGAACAATCTGCAGACTGCGCTTGCACAGGAGGTCTTGCAGGCACAGCAAGAATGTGCAGCTGAGACGGCCGAAGAAGAAATGGCAGAAGTGACAGAAACAGCAGCAGATGAAGACACTGTTGCAGAAGAGGAAAATGCGGCGGACGAGCCTGCAGACGATGAGATTTCTGAGAGAATGACTGCACAGGATGAGGCTTCTGAGAATGAAAATGCACAGGATGAAGCTAAGCAGGAAGAAGTAATCATTGAAATTCCAAAGTTTGCGGCAGATGAAGAGTCCGAATTGTCGGTCGAGGAGACAGAAATGTTTGCAATGGTGTCTTCAGCATCAGAGATTATACCGGAGTATTCGGTTCATGAGAATCCGGACGAACTGCTGCCAGAGACAGAAGAGATTCCGTTAGAGGAAGCGGCAGAAGAACCAATGGAATCAGAAGAAGAACCAATGAAATCGGAAGAAGAACCGCAGCAGATTCCTGACGAAGATATAACAGAGGAAACTCCATCAGAGGAATGTGAGAAAGATGCAAATCAGCCGCCTGTCAATCCGGAGGATCTTTCTGAAGTATGGCATTTTGTGATTCAGGCGATGCCGGGAGAGGATGATATTGAACTTGCACTTGAATATTTGCAGGAATTGGCAGAGAGTTCACCACGCGAGGTTCCGCAGTCTGTTGTAAAGATCACCGGACAAAAGCTGAATCAAAAGGGACTGGTGCAATCACTTGACAGACTGCTTGGCAAGACAATCCTGATTGAGAATGCAGCAGAGATGAATGATCGTGTCATCAACGAGTTTTGCAAGATCATCGATCCGAATGATCGAAGTTTGCTGGTCGTATTCATTGACACGCCGGCAGCGATTCGCCATCTGCTGCTGGATCATCCACAGTTGAAGCGGACTATCACTGCGCAGTTTATACGCGAGAATTATTCCGTATCTGAACTTCTTGAGTATGCGCGAGACTATGCAGATAAAGAGGACAGCGTGCTTGACAAGTCTGGCGAGTTGGCATTGATGGAGCGTTTGAAGGTTATTTCTGAAAATCAGGAGCGTAATAAGAAGCACATTGTCGAGATGATTGTCAGCAATGCGATAGAGAAGGCAGAGAAAAAGTCTATGCGAAGACTTTTTCGGAGTAAGTATGACAAGAGAGGCTGTCTGATTCTTCGCAGTAAAGACTTTGAGGTTGGCTGAATGTGTCATTTGGAATCGTTTTGTGGCTTGTCAACTACCCGCCACCTAAAGGTAGTGGGAGGAGCCTATGAAAACGAAAGAATTTTAGATACGAATGTAGAAAACTTCTGACAAGAGTTTTGAGCATCTCTGTGCTGTTTTTGAGATGCATAAGCGAAAAAAGAAAGGGTGATCGTAGTGAATTGGCTTACAATAGCAGTAATCGCATTGATTTTGCTTGCAACATTGGCGGGCGCAAAGAGAGGACTTGTAAAAACAATATTGTCGTTTACTTCTTTCTTTTTAAGCGTAGTGATTATGCTTTTTGTTCGTCAGCCGGTGTCTGATTTTGTGAAGGATCAGACAGGAATTTATGTATCAATCGAAAAGGGGATCAGTTCGTTTGTAGATGAGAAAACAAAAGTGCTTCAGACGAGTCAGGAACAGGTGACAGATGCGGTTATCGACAGCTTGAATCTGCCTGATATCCTCAAGAATGCGCTGGAACAGAGTAACAGCAAGGCAGTCTATGGGCAGAAAGGGATTCAGAGTGTATCCGTGTATATCACTGAATGGCTCACCGATCTGGCATTTCGGGCAGTTTGCTGTATAATCAGTTTTCTTGTTGTATGGATTTTGCTTCGTATCGTAACATTTTTGCTGGCAGGGCTTGTGCAGCTGCCTATTTTACACCAGATTGACTGCATTGCAGGAGCAGTCGGCGGGCTGTTTATCGCATTGATTCTGATTTGGGTTGGCGGTATTGTGATGACTGCATTTGCTACGACAGAGTGGGGACGTGATGCACTTGCCATGGTTACGCAGAGCAAACTGCTGACATTTCTTTACAATAATAATGTACTGCTGAAGGCGTTGCTGAAAGTATAATGATAAGAAGCCGGGGATGACGGATCATCTCTGGCTTCTTTTTGGACAAAAAGGGAATTTACGAGAGTGCAAAGCACGTAGCAATCTTCAAAAACATTCGTAATCTTGCTCATGTTTTTTTGGCGGGTCAAGAGGTCAAAAATCCTCTTGCAAGCAAGCTTGCATCGGCT
>CAVJTU010000053.1:0-20455 GCA_963652495.1 uncultured Oscillospiraceae bacterium
TTGCAAGCAAGCTTGCATCGGCTTTCTGACCTTTTGACCCTGGTATCATATTATTTTGCTCGCGTTGTTCGCCTCGAATCTGAACTTGTCTTTGTATTCTTCAGATTCCCAATTTGTCCTTAAAACTCGAACTTATCCTCGAAGTATGCCTTCAGATCTGCAATTGCCACGCGCTCCTGCTTCATGGTATCGCGGTCACGCACGGTTACGCAGCCGTCGGTCTCAGAATCGAAATCGTAGGTGATGCAGAATGGAGTACCAATCTCATCCTGTCTTCTGTAGCGCTTTCCAATCGCACCACGATCATCAAACTCACAGTTGTACTTTTTGATCAGCTGCTCATATACCTTCATAGCACCTTCGTTTAATTTCTTGGAGAGAGGAAGAACACCAATCTTAACTGGAGCCAGTGCCGGATGGAAATGAAGAACGGTACGAACATCACCGCCCTCTAACTCTTCCTCATCATATGCAGCACAAAGGAATGCCAGTGTAACACGGTCAGCACCCAGAGACGGCTCAATAACATACGGGATGTAACGCTCCTTCTTCTCATCGTCGAAGTAAGTCATATCCTCACCGGATGTATTCTGATGCTGAGTAAGATCGTAGTCGGTACGGTCTGCGATACCCCACAGCTCGCCCCAGCCAAACGGGAATAAGAACTCGATATCGGTTGTTCCCTTTGAATAGAAACACAGCTCCTCCGGGGAATGATCTCTTGCGCGCATCTCATCTTCCTTAATGCCGAGACTCTTCAGCCAGTCGATACAATACTGACGCCAATACTGGAACCACTCAAGATCCGTTCCCGGCTCACAGAAAAATTCCAACTCCATCTGCTCGAACTCTCTTGTACGGAAGGTGAAATTTCCCGGGGTAATCTCATTTCTGAAGGACTTTCCAATCTGACCGATACCAAATGGAAGCTTCTTACGGGAGGTTCTCTGAACATTCTTGAAATTTACGAAAATACCCTGTGCAGTCTCCGGACGAAGATATACCGTATTCTTTGCATCCTCAGTAACGCCCTGGAAGGTCTTGAACATCAGGTTGAACTGACGGATATCGGTGAAGTCGTGCTTGCCGCATGTCGGGCAGCAGATATTCTTCTCATCGATAAATTCCTTCATCTCCTGTGTAGTCCAGCCATCGATCGGCTTCTCCGGCTCATGACCCTGCTCTGCATAATAATCCTCAATCAGTTTGTCTGCGCGGAAACGCTCATGACAGCACTTACAGTCCATTAACGGATCGGAGAAACCACCCAGATGACCGGATGCCACCCATGTCTGCGGGTTCATCAGAATCGCACAGTCTACGCCTACGTTGTAAGGATTGCCTGTAACAAACTTCTGCCACCATGCCTTCTTTACATTGTTCTTCAGTTCGACACCAAGATTGCCATAATCCCAGGTATTTGCCAGACCACCGTAGATCTCGGAACCCGGATATACAAAACCTCTGGATTTTGCAAGCGCCACAATTTTCTCCAACGTCTTTTCCATAATCGTTCTTCCTCTTTTCTGCGGCATAAACACCGCGTGAATCTTTTTAATAATATCAGATTACCTTTTGCAGTGCAAGCAGGTTTTATTTGAAAATGATATATCCGCCATCATTTCCGGTAATCTGCGCGCAATTCGATGCCAATACCGTAACGTTTGCAGACACATATGCGATATCATGCTCGCCAAATACCGTTACCGGATAGTCTGCATACACAAGACAATAATCAGTCTTATTCATCAAGTCTTCCGCACTTATGCTCTTCTGACCATCGCTTGAAACAAACTCGCCGCTAAGTGTCATTGTACTGCTGCCAAGCTGTGATGTGTAAAGCTTTGTACCGCCAGCCGACTGGATTTCAGCGGAGTTAAAGCCCGTATACGTATCGCCATTTGCATAAGTGAATACGACACTTGCCTTTTTGTCTTTCACAGATGCAGATTCGTAGCATACCGGAAGAAGAATGCTGTCCTTTTCTTCCTCTGTCATCTGATCGTAACTATAATATGCGCAGCCATAGACACTCGTATTGAAGGACAATGCCTCCTGCTGTGCAACACCTGCGAGTTCATCAATGCTGTAATAGTCCTTGTCAAAGTCGGAAATCATAGCAGCACGGATCGTTGCATTATCTTTCACGTAAATGCTGTTTTCAGCCTCAGTAAAATCATATGACTTTGTAAACAGTCCGCAGCCTGCAAGACTGACTGCCGCCACCAACCCAGCCATAAGACTGACTGTTTTTATCCGTATCATCCTGTTTCTCATACTTTTCTTTCCTCTCATTTACTGCCTCTTTTCGGCAGAGACTTACCTTTTATACATTCTATGGTATCTTTGCGAATATTTCAAGTACAAAATCTTCCGATTTCATTAACATTTCTTTACAAAAGTATCGGCATTCTGTCTGTTTCACAATGCCGTGCCTTCAAACCTTCGCATTTCTTCTAGCACCGTCAGCGATTTAAACTCTCTCGGCAGATATCGCCTGCACCATTTTGCCGTCAACTCATAAAGCGTCTGCTGCACAGACTTTTCCACACAAAATGTATACAGCTTTGTGAGCGGCGCCGTCAGAATATACTGAAGCGTATACATAGCAGACGCATCCAAATAAACACGCTGATATGTCTGCGTATCACGCTTTTTGTCCACACAATCCTCACAGATACAATTTCCGCGCTCGATCGACAGCCATCCTTTTGTGATTTTGCTGCCACATAATCTGCACTCAAATACCTGTGGATACACACCCATCACGGCAAACAGGCGAATCTCATAAATCAAACGCACCAGTTCATCCGGAATGGTCTGATTTTCCAATGCTTTTAAAGAAAAGTAGAGCAGATTCAGAAGTTCCTTTGCATTATCATTTTCCTCTGAGACAAAGCCTGCCGCTTCCAGAAAATAGCAGCCGTAAGCCATCTTTGTGACATCCTCATTGATTGGCTCAAAATATTCCTTTATCGAAGCAGACTGCACGGTGTAAGAATCTCTGCCTGCATGAAGCGAAAATTCTCCCATCGAAAATGGACGCGCCGCGGCAAGCAGGGAACTGTTTGGGCGTCTTGCTCCCCGCACAAATGCACTAATGCGCCCCAGATCCGTTGTCAGAAGCACAATTCGCCTGTCATATTCGCCAATTGGCATGGCAGACAGTACCATTCCGCTCACCGTTACTGTATCCATTCAGTTTCCTTTCCTTAGTTCGCTTATGAGTGACAATTCACGGTCACAGACTTACAGAAAGCCCCGAGGTGAATGTGCTTTACGAAACGGGACGTTGTAGCGGGCCCGTTGTCAAAATACACTTACGTTAAAAACATGTAGTGGGGTCCCGCGGAATTGGGTCCGTTGACAAAGTCACTTCACCGAGTGGGCGTTTCGTAAAACTCCCCCGTGAATCTGTTTACTGCTCCTCCTCGTGATATCCGAAATTCTTCATGTAAAGATCACTGTCTCGCCAATCCTTACGCACCTTAACAAACAGCTTTAAATTAACCTTCATCTCCAGCATATCCTCGATATCGCGGCGCGCATCGCTTCCGATGGCCTTTAACATCGAACCGCCCTTTCCGATGATGATGCCCTTGTGAGACTCACGCTCGCAGATGATGGATGCCTCTATGTCCATCACGGAACCGTCCGGACGCTCCTTCATCGTCTCGATTGTGACAGCGATGCCATGCGGGATCTCCTCCTGAAGACGTCTGAGTGCCTTCTCGCGAATCATCTCGGCTGCAATCTGGCGCATCGGCTGATCGGTGACGGTATCCTCATCGTAATACATCGGACCATACGGCAGATAACGAAATACCGTGTCAAGCAGCATATCCGTGTTGACACTTCTAAGTGCAGAAACGGCTACGACTTCATTAAAATCCACGATCTGGCGATATGCTTTGATACACTCTGCCACGGCTTCCTTCTTTACGGTATCGGTCTTGTTGACAATCAGAAAAACCGGACACTTTAACTGGCGCAGCTTCTTTGCAATCTCCTGCTCGCCTCTTCCGATAAAGGTAGTCGGCTCAACAAGCCACATAACTATATCGGCCTGCGAAAAAGACTTCTGTGCAACCTCTACCATATACGTTCCCAGACGATTCTGTGCCTTATGGATACCCGGCGTATCCAGAAAGACAGCCTGACCGCGCTCGTCTGTGTAAACAGTACGAATCTGATTTCTTGTTGTCTGCGGCTTTCTTGATGTGATCGCGATTTTCTGTCCGATCAGATGATTCATCAGTGTGGACTTCCCTACGTTTGGGCGTCCGACCAGTGCAATAAAGCCTGATTTTTTCTGTTTTTCCATATTTCCTCTTTCTTCTAAAATTAACTGGGGGGCACCGAGTGGGCGTCTCATAACATTCCCCCGTGAACATGATAAAACTTATAAAGAACGTACCGATGAAAACAGCGCACGATTCTCCTTAATCTTGTTCTCATTTCCAACGACGCACAAACAGTTTTCGCCGAGCACCGCCTTTGCATACGGCACCAATGCGCGGATATCCGCCGCAGTTGTCTGAAGCACTTCTTCGCGTTCCTTTTGAAGCTGCTCTTTTGTGATACCACTTAAGTACGCAGTCAATCCCCGAACGCCGAGTGCGGCCGGATTCTTCGGAATGTCCATCTCGCTGATTGCACCGATCACAAAGCGATCCATACTGCGCTCATCCTGATCGAAGTTCTCCAAATACGTTGGAAGCTGCTCATATACCTCGTTTGTCTCTGCTAACTTCGGGTCCAGATACGATACCATATAGCAGTCGCCATCACGTCCCATGCCAGACATGCAGCCGTAAGCGCCGCCCTTTACACGCAGACGAATCCACAAATAATCATAGTTCAATATATTTTGCAAAACAAGAAGTGAACCTTGAAACGGCAGTCCTGCATCCTTATAATTTCCGGTTCTGGCAACGAACTGAATCTGTGATGCGCAGCAGATACCCTCGTTTTTCTTTTCCAGCGGCATATGCCACTCAGCCTTCTTAAAAAACTCATCCGGCATCTCTGGAAGCAGTGCATTCATCGCTCCTGTAAGCATCTCAAAGCCTTCCTCGTCTGCGGTAAAGCTGACAAGCATCGCCTCTTTGTTGAATAAGCGATGACTGATGGATTTTAGCATTTCAATAATGGTACGCTTTCGCTCCTCAAAATGCTCATACAAATCATTTAAGAATTCATAGAACGAAATACCCGTCATTCGTTCATTCAGATAACCCGACTCGCTATGGTAGGACGATGCACGTTTGATTGCCGTGTTGTGTCCTGCGCTCTTTAATCGCTCATAAAGCTGAGAGCGTGTCTCGCCAATGATCTCATACAGACGTTTTTCGTTTGACAGATCGGACGCATACATCATCTCCTTTGTCAGACGAATCGCCGTCTCCAGTTCGTTATAAAATGCTTTCATACGGAAGGAGAAACGCACAGTCGGATGACCATGTTCCGGCTGAAGCACAACAAAGCCCGGATCAATGCCGCCAGTATGAATATTGACCTCATCCATCAACTCCGTGTAACTGTATGGTCCAGCCCCAACCACACCTAATATCTGTTTTAACAGTGACAGATAGGGAAGCTCCGAAAGGGATGCAAAATCTGCATCAAACACAAGCTCCAGATAACCGATTTTTTTTGTAGACATCTCATGGAACAATACCGGAATGCCGCCAATACTACGTTCCTCGTTGCACAGTGGAAGTACCTCGCGCTTGATATCGGCGCGTGTCAGCATCGGAACCGTCTCAAGCTCTTCCCTTGTACTCGGTGTCTCCTGATACTCCTTCAATTCCTTCGTATGGCGCACAATCGCCTCGATTTCTTCTTTGGAAAGTGTTTCCTTGTAGGCGCGAAGCTTCGCGGCAATCTTTGCCTCATTCTCTGCGTCAAGACCCGGCTTGGGAGTTGCCATCGCCACAACACCGAAGGTATTGTCGATCAGGCAGTCGGTAATCAGCTGTTCAAAATAATTGCCCTGTGCCTTTTTATAAAGTTCCTCCATCGTATCCTGTGTCTCAAGAAGCAAAAATGCGGCATTGTCATCGTACAGCCAGCTGTCAAAGAGATCCAGACCGTACATCAATCCCTTCGGCCAACGGCCAAAATCGCCCTCTTTTAAGCGAAACTGTAAGCTGTTCAATCCGGCAAGGAGTGAACGTTTCTTTAAGCCATCCACGGCAAGCTTTCTTAGTGTAGACTCAATTGTCCGGATGAAGGCATCACGCTGCTCTGGCACTGCGCCCTTTGCTGTCACCTCGAATGACGGCTGCAAAATACCATCCTCAAAGCCGCCGTAAATATCCACGCCAATACCTGCATCCAACAGTGCCTGCTTTAACGGCGCACCCGGCGCGTCAAGAAGTACATACTCCAGTACCTGAAATGCCAGATATTTTTCGCGGTCAAGCGCATTTGACACCACCTTTGACCAAGTAAAATACGTGCCTTCGTCATCGTCCTCTGATGCCGCATACGACAGTTCAATCTGCTTCATCGCATCAAACGGCTTTTGCGGTGCAATCGTGGAGTCAATCTCCTGCTTTTCATAATGACTTAGATATTCGCGATCCATCCAGTTCAGTGCCTCTGCCATGTCAAGATCGCCGTACAGATAAATGTAGCTGTTGGATGGATGATAATATTTTCGATAAAATGCCAGATAATCCTCATAGGTCAGATCCGGAATGCAATCTGGATCGCCGCCCGACTCAAACGCATAGGTCGTATCCGGATAAAGTGCTTCCTGCACATGACGGCCAAGCACCTCATCGGCACTCGAAAAGGCACCCTTCATCTCATTGTAAACGACACCATTATACGTCAGTTCACCGTCCGGGCTTTCCATCTCGTAGTGCCAGCCCTCCTGCTCGAAGATCTTTTGTTCTTTTGTGATATTCGGATGAAAAACACCGTCCATGTAGACGGACATCAAATTAAAGAAGTCCTTGTCGTTCGTGCTTGCAAGCGGAAACATTGTCTTGTCCGAATAGGTCATTGCATTTAAAAATGTATTGAGCGATCCCTTTGCCAGTTCCACAAACGGATCCTTGACCGGATATTTGTCGGAACCGCACAAAACCGTATGCTCGATAATGTGCGCCACACCGGTGCTGTCGGTCGGCACGGTGCGAAATGCGATATTAAATACCTTGTTATTATCATCATTTTCCAGCACAAAAATGCGTGCGCCTGTCTTTTTATGGCGCATCAGATAGCCCTCGCTCTCAAGCTCCTTCACATAATGATGCTCAATCAGCTCATACTGCGGTACTTTTGTCAAATCCATTTTCTTCTGCCTTTCCGTCACTGCTTTTCGCACTCCGCTTCCTGACGGCGCAAAATATCCTGCGGCTCAGGTATACTGTCAAATGCAACATGAAGCACCTGTTTTGGATGAGGTGCGCTCTCCTGCGCGTTGCCGTCCTCATCGAAAATACCGATCACACGAAGTGGAATGTTTCGTCCGTCCGGCTTCATCACTTCAATCGTCTCACCGACGCTGAACTTGTTTTTCTGTTCAAATACGCTGCGTCCGTTCTGATCCATCGACTCTACAGTTCCCAGATAAGTATAATTCTTTACATACGTATTGCTGTCATAAATCTGCGCATCGTTTGTTGGCTTTCCATAGAAGAATCCAGTCGTAAACTCGCGGTAGGTGCATTTTCCAATCTCTTCCTTGTACCATTCCATGTTCGCCTCGTACTTCTTCGGTTCCTCAAAATAATCGTCAATTGCCTTTCGATAGGTGCGCGCCACGGTCGCTACATACAGCGCCGTCTTCATGCGACCCTCGACCTTTAAGCTGTCGATACCACAAGCAATCAAATCTGGAAGATGCTCGATCATACACAGATCCTTTGAGTTAAAGATGTAGGTACCGCGCTCATTCTCATAGACCGGATAATACTCGCCCGGACGTGTCTCCTCGACGATAGAATACTTCCAGCGGCACGGATGCGTACAGGCTCCCTGATTCGCATCGCGTCCAACCATGTAGTTGCTAAGAAGACATCTGCCGGAATAAGAAATACACATCGCACCATGTACAAAAGTCTCAATCTCAAGATCATCCGGGATATGCTCACGAATCTGTTTTAACTCGTAAAGAGACAGCTCTCTCGCGGAAACAACTCTCTTTGCGCCAAGCTGATGCCAGAAATTGTAGGTACCATAATTACAGTTGTTTGCCTGGGTGCTGATATGAAGTTCCATTTGAGGAAGTTCTTCTTTTGCAATCATGAAAACACCCGGATCGGAGATGATCAGCGCATCCGGTCCGATCTTTTTTAACTCGCGAAAATACATGCGCACACCGTCCAAATCATCATTGTGTGCCAAAATGTTGGCCGTCACATAGACTTTTACACCGTGCACATGAGCAAAACGAATGCCCTCTGCCATATCTTCTTTACTGAAATTCTTTGCCTTCGCCCGAAGACCGAATGCCTCACCGCCGATGTAGACCGCATCTGCCCCATAAGTGACAGCCGTTTTTAATACGTCAAGACTGCTTGCCGGAATCAAAAGCTCTGGCTTTTTTCTTGCTGTCATATCACATTTCCTCCGTGTTTTTCTTCATTGTCAGTGAGACGCCGTCTCCGATTGGAATGACTGATGTAGTAAGTTCTGGCGTATGCGTCAGCAGTGTCAGATACTCTCTCATTCTGCTGTGAATCGTGCGGTTGCGTCTCGTCACCGCAAATCTGGACTCCAAAACATCACCGTCCTGAAGCACATTGTCTGAAAACAAAAGTCCATCCGGTGACAGAAGCCGCAGCACATCCGGAAGGAAATGAATATACTGCCCCTTCGCCGCGTCCATGAAGATCAGATCATATGGTCTGTCCAGTGTCTTTAAAATATCGGCTGCATCGCCTTCAAGCAGCGTGATGTCGCAGCCTCTTGGCGCCCGTGCGAAGTTGCGCCTGGCCTCCTCGATGCGCGGCGGATATTTCTCGATTGTCGTAATTTTTGCATCCTTTGGCATCACTTCACTCATGCGAATTGCGGAATAGCCTACCGCCGTGCCCACCTCAAGGATAGAAAGCGGCCGTTTCAGGCGGATTAAAAAGAGCAGAAAACTGGCAGTCTCCGGCCGAATGATCGGCACGTCTCCTGCCAGCGCGTCTCTTTGGATTTCTTCACTCAGAGCGCTCCCCGGTAGTTCCAGAGAGCGAATATAATCGGTTGCCCGCTCAAAATCAAACATTGAATTACTCCACTTCCATGATGATCGGAAGGATCATCGGACTGCGCTTCATCTTCTTCCACAGGTAGTTGCTTAAGCTGTCACGGATCTCATTCTTGATCTTAGACCAGTCGGAAATCTTGTGATCCAGACAGTCAAATACCGCATCCTCTACGACCTGCTGAGCCTCAATCATCAGGTTCTCAGACTCACGGATATAGACAAAGCCTCTTGATACGATGTCCGGTCCTGCAAGAAGGTTGTTGGTATAACGCTCTAACGTCAGCACAACGATAATGATGCCGTCCTGTGACAAATTCTGACGGTCACGCAAAACGATATTTCCAACATCACCGACACCAAGTCCGTCTACGAGAATACCGCCATGCGTTACCTGTCCTGTAACAAGCGCACTCTCCTCACTAAGCTCCAGAACATCACCGGACTGAATCATGAAAATATTGTCCTTCGGAATTCCGAGAGATTCCGCAATCTCAGCCTGTGCCTTTCTGTGACGAAACTCTCCATGAACCGGAACGGAATACTTTGGACGAATCAGTGAGTACATTAGCTTAATCTCTTCCTGACATGCGTGACCGGATACGTGAGTATCCTGATAAATAACCTCTGCGCCCAGCATAGACAGCTCGTTGATGACCTTCGATACGGACTTTTCATTTCCCGGAATCGGGTTTGAGGAAAATACAACCAGATCACCCGGGCAGATGCTGACTTTTCTATGGATGGCTGCTGCCATACGTGACAGTGCTGCCATAGACTCACCCTGGCTTCCAGTTGTGATGATAACAGTCTTTTCAGGCGGATAGTTGCGAAGCAGCTCAATGTCGATCAATGTTCCTTCCGGAATATTAATGCGGCCCAATTCACTTGCTTTGCCAATAATATTGACCATGCTTCGTCCTTCTACTACAACCTTCCTGTCATGCTTATAGGCAGTATTGATGATCTGCTGCACACGGTCTACATTTGATGCGAATGTTGCAATGATAATCCTCTGATTTGTATGCTCGGCAAATATTGTCTCAAAAGTATGACCAACAGTGCGCTCCGATGCTGTAAAACCCGGCCGCAATGCATTCGTACTATCACAAAGAAGTGCCAGCACTCCCTTCTTGCCCAACTCTGCAAATCGCTGCAAATCCGCCATATCACCAAATACAGGCGTATAGTCGATCTTAAAATCTCCTGTATGGACAATCGTTCCTGCCGGTGACGTAATCGCTAGTGCAGCTGCATCTACAATACTGTGATTTGTGCGGATAAATTCCACTTTAAAATCTCCTGCCGGTACTGTCTGTCCGTACTTTACTACCTTTCTCTTCACGCTCTTTGTGATACCGTGCTCCTCTAATTTTCCCTCGATGATTCCGAGCGTCAGCTTCGTTCCATACAGCGGAACATTGATCTCCTTAAAGAAAAACGGCAGTGCGCCGATGTGATCCTCATGACCGTGGGTGATAAATACACCCTTCACCTTGTGAATGTTCTGTTTCAGATATGTGATATCCGGAATGACCATATCAATTCCCAGCATCTCGTCTCCTGGGAATGACATACCGCAGTCTACTACGATGATGCTCTCTCCATACTCAAACACCGTCATATTCATTCCGATTTGCTCAAGACCTCCTAACGGTATGACCTTGACACTTGTTTCAACTGTACTCAAATTTTACCTCCTTCTCCCTGTTCATTTATGAAACAGCTCTTTTTCTGTCGTAACTTCTCCGCCCAATGTTTCATTTTGCAAACAGCGTAGGGATTCCACCCACTTTGCTGCCAAGAGTTTCAGGTTATGATACGATTACTCAATGGTAATGTCTTCATCGGAAAGGAGTTCCTCAAATACTTTCGAAACAGCGTCAAGTTCGGTCTCGTCCTCAACCAGCTCATAAACGGCATCCGGATCCTCTGGTTGTGAAGTGTCCTTTAAAATCAGGCACTCTGCGTCCTCATCGTCCGAATCTGCCACCAACAGATAATCGTTTCCGCCAAGTCTTGTCTCCTCAATCACATAGAACTCCGCTTGTGTTCCATCGTCTGCTGTCAAAATGATCTTATCTTCCATTCGCCTTCTCCAGTCTTTTTTAGTCTGCTGTGTTATTCATAATTCTCAGGTTTTAAATTTTATTTGTTTTATTTATCTGCTGTGCTTCTGTGTCTGACCCGACCTCGGCAGCTGTCCGATTCTTCTTGGAATTTTCCATATAATCCTGCAAAATCAGCCCCGCCGCTACCTGATCAATCACGGTTTTTCTTTTCTCCTTCGGCATGCCGCACTCCTGCAAAATCTCATCAGCTGCAACTGTTGTCAGCCGTTCATCCTGCATGATAACCTCAAGCCCGGTTCTGCGCTCCAGCATTGCTTTAAACGCAAGCGCCAACTCTGCTCGCTCTCCTGCTGTTCCGTCCATGTTGACGGGAAGTCCTAGAATGATCTTCTCGATCTGGTACTCCTTTGCCAGCTCCTCAACGCGTGCAAGCGTACGCCGCAGTTTATTCTCTTCTTTTCTTGTAATGGTTTCTAACGGCTGGGCAGTATATCCCAACGGGTCACTGACTGCCACCCCCACCGTCTTGGAACCATAGTCGAGTCCTAATAATCTCACTTTTTCTCTCTGCCTTTTTCTATTACAATGATGTCAGTGTCAGGGATATCTCCCCCCTAATGCTCACTGACAACTGCTGCAATCAATCAGTCCTTGCACTTGGTTTCTACATAGTTTCTCATTAATTCTTCGAGAATCTCATCTCGTTCAACCTTCATAATGAGACTTCTTGCATTGTTATGGCTGGTAATATAGGTGGGGTCTCCAGACATAATATATCCAACAATCTGGTTGACCGGATTATACCCCCTCTCTACCAGCGCCTGATATACTCTCAGAATGACTTCTGAGACTGAAATTCGCTTTGTCTGATTGATATCAATAAATTGAGTATTTTTTAAATCCGCCATTGATTCACGCCCTTCCTACAGTCCAAAACCTGCTAAACAATGATATTGTAATACATTTCGCCTCTTTCGGCAAGTCTTTTTTTATTCATCAGTTCAGGATGGTGTTACCCAGTAGTCTTTTGAGGGCGGTTCGACGATTGTTTTGTCGGCGCCCCTTGTTCCCGCGGCGCCTTCCACACTACTTTTTGTCTTAGATACTGCGTAAGCCCGCTCCCACACGGGAATCGCCTCGTAAAAGCAACTCGTCTCACCGCCAATCCAGATTACGATACTGGTAAATTTATTCCTGTCTTGCCTCCATCACATCTGCCGTCAGTTCACCTTCGATGAGCACATCTATGATCGTATTGTCCGGCGCATCCGTCTTTACTGCACATTTTATGTACTCTGGCGTATGACCGACCATGTAGGAGATGCCACCAATTTCCTGCTGTTCTTCCAATAGTACCTTGACTGTCTTTCCTGTCCACTGTGCGCGGAAATCCTTTGTCATCTTTGCTTCAAGCTCAGACAGAATGCTGCTTCGCTGTGCCTTTTTCTCGTCCGGCACCTGATTTTCCATCTTATCTGCTCTGGTTCCTTTTCTTCTGGAGTAGCGGAAAATATGCATCTCGTAGAAGTGTACTTTTTCGAGAAACCGCCGCGTCTGTTCAAACTCTTCCTCTGTCTCGCCAGGGAAGCCTGCAATTACATCCGTTGTGATCGCCGGATGTTCAAAGCTTTCCCGAAGAAGCTGACACTTTTCATAGTATTCCTCCGGCGTATAATGTCTATTCATACGCTTTAAGGTTGCTTCACATCCACTCTGCAAAGATAAATGAAAATGCGGGCATACCTTACGTAACTTCTTTAAGCGTCCGACAAACTCCTCCGTAATGATGCGCGGTTCAAGAGAGCCAAGACGGATGCGGTTGATGCCCTCGATCGGGTGGACAGCCTCGATAAGTTCAATCAAATGACTCTCTCCATCAATCTCTCTTCCATATGAGCTTAAGTGAATACCTGTCAGGACAACCTCCTGAATGCCGGCCTCTGCCAGACGCTTGATCTCAGCCACTACATTTTCCATACGACGGCTGCGCACACGTCCTCTCGCATACGGGATGATACAATAGCTGCAAAACTGGTTACAGCCATCCTGTACCTTTACAAATGCTCTCGTGTGCTCCAGAACCGTGCTGACTTCAAGTTCCTCATATTGCTCCTTTTCTACATCTGCAAGCACTTCATCAAAGGCTCTCCCCTCAAAATAAGCATCGAGCGCAGAAACGATCTGGCGCTTCTGGTTGTTTCCAAGCACAAGATCCACAGCTTCATCTGCCTTTGCTTCCTCCTCACTCACCTGAACATAGCATCCTGTCGCCACCACAACAGCATCAGGATTTAACTTCTTTGCGCGGTGCAGCATCTGTCTTGATTTGCGCTCCGCAATGTTTGTAACGGAACAGGTATTGACAACATAAACATCTGCCTGTTCGTTAAACGGAACAATGTCGTAGCCTGCTGTCTGCAGCAGTTCTTCCATTGCTTCCGTTTCATATGCATTGACTTTGCAGCCCAGTGTGTGAAATGCTGCCCGTCTTCCCATATTTTTATTTTCCTTTCTGTCGGGTTTGTCGAAAAGTTACCCGAATAGTTGCATTTTTCCGTGAAATAAACCTTGACTTTTCGCCTCCGAACAAGTAGTATAAAACTAAGGAAATGTGTTTGTTATTATGATATATTTTGTTCTTGAAAACAGTAAATTTATCTCAAACAAATACATAAAATTCATAAGCATCATCTTCACAGGAGGGAATTATCATGGTTACAGTAAAAATTTGTTTAAATTCTATCGACAAGGTCAAGTCTTTTGTAAATGACCTTACCAAGTTTGATTCTGATTTTGACCTGGTATCCGGAAGATACGTTATCGACGCAAAATCCATCATGGGTATCTTCTCTCTGGATCTTTCCAAGCCGATCGACTTAAACATCCATGAAGAAAAGAATATTGACGACGTTATGAAGGTTCTGGAACCATACATCATCAAGTAATTCTTTCAAACCAAATTCAGAGATTCTTTTGTCTGACCAAGCAGGGCATCACATTCGTGATGCCCATTTTTTTGCTACAGTTCACATGTCCTGTTAGATCTGGAGAAATCTCATGCTCGCATGAAGATTTGACAGAACAACAGGACGTGTGAACTATATGTAACATCACGCCTTACACCAGATAACCTCTGCGGTACGTATGGCCTCTTCTACCATCGCGTCAATCTTTTCCTCAAGCTTCTTCTCAGAGTTACGGATGACTTTTACGTTCGGCTTTGTAACAGGATGCTTTGCCACGAAGATGGTACAGCAGTCCTCATACGGCTGAATGGAAGTCTCAAACGTATCGATCTTTTCTGCGACATCCACGATCTCCTGCTTATCAAAACCGATTACCGGACGGTAAACAGGAAGCGTGCAAACTTCATTTGTTGCCATTAAGCTCTGCATCGTCTGAGATGCGACCTGTCCGATGCTCTCACCGGTAATCAGGCCATGGCAGCCCTCGTTGATAGCAATACGCTCAGCGATACGCATCATATAGCGGCGCATGATAATAGTAAGCTCCTCATGCGGGCATGCATCGTAAATGTAGAGCTGAATATCGGTGAAGTTGATAACATGCAGCTTGATTGGTGTCGCATATTTTGATACAAGCTTTGCCAGATCCACGACCTTCTGTTTTGCTCTCTCACTGGTGTACGGCGGTGCATGGAAATAAACAGCCTCGATGGTAACGCCTCTCTTTGCGATCATATAACCTGCTACCGGAGAGTCAATTCCGCCGGACAAAAGCAACATAGCCTTTCCTGCTGTGCCGACCGGCATACCGCCTGCACCCGGAATAGACACCGAGTAGACGTTGATGCATGTATCGCGAACTTCGACTGTCAAAAGTACCTGTGGATTGTGCACGTCAACACGCACATTCTCATATGCGTTTAAAATTGTCTCACCAAGATCGGCATTTAACTGTTGGGAATCCTTTGGATAATTCTTTCTCGCACGGCGGCTGTGTACTTTAAAAGTATAATCGGCCTGCGGATATACATTTCCCATATACTCCACAACCTGCTCTGCCAGCTTGTCGTAGCCCTCGTCTGCAAGCTGCACAACCGGGCAGATCCACGCAATACCAAACACATGCTTTAATGCGTCAACTGCTTCATCAAAATCGTACTCGCTGAGTGCCTGCACATAGATACGGCCGGACTCCTTCTTTACCTCGAACTCGCCCTCGACACGTTCCATTGCCAGACGGATATGCTTTACCAGCGCATCCTCAAACAGGTAGCGGTTCTTCCCCTTTATGCCGATTTCAGCATACTTTATCAAAAATGCATGATATTTCATGTTTTTTCCTCACAATTCTATGTTCATGGATTTGATTCTCTTATTATAATGATGTTGGGTCAAAAATCCTCCTGCAAGCAAGCCTGCATCGGCTTTCTGACCTTTTGACCCTGGTATCATTATAATTTATCGTCTTGTATAACGGCGAAGCATCGGAAGCAGCTCCTTTAACGCTGTCAGTGCCGCATCCAGTTCCTCTGTCGTTGTCTCCTCGCAGAAAGAAAAACGAAGTGTTCCTTCCAGCAGGGACTTATCCAGCCCGATTGCCTGAAGTGTCGTGGACAATGCCGGATGATTTGAGGAGCATGCACTTCCAGATGAAACATAAATTCCACGGTCACTCAGCGCATTTAAAAGAACCTCGCTTCGCACACCGGAAAAGCTTACACTTACGATATGCGGTGCACGCTTGTCTAAGCATTCCACACCGTCCACAGTCTCATCCCAGCCGTTTACAGTTGTCCCGTCAATCTGATGGATGCCCTCCAGAAAATAGCGGCGAAGTTCATTCAAATGAGATTTTTTCTGTTCAAACTGCTGATAGGCGATCTGTGCTGCCAGTCCCATCCCGGCTGTTCCCGGCACGTTCTCAGTTCCGGAACGCATACCGGCCTGCTGACCGCCTCCGAAGATGATCGGATGCAGATTTACTTTGCTATTGCAATATAAAAAGCCGGCTCCCTTCGGGCCGTGGAATTTATGCGAACTGACCGACAGCAGATCAATTCCCTGCTGCTTCGGGCGGATCATAAGCTTGCCATATGCCTGAATCGCATCGACATGGAATACCGCACCTGAAACAGTACTATGTACCAGCTTTGCTGCCTCTTCCACCGGCTGAATCGTGCCAATCTCGTTGTTGACATACATAATGGATACCAGAATCGTATCCGGTGTCAGTGCTTCCTTTAACTGTTCCAGAGAAATCAGTCCTCTGTGGTCAACAGGAAGAAACGTGATGCGAAAGCCCTGTTCTTCCAGAAAGGAAGCAGTTGCCTTTACACTTGGATGCTCAATCGCCGCCGTGATGATGTGATTTCCCTTTCGCTTTGCAGAAAGTGCCGTTCCGATCAATGCCATGTTATTGGACTCGGTGCCGCCGGAGGTAATAATCAGCTCCTTTGAATCGACTTTCAGTGTGGATGCGATGCGCTGTCTGGCTTCCTTGATATACCCTTCTGCCACTACGCCCTTCTGATGACGGGAAGATGGATTTCCAAAGTCAACGTCCATCAGCTTCTTCATCAGCTCCTGCACCTGTGCATTCACGCGTGTCGTCGCTGAATTATCCAAATATGCTTCCATTTCTTATTCCTCCAATACGTATCCTAGCATGGCAAGTACTGCCATTCCGGCTGTTTCCGTTCGTAAAATCCGTCTTCCAAGCGTGATTGCCTGTGCGCCATAATTTTCTGCCTGCGCCACCTCTTCATCCTCAAAGCCGCCCTCCGGGCCGATGAAAATGGCTGCCTGCTCACCCGGCTTGACTGCAGTGAGTGCCATACGCGTTGCTTCCATATTTTTTGCGTGTTCAAACGGAACAAGAATATGCTCCATATTTGATGCATACGCAAGTGCCTCCCTGTAGGTCATTAACGGATGCACCTCTGGAATCAGTCCGCGTCCGGCCTGCTTTGCGGCGCTCTCCGATATCGCCTGCCAACGCTTTCTTTTTGCTTCTTCCTTTTTGCTGTCCAGCTTGACCACGCAGCGTTTCATCTGCACCGGGACGATCTCACAGACACCTAGCTCGACGCACTTTTGAATGATTGTCTCCATCTTATCTGCTTTTGGCAAGCCCTGAAACAGCACAATCTTTGCCGGAAGCTCACTTGTCTTGTCGCTTACCTGCTCGATTGCTGCCGTTACCAACTCTGTCTCAAGACGAGCAATGCTGCACAGGTATTCATGACTGCCATCATTAACGCAAATCTTCTCACCGACTTTCATGCGAAGCACATTTTTGATGTGATTGACATCACTTCCGAGAATCGTAACCTCCTGCGCCTCCACCTGCTCCGGCTGTATAAAAAAATGATACATATGATTACTTCCTTCTTGTTACGATGGAAACCCACTCGCCCTGATGCAGCACGTCAATGACCTCAAACTCCGGATTCTTTGCAAATGCATCCAGAACAGCCTGCTCCTTCATGTCAATGATACCAGATGTGATAAAGATTCCGCCATGCTTTACATGAACAGCTACCACTGCCTGCAATGCGATGATGACATCTGCCAGAATATTTGCTACGACAACATCATATGCTTCATAGCCAACCTCATCCTTGATTGCCTGATCGTCAATCAGATTTCCAATCAGAACCTTATACTGCTCTGGTGTAATGCCATTTACTTTTGCATTCTCATGTGCGGCGTCAATCGCATTCTCATCAAGGTCGGTTCCTACTACATGATCCGCACCACTGAGTAACGCGCAGATGGATAAAATACCGCTTCCTGTTCCAACATCCAACACGGCATCACCCGGCTTTACGTACTTGCGGATTCCTGCAATGCAAAGCTGTGTCGTCTCATGCTTTCCAGTTCCAAATGCCATACCCGGATCAATCTGGATCAGCTTCTTATCCTCCATGCCCTCCGGAATCGCCTCCCAGGTCGGCTTGATTAACAGATCATCGACAACGAACGGCTTGAAGTATTGCTTCCAGTTGTTCATCCAATCCTTATCCTCAGTCTCAGATGCGGTGATCTCACAGGAACCGGCATTTACATAGACACTGACTTCCTCTAATGCCAGCTTTACTGCTGCCAGTGTCGCCGGCACATCGTAGGTATCATCCAGATAAAAGCTGACCTTTGCCTCACCGTCATCCGGTCCCAGATCCGGAAGCACATCAATAAACATGCCCTTCGTGTCATTCTCGGTCAGCTCGACTTTATCTTCGATCTCGATTCCCTCAATGCCGATCTCGCTCAGCTTTTCACTGATAAAATCCTCTGCTGCTGTTGTTGTCTGAATTGTAAATTTCTTCCACTTCATAAATAAATCCTTTCGTTTTTCACAGTCGCACCCCCACTACCTTTCGGTAACGGGCAGTTCATTTTCTTATTTTTATTTCAATCTGCACTATCCATGCAAAGACGGAGCCGATGGAAGCGCATACCCTGACTGCAGCACGCCATTTTCATCAAAATAATATTCGCCATTTCCGATCGTCATCTTTCCGGTCACCATATCACCAGCCTGATAAAAATAGTACCTCTTTCCGTCAAGCAGCAGCCAGCCCGTATGCATCTTTCCGTCCGGATCCATATAAAACCTGGTATCCCCGTCTAGCCAGCCTGTACACATCTGCCCGGTTGTATAATCAAAATAATAACAGCCATCTGCCAGTTCCTGCCACTGAAGTCCAAGCGCACCATTTTCGTGTACATAATAGGTGGCTCCATTCCAGTTCACAAAGCCTTTTTGATCTCCGGCACCTGCCAACACCTTAAGCGAACAAGCCTTTGACTCTCCTGCTGCATTGTACACATACGCCTGCACCGTGTACACACCAGTCTTTCCGGCATGGTCAGAAAGATTCACATGATACGAAATGGTATCCCCTGTCACATCTGCTGCACCCCTTGTCAGCGTATCCGTGCTGTCATATTCAATCCAGACCGGAAACTCAGCCCTCACTGCATCTGAGCCAACATCCCATGTCACCGTAAAACCGCTGTCATCCATCTCAGTCACACGCGGATGATATACATTAAAGCCGCCTGTCATGCCCCAGCCATTGATCTTTGCATAAGCATTGTCAAACAAAAGACTCGTATCTTCATAGCTGATACCAGAATCCGATTTCATTACCACTGCAATCAAATTAACATTTCCGCGCTCTGCAGCTGTCACGAGTGTAGACTGTGCCAGCCTCGTATAACCGGGCTTTCCTGCATAGACACCTTCGCATGCAAACTCACCGGAAACCATCTTATGACCGCTTGCCATCGCGCGCTCCGCTGCATATTCCGTTGCCGGAATCGTGTATGTCTTTGCCGAAAGGATTTCTCTTGCCACCGGATTTTCCAGCGCAGCCTTCATAATAAGTGCCATATCATGAGCGGTCGTCAGATGATCATCTGCATCCAATCCGTGCGGATTGGAAAAATGCGTATTTGTCGCGCCAGCCTCCTTCGCCCGCTCATTCATCAGCTCCACAAAGCTGTCAATATCGCCGCTTACTGCCTCTGCGAGAATATTCGCGCATTCATTGCCCGATCGCATCGTAAGACCATACAAAAGATCCCGGATAGTAAACTGCTCACCAGGCTTTGGCATCGGATAAAGTGTAGAACTTAACGGTGCAATCTGATTTAATGCATTCTCTGACACTGACGTTACAAGATCCAGACTTTCACAATTTTCAACCGTTACGAGGAGTGTCATAATCTTTGTAATACTCGCCGGATGAAATTGCTCGTCTGCATTGTTCTGCAATACGATCTCACCGGTATCCGCATTCATCACACAGTAGCCTTCTGCTGAGACACCAATTCCCAGTGTATTTTGTGTCTGATTATCAGCTGATATACCCTTTGCATTCTCTGCATCCATATTCTCAGCTGTATTGGCATTCTCTCCTGTGTTTGCATTCTCAGCGGCCTCTACAGTTGTAATGTTCAGTATCCGTTCTGCCTGACCGTGCAATACCACATCCACGCTGCTTTCCGGCACCAGACCGCAAAGAAGATTTGCTGCCACACCAAAACAAACTGCCCTTGCAGCTATTCTGCCTTTTCTTTTCTTTCTAAATAAACTCAATTTTGAACACCTTCCATTATTCAAATGATTATTCAGGCATTTTGCCCCCTTTGATACCAGATTGCTACGTGCTTTGCACTCTCGCAATCTTCAAAAACAT
>CAVJTU010000054.1:0-20422 GCA_963652495.1 uncultured Oscillospiraceae bacterium
TAAAAAACGGGTACTACACTAATTCACGTGTCCACTGTTATGGGTACATTATAAAAAATGCTGTGTGCAAGTAAAGACAGAAGGACACAGTGAAAAAATAAAGATCAAAATAGAAAAGGAGTAGTAGTTTATGAAGAAAATGAGACAAGCAGCAAAAAGAACAAGTGCAGTGGTAATGGCAGCGATGATGGCAATGGGTGGATTGCCACAAACGGTATTGGCGGATGGTGAAAATGTGACGACAATCAGTCTGTATCCGGCAAATGGAAGTCTTTCAAGTGGCGTGGTAAGTGGCTATCTGGGTGATTTCTTTGCATCAAAGGGTTTGGAAGTAGAAGTTTGGGCCTATTCGGATGAGAAAACAAATGCGATTCTTGCAAGCAGCGATCTTCCGGACATTATGTATGTAACGGCAGAAAATCTGCAAATTATGATTGATTCCGGAATGGTACTGAAGCTGGATGATTACATTGATCAGATGCCGCACGTAAAGGCAGATGAGGAGATTTTGGAAAGTGCCTTTAATTATATCCGAGAGTATCGAAGCAATGGAACAGGAGAGCTGTACTGTATGCCGACCGCGGTTGGAAAAGCAGTAGCGTCAGGCGGGACGGATCGAAACTGTGTAAAGATTAACTGGGATGTTTATGAGGAAATCGGAGCGCCGGAAATTACTTCTTTGGATGATCTGATTCCACTAATGAAGCAGATGATGGAAGCACATCCGACGGATGAAGACGGAAATCCTTACTATGGAACCGTTCTTAACAGTGGAAGTGATACAAAATATTGGGGTGGCATGGTATTGTGGTATCGCTGGCATGGTTTCTCAGAAAATCAGCTGCCGTATCTTCTTGAGGAGGATATGGTAAATGGAACCTATGCATCAATTCTTGAAGAGAATAGTATGTACTATCAGGGATTACAGTGGTACAATAAGGCGTATCAGGAAGGTGTTTTGGATCCGGATAGCATAAGCAGTGACCGTGCAACGCAGAAACCAAAGGTGGATCAGGGATACACAATGGTTCCAAGTGGTACACTTCCAGGCTGGCATGATCGCTATTATGAATATTATGTTCCGGGAACTTCTGTTTATTATACTTCTGAAAGTACATATGGATCGACCAATAATTATCTGGTTGTCAATGCCAATACTGATAAATTGGATGCGTGTCTGGCATTTTTGGATATGTTAGCGGATCCGGATGCACAGATTTATGCTTCAATGGGACCGGAAGGCGATTATTGGTATACAACAGAAGATGGTCATTTGTATCTGACCGATAAGGCGAAGGAACACCTTGCAAAGAAGGATGGCACTACTTATACCTATGATGATGGAGAAGATGCGTATCTTTGGAATACATCATGGATTTTAAATTCTGGTGAATATACGAGCTATCTGGGATATGATGAACAGCCAGTCACAATTGGTCATGGTGGATGGGCTGAGGAAATGCAGTATACAACAGACACGGATAACTTTAATTCCTGGAGAACCATTACAGGCTATGACAGCTGGTATGATTGGCTGGAGGACAAGAATGCGTGGTGTCATGAGAGCACACTTGATAATGTTGATCAGTTTTGCTCAGATCCGGAAAGTATCATGCAGCTTACTGTTGATGCAATTCGTGAGACCGTTGTAACAGCAAGCTGGAAAATGGTTTATGCGCAGACACAGGAAGAATTTGATTCCCTTTGGGAAGATATGGTGAGCGACTGCGAAGGACTTGGTGCACAGGACGTAATTGATTGGCGTTTAGCTGATATTGAAAATGCAAAAGGAATTCGTGATTCACTGAAGTAATAATAAAAATTTATGATTCATTAAAAATGAAGGAAACGAATAGACTACTGTTTTCATTTACAATTGCTGTCGTTGGTGATACAATGGCAGCAATTGTAGGCTATAGGTTTTATCTTTTTTATCTTTATTTTTTTCAAATTTACAATGTTTCAATCCAAGGAGGAAAAACAAATGGAGCCAAAGCAGGAAAAGGCGAGTCAAACGATTCAGCTGCATTGTCTGGAAAACAGGGTTGCATCTGGCTATGTGACATTTGGAAGTTATTGGGAAAAGGGTACATTGTCAATCCCAAATTTTAAGAATGATCAGACCGATTCTTTCACATTACAAAATGAAAAGAAAGAGTTCATTCCGGTGCAGTCCCGTATCACGGCATGGTGGCCAGATGGAAGCATTAAGTGGGCAGCTCACACGGCAGATGCATCGAAGATGGGACGAGAAGCTGCATTGACAGCACAAATCAAATCAGATGAAGGCAGTGAGAATGCGGCTATGTTGGCTTCTATGATTACCCGAAGAGACGATAACTGGCTGTACATAGACAATGGTGTCCTTTCGTTGAAAGTTCCAACGGGGAAAAACACAACAGATACCTTGGCAGAGGACATTTTCTTAAATGGAAAGCTGCGTGTGAAAAAGGTATCACCAGTTTTGTATCTTGAAGAGCAAAGCAATGAAAATAGTACAGCCGCTCTGACTTCCACTACTGATACAATCATTAGTATAACCACTGATGCAAGCACAGACGCTGAAACAAATTTTGACCTTGACGGCCAGACAAAGGTGACAAGAGCCTACCAGGCAGTAATCACGGCTGTGGCAGTAGAGGAGGATGGCCCGCTTGCGTTAACGATAAAAGCAGAGGGCAGCTATCGAAATCATAGCTGGAATCAAAATAAGATGAAATTCTGCATTCGTATGTACATCAATAAAAATAGCAGTGATATTCGCTTTGTTCATACCTTTTTCTTTGATGGAAATGAGCAGACCGATTTTCTAAAAGGTCTTGGCATCCGCTTTGATACCGTGCTGGAAGGTCGTCCATATGAGCATCATATTCGCTTTGCGGGCGAACTGCCGTTTAAAGAAGCAGCAATTTTGCTAAACAGCTCCTATCCGCGTTTGCAGCCATCTGTTTTAGAAGAGCAGCTTGACGGAAAAACGTGGAGATACCCGGCAGACAGTGATGTCGAGAAGGCAGCGGCTGATCTTCCGGTATGGAGCCGATATTTTCTTTATCAGGACAGTGCCGATCATTATCGAATTAGTAAGCAGACAAAGCCACAGTGTTGTGTGCTGAGTGCTGCAGAGGGCAGACGTGCGCACGGAGCAATGGAGGTATGCGGTGAAAATGGCGGCATCCTTCTTGGTATACGTGATTTCTGGCAGAAATATCCGTCAGGTCTTGAAGTGACAAATCTTGCAAATGACAACGCATCCTGCACGGCATGGTTTTATTCGCCCCAGGCTGAAAGCTTTGATTTTCGGCATTATGATACGAGAAGCTACCAGATGACATCCTATGAGGGATTTCCATGGTTTGGCGCAAGCCCGGAAGGAATCGCTGTGACAAGCGAGTGTACGCTTTCGGTGCGCTCATCTTTGACAACGGAAGATGAGTTAAATACGTTTGCAAATCGTGTAAATAAGCCGCCAGTCTATGTAGAATCACCAACGGACTATCATGAAAAACGCGCATTTGGCTACTGGAGTTTACCAGAACGAACAACCGAGTCAGAAGCATTCTTAGAGAATCAGCTTGATCAACTATTCGATTTTTATAAAAATGAGATCGAGGCAAGAAGATGGTACGGCTTGTTTGATTATGGCGATGTGATGCACACCTATGACCCGATTCGCCATTGCTGGCGCTATGATATGGGGGGCTTTGCTTGGCAGAATACAGAGCTGGTTCCGACCTATTGGCTATGGTTGTATTTCCTTCGTACAGGAAGGGAAGATGCATTTACGGTGGCAGAGGCGATGAGCCGGCATTGCTCGGAAGTGGATTTCTATCACTTTGGGCCGATGGCAGGTATCGGATCCCGTCATAATGTGCGCCACTGGGGATGCTCCTGCAAGGAGCCGCGCGTTTCCATGGCAGGTCATCACCGCGTTTACTATTATCTGACAGGCGATGCGCGCATCGGAGACGCAATGGCTGATGCAAAGGATGCGGACCTTTCGATGAAAAATATTACGTATTTCCAGCAGCAGGATGAGACAGGCTCTCATGTTGTCATCCGAAGTGGCCCAGATTGGACTTCATTTTTGTCAAACTGGATGACGCAGTATGAGCGTACATTGGATCCGTATTATCTGGAAAAGATTCGCCAGGGTATTAAGGATGTGAGCGAAATGCCGTTTGGACTGGCATCTGGTCCGTCCTATCGTTATGAGGAAAATGGTCATCTGATTTATGAGGGCGAGGACGAGAAAAGTCCAAACATGCACTTGCAGATTTGCATGGGTGGCCCGGAGGTCTGGTGGGAGCTTGCCGATATGCTCGATGATGAGACATTGAAAAAGCTTCTTTCTGTCTATGGCGGATTTTATTATCTGACACCAGAGCAGAAGAAAGAAAAGACGCATGGTTTAATTGAGAAGCGTCCATTTGCATTCCCTTGGTTTGCTTCCGATATCGGCGCTTATGCCGCATTCCTCACAAAAGATGAGGCACTGACCAAAACGGTTTGGAAGAATCTGTTGAATGCATTGATTAAAATAGGTGACGAGGCTGGTTTCACACCAGTTTGCTATGCGATAGATGATCAAAACAAAGCACATATAGAAATTCCATGGATCAAGACAAACTTTGCTGCGCAGTGGGGCTTAAATACAATTACCACACTTGAACTGCTTCGCGATGTGCTTCCTGATACGATGGACGGCATTCGCAAACTGATGGAAGAAATGCCAGGAAATGAATTTCATCGTGCATGATTGAAGCAGCACCAGAAATTACGAATATTCCAGATGTTCCGGGCAAAAAGGAGTCAAAGAAAAAGAAAGACATGGTTATCGCAATATGAAATTCAACGAAAACTTAAAAAAAGCTGAAAGTACAAAAGATGCAGAGAACGGTGCATTTTCTGAGAGTGCTCGCCCGCGTGTGATTGTCATTACAGATATCAGCAGTATGCAGGCCGGTATTCTCGAACCCGATGATACGCAGTCGATGGTTCGATTTTTATTATATGCAAATGAAGTAGACATTGAAGGGTTGATTGCGTGTGCATATGGAGAACATGGAACAAGACCGGAATATATCCGGCAGGTGGTGAATGCGTATGGCGCATCATGGGAAAATCTGGCAGCACATGACCCTCGTTACCCAAAGCCGGAGAAGTTAGCATCATGCATTGCATCGGGAAGTTGCCGTCCGGGAAAGGATAAACTCGGTGAAGGAAAGGATACGCAAGGGTCAAATTTGATTATTTCAGCAGCAGATAAAGATGATCCAAGACCGTTATGGATTTTATTATGGGGTGGCGCGCTTGATTTGGCACAGGCAGTATGGCGTGTATCACATGATCGCACATCGAAAGAGGCGGCTGCATTTCGAGGAAAGCTTCGTGTTTATTCAATTGGAGATCAATACGATGACACTGGAAAATGGATGAAAGAAACGTTTCCGGATCTGTTTTATATTACCAATTATGCCGCATTTCGCGGAATGTATCGTTTTGGCGATACTTCACTTAGCACATCGAAATGGGTGCAGGAGCATGTGAAGAAAAATGGCAGTGCGCTTGGCAAGCTTTACCCGGATTATCGTGGTGGTGATCCATGGGGTGATGTCAATGGGCTAAAAGAGGGCGATACACCGTCTGTTTTATACATAATTTCAAAGCAGCCGCACAATCTGGATGATCCAACACAAAGCTCGTGGGGTGGACAGTTTCAAAAGGTTGGTCCGCGACGCTATCAAGATGTGCCAGGAGGATGGCAGCCGTCAAACGATGCAAATGAAATCGCAAAATATGCAGAAACAATCGCAAAGTGGAGAGCAGATTATCAGGCAGACTTTGCAAAGCGTCTGCAATGGTGCGTAAAATAAGAAAGGCAGGACTGCGTTATGAAATATCAAAACCCTATTATTCGAGGCTTTCATCCAGACCCGAGTATCTGCCGCGTGGGCAGTGATTATTATCTGGTGACAAGTACATTTGAATATTTTCCGGGAATTGCCCTGTTTCACAGTCGTGATTTAGTAAACTGGGAACAGATTGGAAACTGTATTACCAAACCGGGGCAGCTTGACTATTCTAAATTTAAAGATTCCGGTGGCGTATGGGCGCCGACAATTCGTTACCATAAGGGACGCTTTTATGTAACTGTTGCGATTGATGGCATGGGAAATATGATTATGCACACCGATGACATAAACGGTGAATGGTCCGACCCAGTATGGACAGATTTTGGCGGCATTGACCCGTCGATTTGCTTTGATGGGGATGACGCGTATTATTGCACGAATGATTTTACAAATGGTCATGAGGCAATTGTGCTGGCAAAGATCGACCCGGCTACCGGAATCCGCAAGGAAGAACGCCGCGAAATCTGGAATGGTACTGGTGGCGGCTGGCTGGAAAGTCCGCATGTCTATCACATTGGAGACTATTATTATGTCCTTGCGGCAGAGGGTGGAACCTCTTTCAATCATATGGAGACAGCAGCGCGCAGCAAAAATATTTATGGTCCATATGAAAATTGCCCGTACAATCCGATTCTGACCAATAAAAATGATACAACCAAACAGATTCAGTGTGCAGGTCATGCCGATTTGGTAGATGATAAAAATGGAAACTGGTGGATGGTTCATTTGGGAACGCGATCGGTACTAAAAAGCAAGACACCGCTTGGAAGAGAGACATTTTTGACGCCAGTTGAATGGAAAGAGGGCTGGCCAGTTGCAGTGAATAAACGGGCAAAACTGGAAAATGAGCTAGACAGAACGGTGTGTAGAACTCAAGAAAAAATTGGACAAAATAAAAATGGACAAAGTAAAATTATGTATGGCCAGATCGAAACAGAAAGGAACACTCATACAGGAAACAGTTTCCACTTCAAACCAAACTTTTCTACTCCCTCATGGGAACCACAATGGCTCTGGCTTCGTGAACCTGATACCGCACTATATGAGCGAACATCAAATGTAGTATCAAACGAATTATCAAACGCATTGATTCTTCATCCATCTGTCTTTGATTTTGAAGCGCCAGCACAGCCATGTTTTATAGGTATTTGTCAGCCTGATATCGACTGTCATTTTCAGACGACCTTCACCTTTGAGCCAAAAGAGGGCGAAGAGGGTGGTATGCTGCTCTATTTAAGTACAAACTTTTACTATCGAATTTGCAAAAGAAAGCAGAATGGAAAGACGCAGCTTGCTGTCATTCGCAAACTAGACGATGTAGAAGTCACTGATTATACAAAAGAATTGGAGGAGAGCACAAAAACACCAATTACACTTTTTATTGATGCATCTGCATCTGGCTATCACATTACCTGGAAAACAGAAGATGGCCCACTTGAAGATGCCGGAACGTATTCAGTGCGCTTTTTGTGCACGGAGATGGAGAATCGCTGCTTTACCGGAACGATAATCGGCGTGTATGCAGCAGATCATACAATCACGCAACAAAAGACAAACAAGCAAGAGAAACAACAAAATTTACAATATGATACCATAAAACAAGAACCATTGAAAACAAAAAGGAGCAACAATTCAATGACCGTTACAAACTTTGAGGCAGCTGTCTGCCAGACTCCGCTCGACTATGCAAAGGCATCCTGCGAGACAATGATGCGAAAGTTTCACGCAGAGGATTTGCCGCCGAAGGGGCATTTTCACTATCATCAGGGCGTATTTTTATCTGGCGTTTACCAGACCTATTGTTTATGCAAAAATGAAACGTATTTTGATTACATAAAGCATTGGGTAGATTCCTGTATCAATGAGGATGGCACATTAAAACTGTTTGATGCGGGTCAGCTCGATGATATCCAGCCGGGAATCCTTTTCTATCCGTTAATGGATCGTGCAGAAAAAATGGGGGATAAAGAAGATTATGACCGCTACAAGAAAATCCTTGATTCTTTAATGGAGATTATCTTAAAATTTCCAAAGAACAAAGAAGGCGGCTTTTGGCACAAAGACTGCTTCCCAGATCAGATGTGGCTGGATGGCCTTTACATGGGTGGCCCGATCTGCGCAGAGTACGGCGCACGCTTCAATCGCCCAGAGTTCTTTGATATTGTTGCTGAGCAGGCATTGTTAATGAAGGAAAAGACACAGGATGAAAAGACTGGTCTTTTATACCATGCATATGATTCCTCTCGAAAAGAGAGCTGGAGTGATCCAGTAACTGGACACAGCAGTGAATTTTGGGGACGCAGCATCGGCTGGGTTCCGGTAGCATTGTTAAACGATCTGGACTTTATTCCAGAAAATCATCCAAAGAGAAAAGAACTGGAAGACTTTGCCACTTCTCTTCTGAAAACACTTTGCCAGTATCAGTCCAAAGAGGGCAGATGGTATCAGGTAGTAAATAAGGGAGACTGTGCAGGAAACTGGCTGGAAAACAGCTGCTCCTGTCTGTATTCCGCTGCCATCGCAAAGGCGGTACGAAAAGGCTTGCTTTCCAAGGAATATCTTGCTTATGCAAAGAAGGGCTACGAGGCAGTTATTCATTCTTTAAAATGGGAAGGTGGAAATCTTCTCGTCGGTGATGTGTGCATTGGAACGGGTGTGGGAACATACGAGTATTATTGCGAACGTCCAACCTCTGTAAATGATCTGCACGGCGTAGGTGCATTCTTAATCATGTGTACTGAGATGGAAGCAGTCGCATCACTGTAAAAATGTGGAGAGGAAAACGCATGGAGAAACATACAGAAAACCAAGGACAGATCGTTAAAAAACAGATAAGCAAAGGAAAAACGATCACTCAGAAAATTATAGAGGCACATCTGGTATCAGGTGTGCCAATCGCAGGAAATGAGATTGATATTCGTGTGGATCAGACATTGACTCATGATATCAATGCAGTAATGACCTATTTAGCATTTGAGGCGCTTGATATTGACCGTTTGAGGACAAAGTGCAGCGTCAGCTATCTGGATCATAATTTGCTCTATGCGGATTACAAGACGCCAGATGATCATATTTATTTGCAATCCGCAGCCAAGAAATTCGGTGTCTGGGTATCCAGACCTGGAAATGGAATCTGTCATACCGTTCATGTATCGCGTTTTGCCGTTCCAGGAGAGGTATGTGTGGGTGGAGACAGTCACACTCCTCATTCTGGTGCAATTGGAATGCTTAGCATCGGTGTTGGTGGCATGGATGTGGCAAGCGCTATGGCAGGTGTGCCGCTTCACATGAAAATGCCACAGATTGTAAAGGTGCGTCTCGAAGGTCATTTGCGCCCCGGTGTAAATGCAAAAGAAATCATTTTGGAAATGTTACGAAGAGAATCCATACGAGGCGGTCTTGGTCGAATTTATGAGTATCAGGGACCGGGAGCAGCTAGTCTTGAGATACCGCAGCGTGCCACGATTGCAAACATGGGCGCTGAAATGGGGGCAACGGCATCGATCTTTGAAGCGGATGAGCAGGTACATCAATTTTTGAAAGCACAAGGAAGAGAGGGCGATTATCGAGAGCTTCGGGCAGATTCGGATGCCGAATATGCACAGGAAATTGTGATCAATCTTGATGAGTTAGAGCCGCTTGTTGCCTGCCCGAATCAACCAGATCAGGTTCGAGCACTAAAAGACATAGAACGCGAACCCGTACAGCAGGTATTCATCGGTAGCTGCACAAATGCTAGTTACGCCGATTTGGCGAAGGCGGCACTTGTCTTTAAGGGACATCATGTAAATGAAAATGTCAGCTGTGTTTGTGGCATCGCATCAAGACAGACCTATCGGGAGTTGCTTCGAGACGGCTATCTGGACATGTTAGTGGCAGCAGGTGTACGTCTGCTTGAAATCTCCTGTGGACCATGCTGCGCAATTGGACAGACCCCTCCGACAAACGGAATTTCGGTGCGAACATCAAATCGAAATTTTAAGGGACGTGCGGGAAATCCGAATGCAAAAATTTTTCTTGTCAGTCCAGAGAGTGCGGCAGCAACTGCAATAAAGGGAACCTTTGCCGATGCAGCCGAAATCATGGGTGATGAGGTCTCTATCTTGGGAGAAGTTCGTGAGCCGCAGAATTACCTGACAGACGATTCTATGCTGTTGCCGCCTATTGATCCGTCAGCAACGAAAAAACAGGCCATTGTTCGTGGACCAAACATCAAATTTTTGCCAGTTCCGGATCTCTTGCCAGAAACGTTACAGGCACGAGTGTCCTTAAAGGGAACCGATAATATTTCCACCGATGATATTACACCAGCCAGCGCCGAATTCTCCAGCATGCGCTCCAATATTCCGTTAATGTCTCAATATTGCTACCATCGCTATGATCCAGAGTTTGCAGCGCGGGCAAAGGCAATGGGAAAAAGTATTATCATTGCTGGAGAAAATTATGGACAGGGTTCTTCACGAGAGCATGCCGCCATCAATCCAATGTATTTGGGTGTTACCTGCATCATCGCGCAGAGCATTGCACGAATCCATCGAGGCAATCTGATCAATCATGGAATTTTGCCACTTTTATTTACCAATAGAAATGATTATGAGAAAACTGACTTGCTGGATGAGTTAGAAATTTGCAATATAAGGGCGCAGATTGATGAAGGACTTGTACATGTATTTAATAAGACAAAGGGTTTTGAATTTCAGGTAAAAGCCGATCTAAGCGAACGCGAAAAAGAACTGATCAAAGAGGGCGGATTGCTTCGCTTCCTGAAAAAACAAATCGACACGATCTAAAGGAAAAGACCGACATCGCTGCCGGTCTTTTTTATGTTCGCTTTTACAAGTTTTACGGGTTACGCACGGATACTTGGCAAAGCCCCGAGGTGAATGTGCTTTACGAGACGGGACGTTGTAGCGGGTCCGTTGTCAAAATACACTTACGTTGAAAACGTGTAGTGGGAGCCCGCGGAATTGGGTCCGTCGACAAAGTCACTTCACCGAGTGGGCGTTTCGTACCCTACCGGGTAGCACATTCGCATTTCGTACCTTACCGGGTTGCCACCGTACCCTACCGGGTAGCACTCAACACTCTTAAGCGAGAACCTTCTCGATGTACGCCTTGATCTCCGGGCACTTGCAGCTGTCAAAGAACAACTCCTTGAACTTTGCACCGCTTACAGCTGCCTTTAAGAAATCCTGATCAATATTCTGCAAAATGGTCATCATATCAGTATGAGTGATCTTCTTTACGCCATCCAGGATCTTCTTATTGCGCTGCTCCGGAACAACTCTTTCCGGCGGATATCCGCCACCTGGTTCGGTGCAGAACAGCTTCTCGAAGCAATATTTTAAGTTCAGTTCAGCACCCCATCCAAAGCCCTTTGCAAATGGGAAAGCAGCAGCATTTCCGGCGTTGATCTGGGAGAACATATAAGCATCAGATGGATCAACAACATGGCCGCACAGAACGCCCGGGAAGGAGTTGCATGCTAACATAGCACCCTCACCTGTACCGCATCCGGTAATAACAAAATCAGCAGCACCGCTGTTTAATAAAATAGCAGTCAAAAGACCAACCTGTACATAAGTCAGCTGAGCCTCATCGTCAGCAGCATACATGCCGTAATTTACGACCTCATGTCCCATCGGTTCAACAACTTCCTTTAAAACAGACTCGATCAGGCTATTCTTCGCAGCCTGGCTGTTTTCATTGATTAAAGCAATTTTCATTTCTCATAACCTTTCCTGTGCCGCTTTGTTAAAAGAAGGGGGAAAGTGCCAAAATGTCAAAACGTCAAAATCTCAAAGGCATTTCAAAGGCATTTCAACCACATTTTGACCACAATTCCTTAAGATAGTCCGCTGCGGCACAATTTTGTTGAAACTATCTAATAAGATAATAGATGAGAAACGCCATTTTGTCAACTTGAAACAGCAAAATGGACAAAACACCATATAAAGCCTTCAAAATAATAAAAATCGAGAAGATAGTTTACTGAAGTAAACAAAATAAAAATCAAGAAATCATAAATTTTATTTATTTAATTAACGTAAAATACCATACCTACAAAAGAAAGTAAAATTATCTGAAAATTCAACAAAAAGTCTTTCTTTACAAAATCATCAATTTGCAGTATAGTATGACTCAAACAAAGGAAGAAAAAGCCAGAGAGGGCGAGACTGCAAAGGCGCAGAGTACCTCTCTGGCTTTCTTTGGAAAAAACAGGAGGACCAGCATGGAACAGACTAGCAAAACACCGTGGGGAAGTACAGAAGGTCTGTATGATCCCAGTTTTGAGCATGACAACTGCGGTATTGGTGCAATTGTCAATATTAAGGGAACCAAGACGCATCAGACAGTAGAAGATGCGCTAAAGATTGTAGAGAACCTGGAGCACCGCGCAGGAAAAGACGCAGAAGGCAAGACAGGAGATGGTGTCGGCATTCTGCTTCAGATTTCCCATCCATTTTTTGCAGGTGTCTGTAAGGAACTTGGCTACGATATCGGTGAGGAGAGAGATTATGGTGTCGGTATGTTTTTCCTGCCGCAGAACGAGACAGACCGCCGCATGTCAATGAAGATGTTTGAGATCATCGCCGAGAAGGAAGGCGTCAAGGTACTTGGCTGGAGAAAGGTTCCGGTAACACCGGGCATCTTAGGCTCCAAAGCACTTGACTGTATGCCGTGCATCATGCAGTGCTTCCTGAAGCGTCCGGCGCGTGTGGCAAAGGGACTTGCATTTGACCGCAAACTCTATGTCATCCGTCGTATTTTTGAGCAATCCAGCGATAATACCTATGTTGTTTCTCTTTCAAGCAGAACTATCGTTTACAAGGGAATGTTTCTTGTCGGACAGCTTCGCAATTTCTACAATGATCTGCAGGATGAGAATTATGTTTCTGCGATTGCGCTTGTTCATTCCCGTTTCTCAACCAATACAAACCCAAGCTGGCAGCGTGCTCATCCGAACCGCTACATGGTACATAATGGTGAGATCAATACCATCCGCGGCAATGTTGACAAGATGTTGGCTCGTGAGGAGAAGATGGAGTCTGAGGAACTGAAAAATGAGATTTATAAGGTTCTTCCGGTTGTCGATGATTCCGGTTCCGACTCTGCGATGATGGACAACGTGCTGGAGTTTCTGATCATGAGCGGTATGCCGATGGCACTCGCAGTCATGATTTTGATTCCGGAACCATGGATTAACGACAAGTCCATGTCCCAGAAAAAGAAGGACTTCTATCAATATTATGCAACGATGATGGAGCCTTGGGATGGTCCGGCTGCCATTGTATTTTCCGATGGTGATCAGCTCGGTGCAGTATTAGACCGAAATGGTCTTCGTCCGAGCCGCTACATCATTACCTCGGATGACCGCATGATCTTAACCTCTGAGATGGGTACACTCGACATTGATCCATCCATCGTTGTAAAGAAAGAACGTCTTCGTCCGGGCCGTATGCTTTTAGTGGATACCGTAAGGGGCTGTGTGATTGACGATGAGGAGTTAAAGGGCTACTACGCAGCGCGTCAGCCATATGGCGAGTGGCTGGATTCCAACATGGCTCAGCTGCACGACTTAAAGATTCCAAACGTGCGTGTACCTGAGTTTACCAGAGAAGAGATGCTTCGTTTGATGAAGAATTTCGGTTATACTTTCGAGCAGCTTCGCTCCATTATCCTGCCGATGGCAAAGACCGGAAGTGAGCCGACTGCCGCAATGGGTCATGATACGCCATTAGCAGTACTTTCCAAACAGCATCAGCCGCTGTTCTCCTATTTTAAGCAGCGTTTTGCTCAGGTAACAAACCCGCCGATTGACTCCATCCGTGAAGAGATCGTTACTTCTACGAATCTGTACATCGGCTGTGCCGGAAACATCTTAAAGGATACACCGGAAAACTGCAAGATTCTTCGCATCAACGATCCGATCTTAACCGATACCGATCTGCTAAAGATCCGAAATATGAACATCGAAGGCTTCAAGGTAGCGACCGTTCCGATCACCTATTATCGAAGCACTTCCTTAAATAAGGCGATTGACCGCTTGTTTATCGATGTTGACCGTGCTCATCACAACGGTGCAAACATCATCATCCTTTCCGACCGCGGTGTCGATGAGAATCACATTGCAATTCCGTCATTGCTTGCGGTATCCGCACTGAATCATCATCTGGTTGTGACAAAGCAGCGTACTTCCATGTCTGTCATCTTAGAGACAGGAGAGCCGAGAGAGGTTCATCATTTTGCAACACTTCTTGGATTTGGTGCAAGTGCCGTCAACCCGTATCTGGCGCACGAAGGTATCAAGTACCTTGTTTCCAGCCATATGCTTGACAAGGATCCATATGCGGCAATCGATGATTACAACAAGGCAATCTTGAGCGGTATCGTAAAGATCGCAGCCAAGATGGGTATTTCCACGATTCAGTCCTACATCAGTTCCAAGATTTTCGAGGCAATCGGTCTGGACAAGGATCTGGTCGATAAATATTTCCCGGGAACTATTTCCCGTATCGAGGGCATCAGCTTAAAGGATATCGAGGATGATATCGAAAGCTGGCATTCAACTGCATTTGATCCGCTTGGACTTGGCGTAGATTTAACGCTTGACAGCGTTGGAGCACATAAGGAGCGAAGCAGTAAGGAGGAGCATCTGTACAATCCGCTTACGATTCATATGCTTCAGGAAGCAACCAGAACCGGAAACTATGAGCTGTTTAAGAAGTATTCCGAGAGCCTTCGCGATGATGATAACCCGATGAGCCTGCGCAGTCTGATGGAGTTTAAGTTCTCGGAGGATGGTGGAATTTCGATTGACGAAGTCGAGAGCGTTGATAGCATTGTCAGACGTTTCAAGACAGGTGCCATGTCTTACGGTTCGATTTCCCAGGAAGCACATGAGACACTTGCAATCGCAATGAATACCCTGCATGGAAAGAGCAACAGTGGTGAGGGTGGTGAAGCATTGGAACGTCTTACCATTGGAAAGGACGGACTGAATCGTTCCTCTGCCATTAAGCAGGTTGCTTCCGGTCGTTTCGGTGTCACCAGCCGTTACTTAACGAGTGCAAAGGAAATTCAGATTAAGATGGCGCAGGGCGCAAAGCCTGGTGAGGGCGGTCATCTCCCGGCAGGAAAAGTATATCCTTGGATTGCAAAGACAAGACATTCGACACCGGGTGTTGCACTGATTTCTCCGCCGCCGCATCATGATATCTACTCCATCGAGGATCTGGCGCAGTTAATCTATGATTTGAAGAATGCAAACGATCAGGCAAGAATTTCTGTTAAGCTTGTATCGGAGGCTGGTGTCGGAACAGTCGCAGCAGGTGTTGCAAAAGCAGGTGCACAGGTTATTCTGGTATCCGGCTATGATGGCGGAACAGGAGCTGCACCGAGAAATTCCATCCATGATGCCGGACTTCCGTGGGAGTTGGGCGTAGCAGAAACACATCAGTCACTTATTATGAATGGCCTGCGTGACCGCGTTATCCTGGAAACCGATGGAAAGCTGATGAATGGTCATGATGTCGTTGTCGCAGCACTTCTCGGTGCAGAGGAGTATGGCTTTGCAACGGCACCGCTTGTTACGATGGGCTGTGTTATGATGCGTGTCTGCAATCTGGATACCTGTCCGGTCGGCGTGGCTACCCAGAATCCGGAGCTGAGAAAGAACTTCCGTGGAAAGCCGGAATATGTCATTAATTTCATGCGCTTTGTTGCACAGGAGATGCGTGAGTATATGGCAAAGCTTGGTGTGCGCACGGTCGATGAGCTGATTGGCCGAACCGATCTTTTGTATCAGAGAAAGGATTTTGCAAACGCAAGAGCAAATGAGGTCGATCTGCACCGCATTCTTGAAAATCCATACAGTGATGCTTCCGTAGCTGGTTACGCTCACAAGAACGTTTACAACTTTGAATTAGAGAAGACGCTTGATAAGAGTGTATTGATAAAGAAGTTGATGCCGTCTGTAAAGAGCGGTCATGCAAAGACGCTTGATATTCATGTTGGCAATGTAGACCGTGCCTTTGGTACACAGCTTGGTGCTGAGATTACCAGACTTCACCCGGATGGACTTTTGGAGGATACCATTACAGTTCGCGCACAGGGAAGCGGCGGTCAGAGCTTTGGTGCTTTCATCCCGAAGGGACTTACATTGACACTGGAAGGTGACAGCAATGATTACTTTGGAAAGGGTCTTTCTGGTGGTAAATTAGTCGTATTTCCACCAAAGAAGGCAGCCTTCAAGCCGGATGAAAATATCATCATCGGAAATGTTGCTCTGTATGGCGCAACAAGCGGTAAAGCATTTATCGAGGGTGTGGCAGGTGAGCGTTTTGCTGTTCGTAACTCTGGTGCGATTGCCGTTGTAGAGGGCGTTGGCGATCATGGCTGTGAGTACATGACGGGCGGACGTGTTGCCATCCTTGGAACAACCGGAAAGAACTTTGCAGCAGGTATGAGCGGCGGTATTGCTTACGTACTTGACGAGAATAACGACCTCTATACCAGACTGAACAAGGCTCTTATCAGTATTGAGGAACTCAGCAATAAGTATGATGTACAGGAATTAAAGGAGATGATCACAGAGCATGTTGAGACGACAGGCTCTGCAAGAGGAAAGCATATCCTGGAACACTTCTCCGAGTATCTGCCGAAGTTTAAGAAGATTATCCCGAATGATTACAAGCGTATGCTCAATGCCATCGTCCAGATGGAGGAGAAAGGCTTAAGCAGCGAGCAGGCACAGATCGAGGCATTCTATGCAAATGCCGGAAGAAAATAAAGGAGGAGAAGACAATGGGAAAGCCAACAGGATTTATGGAATATGCCAGAGAAGATGCCCCGGCTTCTTCACCAAAGGTAAGAATCCAGAATTTCAATGAATTTCACGAAGAACTGCCGGAGGAGGAAAGACGCAGACAGGCAGCCAGATGTATGGACTGCGGCGTACCGTTCTGTCAGTACGGAAAGATGATTGCGGGCATGGCAAGCGGCTGCCCGCTCAACAACCTGGTTCCGGAGTGGAATGATCTTTTATATACAGGAAATATGAGTCAGGCGTTTAATCGCTTGACAAAGACAAATTGCTTCCCGGAGTTTACGGGAAGAGTTTGTCCGGCATTGTGTGAGGCAGCCTGCACATGTAACTTAAATGGAAAGCCGGTCACAACAAAGGCAAATGAGCTTTCTATTATCGAGTATGCATATGAAAATGGCTATCTGCAGCCAAATCCGCCAAAGGCACGTACCGGAAAGCGCGTTGCGGTTGTAGGATCCGGTCCGTCTGGTCTGTCTGCAGCATATTGGTTAAATAAGCGTGGTCATGAGGTTACGGTATATGAGCGTTCTGACCGTCCGGGCGGACTGCTTATGTATGGCATTCCGAACATGAAGCTGGAAAAGCGTTTTATTGAGAGAAGAGTGGAACTTATGAAGGCGGAAGGCATTCATTTTCTCACTGGTGTAAATGTTGGAAAGGATATCAGTGCAGAGGACTTGAAGTCCCAGTACGACAGTGTAATCTTGGCATGTGGTGCATCCAATCCAAGAGACATTCAGGCAGAGGGAAGAGATGCTGAGGGCATTTACTTTGCAGTCGATTATCTTTCCCGCACAACAAAGAGTTTGCTCGATTCCAATTTAGCAGACGGAAATTATGTCTCCGCAAAGGACAAGCATGTTGTTGTAATCGGAGGCGGTGATACTGGAAATGACTGTGTCGGAACAGCGATCCGTCAGGGCTGTGCATCTGTTACCCAGTTAGAGATGATGCCGCAGCCGCCGCTGACTCGTGCCGCAAACAATCCGTGGCCGCAGTGGCCGAGAGTCTGCAAGACCGATTACGGTCAGGAGGAAGCAATCGCTGTATTCGGCTCCGATCCGCGTATCTATAAGACAACTGTAAAGGAGTTTGTGAAGGACGCAGACGGAAAGCTTTGCGGACTCATCTGCGTAAAACTCGAGTCCAAGAAGGATGAGGCAACAGGACGCATGATGATGGTTCCGGTTGAGGGCAGCGAGTTTGCACTTGAGGCTGAGTTAGTACTCATTGCAGCAGGTTTCCTTGGCTGCCAGAGCTATGTGTCCGATGCATTTGGAGTTGAGCTGACACCGCGAACCAACGTAAAGACTGCACCGGATTCCTATGCGACTTCTGAACCGGGCGTGTTTACCGCAGGTGATATGCACCGTGGACAGTCGCTTGTTGTATGGGCGATTCGTGAAGGCAGAGAGGCAGCGAGGGCTGTCGACGAGAGCCTGATGGGGTATACAAACCTAGAATAAAGGTGGCGTGAGTGGTTACCCGGAAGTTTTACAAAGGGCTCCTCGACCATGACTTTGTCGACGGGCCCAACTCCGCGGGCGCCTGTTACATTCTTTATTATCACACTGTATTTTGAAAGCCCCGCTACAACGTCCCGTCTCGTAAAGTGCATGCGTCTCGTCGCCATTTATGTAATGATGACAATTATATAGTTCTTGTATTAAGGGTGGACCTAATTCTGGGTCTGCCCTTATTGTAATACCCCCAAAATTAAAATTCGTGTCCGGTTTTTATTGACTAGTGCAGGTTTGTATGATAAACTGGCGCCAGACTTGCGGATGTTGAATTTACTGAAAACAAAAGAGAGTATTGTACTGGAATTTTCACAGGAAACTCTAGTTATGTTGCTATTTGGCGACGGAATGGAGATTGATATGAATAAAAAACTTGTATTATTTATGTTTTTTTTGTGCTATAATAGTATTACTACGGTTGAGGCATCAGAAACAGATACGGTGTTTGAGTCAGAGTCTGAGAGTCCTTTTGAAGAGTTTGAATCAATTGAGGAAGAGTGTTCTGAAAGCTCTAAAGAGTTAGATTTTATTGAGACTCATGAGAGTGAATCGGAGTCAGTATATCCTGCTACTGTTGAGTCGAAAACAGTTTTACAACAACCGGAAACCGATTTGGAAAATGGTATATTAGATTTTTTCAATGAAGCAGAAATGGAGGCTGCTTGGAACTCGTTATTTGCAACGGATAACTTTATACCATCAAGTATTAGTGAAGCGGATATGGATATTTCACTGGATGCCAGATCAGAAATGGATGAGGTGAAGTCTATTAAAAATGGAGAAGTTTTAGTTGTTGATTATTTTTCGAAAATTGTACAGAAAAATCCTATGTTTTTTTCAAGTAATGGAATATCATATATTTATGATTCGGAACAAAATGAAAAGTTGGTTATATACAGAAAAAATGGAGTGAATCATTCGTTTTTAATTTCGAGTTCAGATAATATAGATGAAAAAATAAAATCTTTTACAAAAAAGATTGATGATTTGTATGAAAAAGGCATGCTTTTAGGCAATGAAGGCAATTCTAGATCAAGTGTACAGCGCTCGACAATTACAAAAGAAGAGGTGTATACTGATTCATATATCTTTAATGATGCAGTGGATAATGCTCAATGTAAATATGAGACCACTTTCGAGATTGAAAGAGATGTTTCAGATTCAACAAACGATACTGTTATTATTACATCATATAATTATGTTACTCCCTATTTCGGACCACGATATGTAACAACATGGTATCGAGCTGGTATCGCCCGAGTAAATGATTCTGTGAAGATTTATTTGGCTAATCCAGTTACGGCTGGAACAATAGAATTTAACAAGGACATTAATATAGGTGTTGCACTTGGTCTTCCAGCTGCTATAAGTGCTGATTACAATATAGCTTTGGGGGTTGGAAATACGCTTTTAGCATGGTTAAGAGATGAGAATACAAGTTATGGTGAAAATTTCAAAAATTTAAAAGGGGTTTCTGGAAATTCAGAAGATGGATCATTTTTTCACGGTAATATTGTGAAATTTAGTGTTCCAAAAAGTTGCAGTAATTTTTCTTTTCAGTATGCACAGCTGTTTCAAAATAGTATTTATGGAAATGGATCGGATCCACATTTTATGGGAAACGCTTGGAAAATTATTCCGGCTTCTGAAATAGGTATGCGTCCTAGTACTTCTTCATATGTTGTAGATGGATTAGATTATGGTTTGGTTTTTGATCCTGAGTATTATTTGATTACAAATTCAGATGTGTATGCAGCGTTTGGAGATGATTCTATTGCAGCGTTTCATCATTTTCTTAATAATGGAATGGCAGAAGCTAGAATTGCGAGTCCTACATTTAATGTTGTCACCTATAGAAATAAGTATAGTGATTTAAATACAGCATTTGGGGATGATTGGCCTTTATATTATAAACATTATATTCAATATGGATATTCGGAAGGAAGAACTGGATATTGAGTATCATACCACCTGACAGTTTGTTGGGTGGTATTTTTTGTCTTTTACTTGTAATTGTTTTTTAGATGCGTTACAATAGTAAACGCTCAATAGTGGATGCGTAGACAGTGGTCTCATTTTTTGAGATAATAGCCTCGACAAATGATAAGTAAACGCACTATAGTAAGTACCTGTTTTTCTGATTCATTTTCTGCAATAATAGT
>CAVJTU010000055.1:0-20272 GCA_963652495.1 uncultured Oscillospiraceae bacterium
ACCCGCCTTCATCCCCCACCTAAGAGGTGGAGGACTTCTAGCGGATTAGGTTAAAATATCACGATATTTTTGAATGGATTCGCCCTCGGAATGATCATTCTGGTTATCGCCATATGGCAATGCAAGTTCTGTTGTGTCCAGTTCCTTTAAGTTTTGGGGACTCACAACCGATGCTCCATCGTAAATGAGAAAATTGAATGCATCAGCGAAAATTTCGTTTTTTCTCATAAAGGCTTTTGTAACAGTATCTGCTTTTCCCAATAGAATCACCTCCAATATTTACTGATATTTTATCATATCATTTTGCTTCAAGCAATGAGATCTTGTCGGAAATGTTAACTAATTGCAATTTGGAAAACAGCGCAGAGAGAAGAACGGTCTGGGGGATAAAAGGCAGGAGAGAGTGCATTCAGCATGCTTTTGTGGAAAGAGCCTGTTTATGATATCTGTAGATAAGCTGCGGATTGCCAATCACCAAGTAAAATTACACTGTCTTATTTACCAAAATACTTGACATTTTTTGGGGGGGTGTGGTAGAATAACAAATGTAAAAAAGATAGCAGTTTCCCGATGAGAGTGAAATCATCATTGAGAGATGAACGGCAGTCGGTGTCGAAGCAGGCACGTCACCGAGACGAGTTAGGCCTGCGGGAGGGTATCGATTATGGCGGATATCAAAGCGTTGAAGCAGAGGATGGAAGAAGACAGTGCGTTTGCGGAGAAGATCCGAATCGCAAAGTCTGTTGACGAGATCGTTGCCATGGCTAGTGCAGTGGGGATTGAACTCTCGGAAGAGGCGATCGAGGAGCTGGCTGAGGTGTCTGATGAAGATATCGGGAAAGCAGCAGGCGGTATATCTATCCTTGGAATAAAACTCGTTTTTTCAAACAGGCTTGCATGAGCCATCATTTTCAGATCTGATCCGCTTACTGCGGTTTAGATAAAAATATTTTACGTATTCTGCGCGAAGCGGAGAGGAAGGAGTTATTATGTCACTTAAGGAACTTACTGCAAAAATCAAAGCTGATGAGGCATTCGCCGCAAATTTCAAGGGTTTGAAGAGTGTAGACGAGATTGTTGCAAAGGCTAAGGAACTTGGCTATGAGCTGACCGATGAGGATATCGAGAAACTGTCAGAAGTTTCTGCCGAGGATCTGGAGAAGGCTGCTGGCGGTCTTACCGTCCTTATATGGACCGGCACCGTTTTGGCTACAACTTACGAATAATGCAGGGGTTGAACAGCACATGAAGGTTTCGTGAGAAACGATCCAGCCACGGTTACATCTCTTATCAGTGACCGTGGCTGGTTTTTAATGTGATAGGAAATTTCGATGGGATTCCTATCACATCAGAGAAATTATTGTATCAGAGCACATAAAAAGGAGCAGGTATGGAGTGGAGACAATTTGGACTTCTGATTACTGACAGGTGTACGGCGGAGTGTGCATTTTGCGGCCTTGCCTGCGAGAGACAGCGCGGTGATGTGATGGACGAATCCTTTGCGAAGGAAGTTATTCGGCAGGCCTGGGAGTTTGGCGTGCGGGATCGTTTCGCTATTACCGGTGGTGAGGCGCTTTTATATCCGGATCTTTGCGGGCATCTTCTGGACTATGCAAAGGAAGTGGGCTTTAAGAAGCGGACCATCGCTACTAATGCTTTCTGGGGAGCATGGGATGAAAGCAGGATCGATGAACTCTTGGACAAACTCAGCGCATGTACCTGGGTGTCAATAAGCTACGATGCCTTTCATGGGGAATATATTCCGCAGGAATCTGTTTGGAAGGCTATCCGCATCATGGAACGGCATAAAATACCGGGAGGGATCTCTATAGCGGACGTAGAGGGCGAAAAAGGAGCTGGACCCTTTGTTGCGTCGCTTGATGATGATATTTTGAATAAAAAGCTGGAGATTTATCCATTACTGGCTGTTGGAAGGGCTGAAAATATGCCGGATGATCTGTTCATTCGGGAACAGCCACTCGAGCAAATTTCCTGTTTCAATTCCAACGGATTCGCGGTTGATCCGCGGGGCAGGGTATATCCCTGTTGCAGTCCGGCTATATTCCGAACAGGTTTTGCACTAGGCAACCTGCATGAGCAGCCACTTTCTAAGATTCTGACATCGTCTCCAGGCTTGCAACTCCTGCACCTGATGGGGGCTCCGCGTTGGTTTTACAAACTTGCGCTTTTTGCCAGGGAGGAGCTTGGTGTTGATATGCCGGATATGGTGGGAAACGGTTGCGAGATTTGCTACCGTATTGCAAAAGAACCGGATTTTCTGCAGAAAATACAGCCGGCGGTCGATAAGTGCCGCCAGGAGATTTTTCTGGAAAATCTGATGAAATGGGGAGGTGCGTCATGAAACCGGTTAAATCAGTAGGCTTCATAATGACGGAACGCTGCACAGCTTCCTGCGCTATATGCTGCAACGCCTGCTCTCCTCAGAAAACGAGGATGCTGGATGATGAGACGATCAGGCACTATATGCGGGAGGCAAAGGAAACGCTGCCGGCACTTGAAAGCTTTTCTTTTACGGGCGGAGAACCGTTTATCGATCCGGATCGTCTGTACGGACTGATCCGTTATGCCTATGAAGAACTGGAGATTCCTTCAGCGGTGGTGTCAAACGGTTATTGGGGCATCAATTACGAAAAAGGTTCCGAAATGATCAGCAGGATGAAACAAGCTGGCCTGAGGGAGGTTCGGCTCTCCGCGGATCATTTTCATCAGGAATATGTGCCTGCAAAGGCAGTAAAGGGAGCCATCCGGATCCTTGCGGAGCAGAAGCTGAAGTCGGAGGTGACCATTATGGTCATTAAGGGCAAGGAGGGCTTTGCGGAGACAGTTCAGGCACTCCGCCCCGAGATCTATATGACCGAATGCGTATGTTATCCGCTTCTGCTCACGGAAAAAGTCCGGAAGAATCTGGCTGTGTCTTACACAGATGAAGACATTATCGGACGATTCCGGCCGGAGGAATGTTTCTGCTCGCATTTAACGGAAGGCGCATTGCATTTCTGCTACGACGGATATGTCTATAACTGCTGCTCACAAGACAGCTTTGATATTCCGCAGATGCGGATTGGAAAGATTGGCGAGGACTCCATTCAGGATATGCTTTATTTTAAGTATCACGATCCGCTGCTGGAGATTATTTACCGGAAGGGAGTGGCCTGGCTTGCCAGACGGGCATCGGAAATGGGCTTTCCTGTCAGGGAGACGTATCCAACGCCCTGCGAGTTGTGCCATGATCTGACACAGAATCAGGCATTTATGGAGGCCGTGATGCCGGCGGTGCGCGAGGAAGTGAAGGCACTCCGTGCGGAGAGCCTGCTTTCAAACCTGTTCAAATAGAGGCTCTCATAGGAAAAAAGATGGAATCTGGCTCCGCAGCTTGTAATAGGCTGTGGGGCTTTTCGTAATTTTATGGCGGTATGTTACCGTAAAATAAAAAAACAGATAGGAGATACAGAATATGACTGGTCTGAATGAGAACGGCAAGGTCGGATTGTTTTCAAATTCGGAAGAAGATCAGGTGCGTTCGCCGGAGAAACTGAATGAATATATCCGAATCGCGACACCGGGCACTTGGATTCTGGCGGTGGCACTTGCGGCAGTGCTGTCAGCACTTATTATCTGGGGTAGTGTGGGGCGCATCCCGGTTCATCTGTCGATCACGGGTGTCGGAATGAAGAGTGACTTCATTAACAGCGCTGATGTCAAGAATGATGTCGCCAACTTCGAAGTGAATACAGTCATTTGTTTCGTAGATTCGAAAGATGGTATGTCCCGCCAGATCCAGAACAAAAGTTCGTCGGTCGTTTTTCGCGATGGTACGCGTGTGAGCGGTGAAGCACATCTTCTTGACACATCTTTGTTGCAGGATGAGGAAATCCATGATCTTCTTGATTCGTTGATGCTGGATACGGATTGGATTTTCGCACAGCTCGGTGAGGGAACCTATCGTTATCCTGTTTTTGTGGAACTGGATGAGACACTGGATTACCTCTACTACGGTGAAACGGCAGATGTGGCTATTATCGTTGATGAGGTGAAGCCGCTCAGTTTCCTGTTTGACTAGAGGGGGTGCAAGATGGAGAATAAGAAGCAGAAAAAACCGATTCGCGTGCCTGTGATATTACAGATGGAGGCATTGGAGTGCGGAGCCGCGTCTCTTGCAATGATTCTTGCTTATTACAGGCGCTGGGTGCCGCTGGAACGTATGCGTATCGACTGTGGTGTATCCAGGGACGGATCCAATGCAGCCAACGTGGCTGCAGCTGCAAGGATATATGGAATGGAAGTCAAGTCCAGAAGCTACGGACCGACGCTGATCAAGAAAATGGCTACGTTTCCCTGTATCATCTGGTGGAACTATAACCACTTTGTTGTGCTGGACGGATTTACCAAAAATAAGGCAGTGCTGAACGATCCGGCCATGGGACGTGTATCCGTATCAATGGAGGAATTTGATGCCTCCTATTCCGGACTTTGTCTTCTGATGAGCCCAGGCGAGAAGTTTGAGCCTGGCGGCAAACCGAAGAGTATTTGGACATTCTTCAAGGACAGAATCCAGGGCAATTTATCCGCATTGGTTCTGATCATGATCGCTGCCACGCTTGCGGCCCTTGCGGGCGTGATCATACCTGTTTTTTCAAGAGTCTATTCTGACAGAATCCTTGCTGGCGATAACTCGGACTGGATAGTGGGTTTCTTGCTGCTTTTCGGAGCTATGGTCGTATTTCAGTTTATCTGTCAGGCGTTTCAGGCAATCTCTGTTCTTCGTGTCACGGGCAAGATGGCGGCCATGAGCAACGCCTCGTTTCTTCATCACCTGCTGTGGATGCCAATCGAATTCTTTTCACAGAGACTTGCAGGCGACCTCTCTTCGCGGCAGGGAGAGAATGACAATGTTGCCAAGACGATGACCAGCCAGCTTGCGCCGACGGTGATACAGATTGTCTTGCTCGTGTTTTATCTTGTGATCATGCTGCAATACAGTTCGCTTCTTACAGTTATCGGGATAGTTACCGTGATCGTCAATTTCTATGTATCCAGGGTGATTGCGAACAAGCGCATGGAGATTTCCCGGGTGCAGCTGCGTGACGACGGAAAAGTGACGGCTACTACGATGTCCGGTATTGACATGATCGAGACAATCAAGGCGGCCGGCGCTGAGGATGGATTCTTTGAGCGTTGGTCTGGCTATCAGGCTTCCGCCAACCGCAGCGAGGTGGCGTTCGGTCACGTCAATCAGTTCCTCGGGCCGTTGCCAACGCTCGTACAACAGGCTTCTTCCGTCATGGTTCTTTCAATGGGGACATGGCTTATTATTTCAGGTCATATGACAGCAGGTGTTTTTCTGGCTTTTCAGGCCATGATGACGGCATTCCTTAACCCGGTCAACCAGCTGATCGCGGCAGGGCAGAGTATCCAGCAGATGCGTTCTTCTATGGAACGGATCGAGGATGTCATGAAGTATCCGGCAGATCAGCAGGCAGAACTGGATGACGAGTGCGGAGATGTACTCGCCGGCGCGAGAAAGCTCAGCGGCCGGATTGATATCGATCATATTACTTTTGGATATTCACGCACGGCAGAGCCTCTGATCCGTGATTTTTCGCTACATATCTCCCCAGGTTCCCGTGTGGCACTGGTCGGTGGATCAGGTTCAGGAAAATCCACCATCGGGAAGCTTATTTCCGGTCTTTTTGACCCGTGGGAGGGCAGTATTACCTTCGATGGAAAGACGCGCCATGAAATCCCCCGTGCCATATTCACGGGTTCACTCTCCGTTGTGGATCAGGAGGTAGTCATGTTTGCCGACACCATCGAGAATAACATTTGTATGTGGGATTCTACCATCGAGGATTATGATGTGATCCTCGCTGCCAAGGACGCAAAGATCTACGATGATATCATGCGCCATCCTAAGGGCTTTCATCATCGTCTGGATGAAGGCGGCAGGAATGTTTCGGGTGGGCAGCGGCAGCGGATGGAGATAGCACGCGTACTGGCGGGCGATCCCTCGATCATCATCATGGACGAGGCAACCAGTGCACTGGATGCCCAAACGGAGTTTGAGGTTTCCGAGGCAATAAGGGCTCGCGGTATCACCTGCATCATTGTGGCACACCGCCTCTCGACGATCCGCGATTGCGATGAGATCATCGTACTGGATCAAGGTCGTGTGGCGGAACGTGGGACACACGAAGAACTGTTGAGAAACGGAGGACTCTACAATGAACTGGTCACAACGGAGTAAGAGCGGTATGAGTACAAATAGGGGCGTTTTTGAAGAACAACTCCAGGATAGGATCGACCGCGACCGGCTGGAATTATCCCAGTCGCTGATCGATGTCGCGGATTCTCTGCGCGGCAAAGAGCGATTTCATTCATGGAACAAGCCCTCGGAGGAGGCTAGAAGGCAGGTGGAGATCATCTGTCAGTATTATCACGTATTGACGCCGGAAGAAATTCCGAAGACTTCCAATATCAATGATATGATTGGTTACATCACGCAGCCCCTTGGTGTTATGCACCGCCGCGTGCAGCTGAATGAGAAGTGGTGGAAGAACGGCGACGGTGCTCTGCTCGCTGTTTTCAAAGAGAGCGGGCAGGTGATCGCTCTTTTGCCCGGCACTATTTCCGGCTATGTCTATCGGGATGATAAGACTGGGAAAAGGATTCGCGTCACGGCTGAAAATGAGGGGCTGTTTGAGCGGGAAGCACAGTGCTTTTACCGCCCGCTCCCGCGTAAGAAGATGAGCGGAAAGGATCTGATCATATTTCTGGTCCGTAACATCCCGCGCTCAGACTATCTTCTGATCGTTCTGGCGTCTCTGTTTATCACGATAGTTGGACTGATAACACCGAATATCACCCGCATCATCTTTGCAGAGATTATTCCGACCGGCACACTGGAACTCGTGATCTCGATGTCTGTGCTGTTGTTTTCCGCAACCGTCGCCACGTATCTGATATCGGTCGTCCGCACCGGGCTGCTGGAACGCGTTCGGGAGCGTATGTCTGTTCTTCTCCAGAACGCCGTTATGGGCCGTGTGATACATCTGCCTGCGAAGTTCTTTCAGGGCAAATCGTCAGGAAGTCTGTCGCAGAGCATCATTTCCCTGAAGATCCTGCCCCAGGCGCTGACAGATGCAGTGATGGGACCTGGCATTACGGCTGTGCTTTCGATTGTCTACGTGGTTCAGATCGTGGTCATAGCGCCGAGTTTTGCGTTTCCTGCCTTTGCCACGCTGGTAGTGCAGGCACTGATCATCATCCTTTCAACAAAGCAGAAAATGCGCCTAGTCGGAGAGGAACTTGAAGGCGACATGAAGACGCAGGGCATCACCTATTCCATGATCACGGGTATTCAGCGTATTAAACTCTCCGGCAGCGAAAACCGCATGCTTGCCCGCTGGGCCAAAGTGTATAAAGAAAAAGCAGGTTCGGCATACAGGCCGCATTTTCCATCCGTGATCCAAAATGAGCTGGTCACGGCGACGGCACTCCTTGGGACTCTCTGGGTATATTTTGCCGGCGTTCGCGACGGAAGCACAGATGTTTCGCAGTTTGCGGCCTTCCTTGCAGCGTTTTCGATGTCCACGGCAAATCTGACGCTCTTTTCGCAGAGCGGACAGCTTCTGGCGTATATCCGTCCGATCCTGAATATGATTGCACCGGTGCTTTCGGAGATGCCTGAGACCAGCATCGGCAAAAAGACGGTCTCCGGGCTGAAGGGTGGGATCACCCTGTCCCACGTATCTTTCCGATATTCAAAGAACCGGCCACTTATTCTGGATGATATCGACCTCAAGATCAATCCTGGAGAATATGTAGCTGTCGTCGGCAAGAGCGGCTGTGGCAAGTCAACACTGCTGCGCCTGCTGCTGGGATTTGAAGAACCGGAGATCGGCACGATCAGTTACGACAACGTCAATATGGAAAATATCGATCTCGGCTCACTTAGACGAAATATTGGCACTGTGCTGCAGAACGGCAAGCTTTTTGCCGGAGATATCTTTTCTAATATCACGATCTCTGCCCCATGGCTCACGATGAAAGATGCCTGGGAGGCGGCAAAGCTGGCCGGTATTGATGGTGTAATCAAAAATATGCCTATGGGTATGCATACGCTGATCAGCGAGGGCGGTGGAGGCATCTCCGGAGGACAGAAACAGCGTCTTCTGATTGCGCGTGCCATTGCGCCGAAGCCGAATATCCTGATGTTTGATGAGGCCACGAGTGCGTTGGATAACATTACACAAAAAATCGTATCAGACTCCCTTGAGTCACTGAAATGTACGCGTATCGTCATTGCACACCGCCTCTCGACGATCCGACACTGCGACCGCATCATCGTGTTGGACAAGGGAAAGATCATTGAGGATGGAAGTTATGATGAACTTATCAATGCAAATGGTTTTTTCGCAGATCTTGTTTCCAGGCAGAAGACATGATCGGAAGAACTTTTGAAATGAGCCATACAGACAGAAAAGGGCTGTCACACTAACAAATATTTCTGCCGTCACATCCTCTTGAATACAGATGCAGGTTTATTACACTGCAGGCAGTTTTCAGGAGGATTTTTTTTGTGGACATATCCGCAGATGTTGCATATCCATTTCGCCTTTCTGCAGCTGGGGCTTCCGGTATATCGAGGGTATCCGGCAATCCGCAATTTATAACTGCAATCCCATTTCGCAATCAGCTATGCGCTGACAGAGTTTCTCATTGCAAAACACATGTTTTGGTGCTACAATGTTTTTGAAAGAAAAAATTATAACGTGAAAATGAGAAACGGAAAAGAAGGGAAAAAGGAGCATGGCACTTCAGTTTATTTCAGGAAACAGCATATCAGACCGCACAGCGGTAATCTACGAGACGATCTGTACCCAAGCGTGCAGCCACCCGGACAAAATGTATCTTTTTCTCGTTCCGGAGCAGGCTACCTTGCAAGTGCAAAGAGAGCTTGCCGCGGTGCATCCGGATCATGTGCTTGGAAATATTGACGTTTTGAGCTTTGGCCGTCTGGCGCATCGCTTGCTTAATGAGCAGGCGGGCAAAAAGGCGGTATTGCTTGACGATACGGGCAAGTCCATGATTTTACGGCGCATCGCCGGAAAGGAAAAGTCACAGCTGGAAGTATTTGGACGAAATTTAAACCAGAGCGGCTTTATTCAGGAATTAAAGTCTGTCATCAGTGAGTTTAGTGCATATCGAATCACAAATGAAGTACTTGAGGGGGTGCTTCCTTCGTTGGAAAGGCGTCCCGCTTTGCAGAAAAAGCTGCGCGATATTGAAAAGGTTTACACCTCATTTTATAAGGAACTGGGAGAAGAATATCTGACGGCAGAGGAACTTCTAAATGTTTTAGCACGGCTTGTGCCGCAGTCAGAAAAGCTGCATGAAAGCATTGTCATTCTGGATGGCTTTACGGGTTTTACACCGTTACAGTATCAGGTGCTGGAAGAAATCTTGCAATGCGCAAAGCATGTTGTCTGTGCTGTGACGGAGGACGAAAAGGGCGGACGCGAAGAATTATTTGCCATGAGCCGCGAGATGAAAACAAAGCTGTCGGCACTGGCAAAGGCACATCAGGTTCCGTGTTCTGAGAAAAATCACCGCTATGTGACGAGACAGCGTGATGCAGCGGATGAGCTAAAGCATCTGGAGAAGCAGTTTTACTGCGTGCCGGCTGCAGCGTGGAATAAAAAAACAGATGCACTCCATATCATCTGCGCCAAAAATCCGGCAGAGGAGCTGGGCTTTGTGCTGCGAAAGATTTTGGAACTGGTACGTGATGGCTTTTCCTACCGTGATATCGCCGTCGTCGCAGGTGACCTTGAAACATACCGTGATGAGATGACACGGCTGTTTGATCATGCAGGCATTCCCTATTTTATCGACCAGAAAAAAGGATTGAAAAATCATCCGTTGATCCAATTTGTCAAAAAAGCACTTGCCGTGCTCGAAGAACAGATGAGTTACGACAGCGTGATGGCATTTCTTAGAAATCCATATGTGGTAAACAAAGAATCTGTCCTTTCTGTAATTTCAGACAGTCCGAATCAGGATAATTCGGATCAAAGAGAGCTCGACCAAGGAAGCTTTGCCCCCAATAGCTTCAGGCAAAGAAATTTAAGTACAGACAATTCCTACCAGGGCATTTCCTGCGAGGATTTGGACCGTCTCGACAACTATCTGCTTGCCGGAGGCATTGAACGCATCAGCCGCTGGAAGCATCCGTGGGCAATGCCCTATGACAATACTGACGAGAAGGGATTGGAACGATTCAATATACTTCGCGAGCAGATCTATAACTGGTTTGTGCCGCTTCGTACCGTCTGGGAAAATCCGGATACAACGGTGCGCGAAGCCATGACGGCACTTTTTTCATTCATGCAGCAATTTGGCATTGCCTATAAATTAAAAGCGCAGCAGACTGCCTTTCATGATGCGGGAGAACTGTATTTAGAGAGTGAGTACGAGCAGGTCTATCCGAAGGTACTCGCTTTGTTTGATCAGATCGTGGAACTGATGGGAGATGAGAGATTCGAGATGCGCGTGCTGTCCGATATCTTAGACTCTGGCTTTGAGGAGTTGCAGGTTGGTTTTATACCGGCGGCAGTGGATCGTCTGGTGGTGGGTGATTTGATGCGAACGAGACTCGAACATATCCGTGTACTCTTTGTGATTGGCTGCAACGACGGACTGCTTCCAAAGCGTGCAGAGCGCGGCGGCATTCTTTCCGATTACGACAGGGAAATTTTAAAAGGCGCAGGCATGGAGCTTGCATTGGCAGCGAGGGAAGAGGTATTTTGCCAGCAATATTACTTGTATTTGCTTCTGACAAAGCCATCCGAAAAACTCTATGTCAGCTTCAGCGAGACGGCGGCGGATGGCAAGGCTCTTCGCCCGGCACACGTAAAGAATGTGATTACGAAGCTTTTTCCAAAATGTCTGGTTGAGGCGGCAGAAAATGCCTATCCGGGCTTACAGGGACTGATGCAGAAGGAAGATGGCTTTTTGCTGCTTGTAAATGGTTTGCGAAGCTATTTAGACAAAGGGCAAGAGACGTGGTGGCAGGAACTTTACAGCTGCTATGTGCAGGATGAAGCATTTGCAGAGCGATTACAGCTCATGCGGGAAAGTCTTTTCTATAGTTATAAAACAGAGAGACTGGACAAGCAAATTGCAAAGAAACTTTTTGGCGGCGATCAGGAACTTTCAATTTCACGTCTGGAAAAATATGCCGCTTGTGCGTATGCGCATTTTCTGACCTATGGCCTTAAGTTAAAAGAGCGTCGTCAGTTTGAATTGGGTGCAGCCGACTATGGAAGTCTGTTTCATGCATCCATCAGCCATTTCTTTGAGCTGCTTGAAAAACGCCATTTAAACTGGAGAGAGATCGACGATGCCAAGCGGAATCATCTCGTGGAGGAGAGCGTGGCAAAGGCGATGGAGGAGTATCAGACGACTGTTTTTGACAGCAGTGCCAGAAACAAATCCATGGCAGATCGCATTCGCCGTATGACAGACCGTACACTGTGGGCGCTTGGACACCAGTGGGAACACGGTTCTTATGAGAAGACATGGCACGAGATGGATTTTGGAAAGGCCAGAGGCAATGCCGTGACGCTTCCAGTTGAGGCAGGATTAGAACTGTCACTTCGCGGACGAATTGACCGTGTAGACTTTGCAGAGGAGGACGGCTCGCTCTATGTGAAAGTCATCGACTACAAGTCCGGCGGTACAAAGCTTGATCTGGGAAAGGTATATTATGGCTTGCAATTGCAGCTTGTATTATATCTTGAGGCAGCAATGGCGATGGCAGCGAAGAAAAATCCGGGCAAAGAGCTGATTCCGGCAGGCATCTATTATTACAACATGAAGGATCCGATCGTGTCCGGCTTTGGCATGACAAAAGAAGAAATCGAGTCAAAGCAGCAAAAGGAGCTTCGCATGAATGGTCTCACCAGCACCGAGAAGGCATCGCTTTCCTTGATTGATGATGAGGGCGGAAATGTCGTATCCGGTCTGGAGTACAAAAAGGATGGCAGTCTGTCCTCTCGTGCGCTTGTCGCAAACGCAGACCAGATGCATGAAATCGGTCGTTTTGCCCGCAAAAAGGCACTCAATCTGGCACGCAGTATCTATGGTGGAAAGATTGATGCGTATCCATATGAGTACAAGAAAATGAATCCGTGTGAATATTGTGAGTATGGAAATATTTGCGGCTTTGACTTGCAATTTGAAGGCTGCCATTATCGCAGACTATCTGAGATGGATCAGGATGAAGTGTGGAAAGAGATGGCGCGCGAGGAAAGCCGTGACGAGAATAGTGAGAAAAATCGTGATGCAACGAGCGAGAAGCAGCAAAATGAACAGCAAAAAACGAAACAAAGAAACCGCATAGATGATGAAAAGGGGGAGAGAGACGATGGCTGACAACATGATGTGGACAAATGAACAAAAGCAGGTCATTGAACTGCGCGACAGAAGCCTTCTTGTCTCCGCGGCAGCAGGCAGCGGAAAGACGGCCGTTCTCGTGCAGCGAATCATTGAGCGAATCTGCGATGAATCACGTCCGGTTGACATCGACCGCCTTCTTGTGGTGACCTTTACAAACGCTGCAGCCGGAGAGATGCGCGAGCGTGTGCAGGCAGCGATTGCAAAACGTGTGGAGGAGCAGCCGGATAATGCACATCTGCGCCGTCAGGAGGTACTGGCAGGTCATGCGCACATCACAACAATCGACAGCTTTTGTCTGTCGGTGCTTCGCGAGCATTTTCAGGAAATTGAACTTGATCCGGGATTTCGCATCGCTGATGAGGGAGAGTTAAAACTCTTACAGGCAGATGTGCTAGAAGCACTTCTCGAAGATGAGTATGAAAAGGCAAGCGAATCCTTCCTTAATTTTATGGAAGCCTACGCGCCAGGAAAAGACGATGAGCGTGCAGCCGAGCTGATTTTGCAGCTCTATGGCTTTGCCGTGGCAAATCCACGCCCGGAGGACTGGCTTGATCACTGTCTGGCAGGCTATGCGGCGAACAGCATCGAAGAACTTGAAAAGCAGCCGTGGATGCAGCGCATGGTTGAAAATGTAAAGGTGATTCTGACGGAGACAGCATCCGCTTATGGTCGCATGATCGCCATCTGTCGGGACGAGGGCGGCATGGAAAATTATGAAGCAGTGCTTTTGTCGGAGCAGCAGATGGCACAGTTCGCGTCTGAGGCAGCAGATTTTTCGCAGCTTCGCGAGCGTGTGAATTTGATTCGTTTTGGCAGCAAGCCGCGAAAGAAAAAGACCGACACCTTCAGCGAAGACAAGGCAAAGCGTGTCTGGGAGATGCGCGAGCAGGCAAAAAAGCAGCTGAAAGCATTGGCAGAGGATTATCTGGCCGATGACGATACGCGTCTTCTTCAAAAGCAGCATCTTGCAGGAGCGCAGGTGCAGGAATTGGTTCGCCTGACACACGCATTTTTGATGCGCTACAGTGCTGCAAAGCGAAAGAAAAATCTGGTTGATTTTGGCGATCTGGAGCATCTGGCTCTTGATATTTTAAGCCAAAAAACAGCAGACGGCGAGGTGCCGACAGCTGTTGCAGAGCAATATCGGGAGAACTTTGAGGAGATTATGATCGACGAGTATCAGGACAGCAACTACGTGCAGGAACTGATTCTTACAAGTATTTCAAGAAACGATCCGCCCAATCTGTTTATGGTCGGCGATGTCAAGCAGAGCATCTATCGGTTTCGCCTTGCACGCCCTGAGCTTTTTATGGAAAAGTACGCTTCCTATACAAAAGAGGAGAGTACACACCAGAAAATCGAGCTGCATCAGAATTTCAGAAGCCGCAAGAGCGTACTCGATTCCGTCAACTACTTCTTCTACCAGTTGATGCATAAGTCGGTAGGAAATGTAGAATATGACAAGGACGCAGCACTCTATCCGGGTCTTTTGTATGAGCCATGTGATATGCACCCGACGGGTGGTGCAACTGAACTTTTGCTGCTCGATCTGGAGGATGTGCCGGAAAAGAATGACGAGGAAAATATAAAACAAGCAGATCCGGCTGTTTGGACCGACAAAGTGAGTGATGCACAGACAGACAACTCAACGGATACAGAGGCCGTCTACAGCAGCCGCGAGTGGGAGGCCGCGCTGGTTGCACAGAAGATTCAGGAGATCACGGATCCAAAGACCGGACTTTATGTCTGGGATAAGGAAGAAAAGACGTATCGTCTGGCAGAATATCGCGATATCGCAATACTTCTTCGCACCGTGTCCGGCTGGGCAGAAGAATTTGTCCCTGTGCTTCTTTCAAAAGGCATTCCGGCGGCAGCCGATACGGGCAGCGGATATTTCAGTGCAATCGAGGTGCAGACCGTTTTAAATCTGCTGGAAATTATCGACAATCCATTGCAGGATATTCCGCTGGCTGCGGTATTGCACTCGCCGATCGGTCATTTTTCCAGTGAAGAGCTGGCAATTGTGCGCGCCGAAGAACCGCCGTCACAGCGTAAGCAGCTATTCGATGCCGTCATGGCATTTGTACAAAAATACAATGATCCAAAGAATATACAGACTGTGAAAGCTTCGCAGACAGGAAAGGAAGCGAATAAAAAAGATCAGACAAAGAAGTATCATGCTCTTGCAGTCAAACTTCACGCATTTTTAAACCGACTGGAAGAGTATCGGACGAAGAGCCGCTATATGCAGCTGCGAGAACTGCTAGTTTATGTGCTTGAGGACAGCGGTTATTACGAATTTGTCAGCGCGATGCCGGGAGCATCCACGCGAAAGGCAAATCTGGATATGCTTCTTGAGCGTGCCGGTGCATTTGAGAAGACAAGCTATCAGGGTGTTTTCCAATTTGTCCGATACATTAACCGATTGAAGAAATATTCGGTCGATTATGCATCCGCACAGGAGCTTGCGCAGAATCAGGTGCGCATTATGAGTATTCATAAGAGCAAGGGACTCGAATTTCCCATCTGCTTTGTGGCAGGTCTTGGAAAGAGTTTTAACAGGCAGGACGTGAATGCGTCTATGCTGTTTTCGGTTGATTATGGCATTGCAACAGACGCAATCGACCCAATCATGCGCACCAAGGAAAGCACGATCATGAAACAGGCCGTGCGAAGTGAGCTTGTGCTTGAAAATCTGGGCGAGGAGCTTCGTGTTTTGTACGTTGCAATGACAAGAGCAAAGGAAAAACTGTATTTGACAGGCGCAAAGGATGGTCTTTTCGATTATTTGGAAAAGATGATTCACGCAACGGACAAGACAGCGCGCGCACTTTCTTATAATGCACTTACTACAGCAGGGTGCTTTTTGGACTGGATTACGGCGGCACTTTGCAAGCACAGAAGCTTCAAGGCAATTTATGAGCAGCTGGGATTCAATGTGCCATTTGACGGTGCGTGTTTTAATGATGAGAGTCTGCTCTCGGTGTCTGTTGTGACAAAGAGCAGCCTGTCCATGCAGACCTCACTTTGGCGCGCAGAGGAGGCAATGAAGCGCACGGCACTCGAAAACTGGAAAACCAACGCCTCAGACGAGACGGCAAAAGAACTGATTGAGTCGCGTTTTGCAATGCGCTATGATAACAGTCTGCTCGCAAAGCTGCAGGCAGCCTTTACTGTATCGGAACTTAAATCACGCCAAGAGGAAGAATCCTTTGCAGCGAGTGGAGCTGATGCAGGAGAGCCGATTGCGCAGCTCATAAAACAAGAACCCATGCTGCAAGATCAAAAGTCTTTGTCAGAGAAAGAATGGTTGCCTGATGAAAGGTTGTCAGGTGATAGGATATTGCCAGACGAAGAACTTCTTCCGGGATTTTTACAGCAGAAGGATAAGATGAGCGGAGCCGCGCGCGGTACGCTCTATCACTGGCTGTTTGAGCATTTTGATTTCACAGGCGATTTAAGGGAGCAGCTTTCTTACTTTATGCAGCAGGATTTGATTAGCACTGAGGAGCGAAAGCGAATCCGTATCGCTGATTTTGAACATTTTGTGCAGACAACGCTTGGAAAAAAGGTAAAGCAAGCCCTAAAAGAGGGAACGTATCATCGCGAGATGCCATTTATCCTTGGTGTGCCTGCATCTGAGATGATAAAGTCAGATCCCGTAACGACGTTGTCCGAGAAAGATGCAAATGAGTACGTCAGTGTTCAGGGAGTTATCGACGCATGGATTGACGGCGAAGATGAAATCACGCTGATTGATTTTAAGACCGATCGAAAGCCGGATGAATTAACAGATGAAGCATTTGAAAATCTTTTGCGAAAACGTTACCGTGTTCAGCTGGACTATTACAGACGTGCGCTTGAGCAGATGACGAAAAAGTCTGTAAAAGAGGCTGTCCTTTACTCGGTTTCACTGGGGAGAGAAATCTGTTGTTGACGAACAAATTTTAAAATGATATACTTTTTTGTGGCAATACATGATCGGAACGAAAACTCCTAGCCAGATTATGGGTTTTCTTGCAAGGTATTTCAGAAAGCGCGATTGTGAAAAAGGCAAATGGGGAGGTGGATCAAATGGATAGTGCAGACAGTCACGGGCGAAGCAGCGATGCGGGAGCCTGTAAAGATGATCGGTCAGCGGATTCAGCAGATCCGCCTCGAAATAGATAGACAGACTTCCTGCTTCTGGTTCAGATAAGAATCAAAGAAGGGAGAAAAAATTAACTATGTCAGACGAAAAAGAAAAAGTGGACGACAAAGAGCTGGCAGAGGTTCTTGAACAGACAGATAATTCATCATCTCAGGATGAACTGTTTGAAAAACCAGATTATGAAGCGGAAATTATAAAAATTATAAAGAGTACGACATCACCAAAAGTTACTCGTGAGAAACTCGATGACTACCATGCGAATGATATCGCGGATGTCCTTGAGAAGCTGACCGTTGTGGAACGAAAAAAGCTGTATAACATCTTAAACATGGATATGCTGTGCGATGTATTTGAATGCATTGATGATATCAGCTCCTATCTGAATGAGATGGATATCCGTAAGGCTGTCGAGATCATCAGCAATTTGGAAGCAGATACAGCGGTAGCAGCACTTCGCGGTCTTGATAAAGTAAAGCGTTCTGTTATCATTGATCTGATGGATCAGGAATCCAAGAAGGATATTATGCTGATTGCATCATTTGACGATGATGAAATCGGAAGCAGAATGACCACAAATTGTATCGTAATCCGTGAAAACCTCACCGTAAAGGGTGCAATGCGTTCGCTTGTCGAACAGGCGGCAGAAAATGACAATATTTCAAAGATTTATGTAGCAGACGAGACAAATACTTTCTGCGGTGCGATTGATTTAAAGGATTTGATCATCGCGCGAGAAGGCACAAAACTTGACGATATGATCGTCACATCGTATCCGTATGTGTATGGTCATGAGTCGATTGACGACTGTATTGATATTTTAAAGGGTTACTCGGAGGACTCCATTCCGGTACTTGACAATAACAATAAAATCCTCGGTGTCATCACGGCACAGGATATTATCGAAGTTGTCGATGAAGAGATGGGAGAGGATTACGCACGACTGGCAGGTTTGATTGCAGAAGAGGACTTGAAGGAACCGATTTTAGCCAGCATGAAAAAACGTCTTCCGTGGCTGATTGTCTTGATGTTCTTGGGAATGCTTGTCTCATCCGTTGTCGGAATTTTCGAGTCGGTTGTCTCACAGCTGACAATTTTGATGACATTCCAGTCCATGATTCTTGGTATGTCTGGAAATGCCGGAACCCAGTCACTTGCCGTTACCGTGCGTGTACTCATGGACGAGAACCTGACGCTAAAGCAAAAGCTTGGTCTTGCCGCAAAGGAAGTGCGCGTAGGCTTTGGCGACGGTCTTTTACTGGGCGTTTTATCATTCACTCTTCTGGGTATTTTTATTATGGTCGTAAAGGGACGTCCGGCAAACTTCGCATTTGCCGTATCGGGCTGCATTGGTCTGGCGCTGATGTGCTCCATGGTAATTTCCAGCTTAACCGGTACCTTCATCCCGATGTTCTTCAATAAGATTGGCATCGATCCGGCAGTAGCTTCCGGTCCGCTCATTACCACCATCAACGACCTTGTTGCCGTTGTGGTTTACTATGGACTGAGTTGGTTCTTCCTGCTTGAGATGATGCATCTAGAATAAAGAAATAATGCAAAAATCCCGCAGTCACAAACAGGACTGCGGGATTTTTTTATGCTTTTAATTCGCTCAACACTTCCTCAAAGCAGACACCATCCGTCTTCGGACACTCAAACTGCTCGGTAATTTCGATGCAGCGCTGCACAAAAGCACTTGCCTTTCGCACAGAAGTCTCAAAGTCTACGTGGTTGGCGCAGTCGGCGGTCAGAATCGCGGCAAAGATATCGCCAGTTCCAGAACGCTCCTGTCCGACACGCTTTCTTTTGATAACGCTCGGTGTGCCGCCTGCCTCACAGATGACATTGCCGATGTAGGTGCCCATCGAGACACCAGTGATTACGACCTTGGACGGTCCCATGGCAAGCAGTGAAAGAGCCAATTCAGACAGCTCACTCATCTGCCAGTGACCGTCGTGGTATGGTGTGTCGGTTAAAATGCACGCTTCGGTTAGATTCGGCGTTAGAATATCCGCAAAACGTGTCAGCTGTTTCATCTGATTACACATCTCTGGCGTGAAGGTTTGATACGTGCGGCCGTGATCGCCCATAACCGGGTCAATCAAAACCTGCGTGTTTTCATCCTTGAAATCATGAATGAAGTCCTTTACGATTTCAATCTGGCGCATCGAGCCTAAAAATCCGGCTGCGATGCATTCAAAATGAAGATTTAATTTCTTCCACTCCGCGATGTAGGACGGCATTTTCTCCGTATAATCGTCAAAGTAGAAGGATGGGTATCCGGTGTGGTTGGAAAAGACGGAGGTCAGCACCGGACAGCACTGAACCTTCATCTGGGAAATGATCGGCAGCGCCACTGTCACGGAACAGCGGCCGAAGCCGGAAAAATCATTAATCAAAGCAGCTTTTGGCTGATGACGAAGTGACATAAATAAACCGTGCCTTTCTAATCATGAGTTTCATAAATAAATCCTGGCGTTTGTCATAGACGGAATTCCCTTGGGAGGTGGAGGAGATTATGAGTGCTTTATAAATTTAAGCCCTTGGTTTCCTCGCATCCGGTCATAATGTTGAAACACTGCACGGCAGCGCCGGAAGCACCCTTTCCGAGGTTATCGAAGACGCTGGACAGCTGGACGCGGTTCTCATTTCCGGTGATGTAAATCTGCATTCCGTCGTAGCCGCTTAAATGGTTGCCGCTTAAGAAACCGGACATTTCGCTCTCTGCACCGAGCGGCATTACCTTTACGAATGGCTCATTTGCATAGTAGTCAGCGAAGAATGCCTGTAAGGATTCTGGTGTCTGAGTGCCGTTTAACAGTTCAGTGTACAGCAAAACATTGACAACCATGCCGCTGTAATAATCAGAAACGATTGGAGTAAACAGCGGAGCGCGGGATAATCCTGTGATCAGGCGCATTTCCTTTAAATGCTTGTGCTGCTGTGACAGACCATACTCGCGCGGTGCGTCAAGTTCCTCGTCGCGGTCGGATGCCTCGTACTGGGCGATCATTTTCTTGCCGCCGCCGCTGTATCCGGTCAGGGAGAAGGAGGTAACCGGGTAATCCTTTGGAAGGATGCCGCCTGCGATTAACGGGTAAACGAGTGAGATAAAGCCGGATGCGTGGCAGCCTGGGTTTGCGATGCGCTTGCCGGTCTTGATGGCCTCACGATGCTTAGCGGAAAGCTCCGGGAAACCGTATGCCCAGCCAGCTTCGGTGCGGTGTGCAGTCGAAGCGTCGATGATGCGCGTATTTGGATTCGTTACAAGTGCAACGGCTTCTCTGGCGGCGCTGTCTGGCAGGCAAAGAAATGTGATATCAGAAGAGTTGATCAGGCGGCTGCGCTCGGCAGGATCCTTTCGTAACTCTGGTGCGATTGTTAAAAGTTCGATGTCGTCTCGATTGTCAAGACGCTCATGAATGCGAAGTCCTGTGGTGCCTTCGCTTCCGTCGATAAATACTTTTGTTTTCATAGGGTGCCCCTCTTTTCTTTTGAGAAATCGGCTGGACTTATGGGTGCCAGCGTAAGGTTGTAGTCTCTGACATTATATCAGACATTAGGAGGGGATGCAACCCGGAAGTCTTACGAACAGCATTGACGAGTAAAAAAATAATATAAAAAAACCTCCCACTTTTTGGGATT
>CAVJTU010000056.1:0-20255 GCA_963652495.1 uncultured Oscillospiraceae bacterium
AAATCCTCTTGCAAGCAAGCTTGCATCGGCTTTCTGACCTTTTGACTCTGGTATCTTAAAATAAAGGTCCCACAGACCTCTTATTTGATCTGTGGGACATTTTGATTTCTGAAAATACTTCTTTGATATCATCATCAATGGGCGCGATATCAGCGCATACATAAACAGCAGGGTTATTTACTTGCAATGGTTAGAATTGCACAGTATATAAAATTTTGACTGTAGAAATATCGTGATAATTCCCATATAATAAAGTCATCATGATGAGAAAGGTGGCTTGAACAGATATGGAAAAGAATTTTTTGGCACTGCGTGCAGAGGCAGAACCAGACAGTATTACCCTTTATTGGGAGCGCCCACAGGGCAGATTCGGAACAATATATGAGATCTTTTTAAGAGATGTCAAAGCTGTGAAGGATGATATGGAAGATACGAAAGATATAAAAAGCATAAAACCGACGAAGGCAAGCTTTACATCGGTCGGTACCACACAGAAAACACACTATACAATAGATGGCTTGAGTGCGGATACGGAATATGAGTTTACTATAAAAGAAACTTATATGACGGTTAGCCACCAAGAAACGATCACTGTACATACATCGAAACGAAGTGTTGTGATTGATATTACAGAGGCTCCATACAATGCAGTTGGAGATGGAAAGACACTGAATACAAAGGCAATTCAGGCAGCAATTGATGATTGTCCGGCGGGCGGCTGCGTGTGGATTCCAAGTGGAATTTTCATGACAGGAGCCCTGCGTCTTCATAGCGATATGGAATTGTATTTGGCTGAGGGAGCTGTCCTTCAGGGAACGGCCGAGCCGACTGATTATCTTCCGCGAATCTGGAGTCGCTTTGAAGGAACCGAGATGGAGTGCTACAGCAGTTTGTTAAACGTAGGCGCACTTGACCTAGAGGGAAAACATCGTGCGGATTATGACAGTTCTTTTGCCTGCAAAAATGTAGCGATTCGTGGAAAAGGAACGATTGCGAGCGGCGGCCGCGTGTTAGCGCAGCGTATCATCGCTTCGGAGACGGAAAATTTAAAGGATTATCTGGCATCCCTTGGCGATAAGATCAAAGAATGTGAGAAGCCGGAGACGATTCCGGCGAGAGTGCGTCCACGTCTGATCAATATGAGCAACTGCCAGAATGTAGAGTTGGCTGGCGTTACGCTTCGTGATGGTGCCTGCTGGAATATTCACATGATTTATTGCGATCATGTAGTGACGCACGACTGCACATTTTATTCACACGGCATTTGGAATGGAGATGGCTGGGATCCGGATTCTTCTTCCGATTGCGTACTCTTTGGCTGTCTGTTTAACACTGGTGATGATTCTGTTTCCATTAAATCAGGCAAGAATCCGCAGGGAAATGAAGTGAACATTCCGACAAAGGGTGTACGCGTGTTTGATTGTCGCTGCACGATGGGTCATGGTATCACGATTGGAAGTGAGATGTCTGGTGGCGTAGAGGATGTAAAAATCTGGGATTGCGACATGGAGGCAGCATTGTGTGGCTTTGAGATCAAGGGTACGGCAAAGCGCGGCGGCTATGTAAAGGAAATTCATGTATATGACAGCATATTTCCGCGCGTTCTGATGCACAGTGTTGGTTACAACGATGATGGTATTGCAGGACCGGATCAGCCATATTTTGGTGATTGCACATTTGATAATCTATGCCTGACGGGAACCTATCAGGATCACGAGGAGGTGTGGCATGAATGCGATGCGATTGAATTGTGCGGTTTTGACAAGCCAGGTCATGAGATTAAATATGTAAAGTTTTCTAATATCCGTTTTGGAAAAGAGAAAGCAGATACTGCCGGTCATATTTCAATTAAACGTTGTGAGGATGTTTTATTAAACTTGTGATAGAGGAGAAAAATGATGCGAGAGGAAAGATGGATCAACCGTGGTTGGCAGTTTGCGCTGCTGCCATGTGCGCCGATTGATGCGAAAACAGCAAAGAAAAAAGAAGCGGAAAGAAAGCAATCTGGTGAAGATGTTCGTACCGAGTTGGAAGGTCTTCATTTTATCGAGGTCGATCTGCCTCATGACTGGGCAGTAAGCAGACCGTTTAATAAGGAAATGGACGATGGCGGTGGGCAGGGCTTTCGTGACCGCTGGGGCATTGGCTGGTATAAGAAGACATTGTATATCGAGGAAAAGAAGAAGGGAAAGCGATATCTTCTGTACTTTGGCGGCGTGTACGAGAATGCCGCGCTTTGGGTAAACGGTGTGTATATTGGCAGTCATAAATATGGCTACAGTTCTTTTAAGATGGATATCACAGATGCAGTTCAGAGTGGGGACAATGAACTGTTAATGCGCGTGGATAATAGCATTACTCCGGCAGACCGCTGGTATAGCGGATGTGGAATTTACCGCGATGTGAGGCTTCAGATTGTACCGGAAAATCATCTTGATCTGTGGAATATTCAGGTATGTAGCAAAATCGAAGGAGTTACCGCTACTGTCGAAGTTGAGACCGGACAGAGCAGTGCCGTACAGGGAATTTTACGTTTGATTCAAAATAAAGAAAATGAGTTATTAGATAGCGAAGTATTTATTGCAGAGGGTGCAAACGGAACGCTTACCTTCCATATTAAAAATGCAAAGCTTTGGTCGGCTGAGCATCCGCAGTTGTACCATCTGACCGTTTCCACAGAAAATGACAGCGTATCACTCACAATAGGTCTTCGTGATGTAAAGTTTGATGCGCAAAAGGGAATGTTTGTAAATGGCGTGCCAACGAAGCTAAAAGGTGTTTGTCTGCATCAGGAAGCAGGCTGCCTTGGAACTGCTGTGACAAAAGAAATCTGGCAGGAGCGTCTTGCTCATTTAAAGGATCTTGGCTGCAATGCCATTCGTGCGGCGCATCACACCTACTCAGAGGAGTTTTTGGATTTGTGTGATGAGATGGGCTTCTATGTGTACGAGGAATGTTTCGATAAATGGAAGGGCGGTTTATACGGACGTTACTTTGACGAAAACTGGGAAGCAGACGTTGAGGCGATGGTAAAGCGTGACCGCAATCGTACTTGCATCGTCATCTGGGGCGTTGGAAACGAGGTTGAGAATCAGGGACAGGATTCCATGCTTGCGATTTTAAAACAGTTGTCTGATAAGGTGCGCAGCCTCGATACGTTACGTCCGATTACGTATGCGATGAATCCTCATTTTAAGCGGGAGAGCAATGTCGATTTAAGCAAGATTAAGGATATTCAGCAATTTGTCGATGAAGTCAGTGACACAGAGATTTACGATGCGAAGGAGCGTGTCAGCCGCATTGCAAAAATTGCCGAGATCGTCGATCTGATTTCCTGTAATTATCAGGAGCAGTGGTATGAACTCATTCACGAGACCATTCCAAATAAACTGATTTTAGGAACAGAGGTATATGAATATTTTTGCGGTCATTATAATCAGATGCAAAATTTTACCGAGAAGATTCCGGCAGCCGTTTCATTTGAGTCCGACTATTGCATTGGTAGCTTTATCTGGACGGGATACGATTATCTGGGTGAGTCGATGGGATATCCGGCAAAGGGCTGGAGCGGTGCGCTGATTCATACAAATAATGAATATCGTCCGATTGCGTATGTGTTAAAGAGCATCTGGAGCAAAGAACCAGTTGTTCATTTCTCTGTTATGGATTATTCGCTGGATGATGAGGGCGTAAAGGAGCATTGGGACAGCCCAATTTATGCGGACCATTGGCATTTTCCGCAATTCAGAAAAACACTGATTCCATATATGATCGCATCCAATTGTGATGAGGTTCATCTGTTCTTAAATGGAAAGCAGTTCTTCATTCCACGCCCGTCTGAGTGCAAAAATGGCATTATCACGGGATTTTTGCCATGGCAGCCGGGAACGGTTACGGTCATTGGTTATCAAAATGGTAAGGAAGCCTGCCGTCATGAGGTGGTGACACCGGGCATGGCAGTCGCACTGGCATTTGACCAGAAGCAAGAAAATGCTCAGAAAAGCAATCTGGAGAATGGTCTGGAAAATGATTTGAACAATGATCAGGAGAAACAGGCAAGTGCGGTAAAATTGGGTGTGCTGGAGAAAAAACAGCATTTACTGCTGACGGTTCGCACCATGGATGAAAATGGCAATCCGTGTTTTCGTGAGAGTGCCAAGATTCATTTTGCAGTGGAGGGTGCAGCGAAAATTGTCGGTGTGGACAATGGCGATATTTGCAGCAATGAACCGTGTCAGGAAGACAGTGTGCATCTGTATCATGGAAGTGCAAGTGTAATGCTTGAGCTTACAGGTAAGCCGGGACGAATCAGTGTGCGTGCATTCGGAAATGGACTGCGACAGGCACAGGCAGTCATCGAAGTGCGCGAATAACAGCGGTAGAGTTATCAAGCTTGATTTGTACTCATAGGTGTGTTATCATTCCAATAACAGCAAAGAGCAAAATGATTTCATCTGCGAAAGATTGGAGTGAAGAGTATGACAACGAGAGAAGAAGCTTTGGCGTTTGGCCTGTCCTATCCGGACACCTGTCAGAATGCACCGTTTCATGATCCGAATTGGCAGCTGGTGCGGATTAAGAGCAGCAAAAAAGTTTTCTTATGGACTTATGAGAAAGATGGTTATATCAATTTAAGTGTAAAGGCAGACCCTGAGTGGCGTGACTACTGGAGGTCTGCCTTTGCGTCCGTAACAGCCGGATATCATTTAAATAAAGAAAATTGGAGTACGATTATTTTGGATGGAACAGTGCCGGATGAAGCCATCAAAAATATGATTGACGAGAGCTATCGTATGGTGACGGACAGCCCGACAAAGCGTATCTATGAGGCAGTTAAAAGGATTCCAAGGGGTAAGGTTGCAACATACGGACAGGTTGCCAAAATGGCCGGGAATCCACGCATGGCAAGAGCTGTTGGAAATGCGCTCCACAAAAATCCAGACCCATCTACGATTCCGTGTCACCGTGTTGTCAATTCCAAAGGCGAGTTAGCCGATGAATTTGTGTTTGGCGGCCCCGGTGTTCAGGCATCCCGTCTGGCGGCAGAGGGTGTAGTGAGTGAAGACGGAAAAGTTGATTTGAAAAAATATGGAATTACGCTCAATTCGATTGGAAGCAAGTAGCGAAGCGGATTGCGAATGTCCGCTTTGACACTGAAAGTAAATCAAGTTGAAATAATTCAATTTGAAATGAAAGAAAGGCAGGCAATGCTATGAATGGAATATCCGAAGAAAAATATACACATATTGATGAAATTAAGGCGCAGACAAAATCTGTGTTTGAGGAACTGATGGAGCAGGCAAAGTTAGAGGAGGGCGATATCTTAGTAGTTGGCTGTTCCTCAAGTGAGATTGCGAGCCATAAGATTGGTTCGTATTCAAGTGCAGAGATTGGAGAGACAGTGGCACAGACATTTCTTTCCTGCTGTAAGGAAAAGAAAATTTATCTGGCTGCTCAGTGCTGTGAGCATTTAAATCGTGCGATTATTATTGAGAAGGCAGCAGCAAAAGAATATCGCCTCCCAATGGTAAATGTAGTGCCAAAGTTAAAGGCAGGAGGTTCATTTGCTACAGCTGTGTATGCTGCATTACAGGCACCTGTTGCAGTAGAGGCAATTCAGGCTCATGCAGGAATTGACATTGGTGATACCCTAATTGGCATGCATCTTCGTCCAGTTGCGGTTCCAGTGCGTATCAACACAAAGAGCATTGGAGAGGCACATGTGGTTTGCGCACGCACGAGGCTGAAATTTATCGGAGGCGAGCGTGCAAGCTATCTTGACAGTGAAAAATAAGAGTACTGTGACAGAAAATGGATTCGACATCAGAAAGGAAGCGCAAAAGGAATGGATACAAAGTCAAGTGACAAAAAGAATATCGAACAAGATGCAAGACAAAACACAAGACAAATTGCAAGGCAGGCAGACGCTGCAATTTTCGAGAAGATAAAGGCTTTGCGAAGTCGTCTGCATAAAATTCCAGAACGTTCACTCGAAGAAGTAAAGACGAAGCAGACATTGATGGCATTCTTAAAGGAAAATACATCCTTTCAACTAGTAGACAAGGGCGGTTGGTTTTATGCATTTCACCAGGCTGATGAGACAAAATGTGAAGAAAAAGCAGTCGGAAATGGAGTTCCAATTGCATTTCGTGCGGATATGGATGCTGTATGCGGCAAGGATGGAAAGCCGTGTCATTACTGTGGTCACGACGGTCATAGCAGCGTTCTTGCGGGATTGGCACTGTATCTGGAAGCACATAAAACCGCGTGGGATCGAGAGGTATATCTGATTTTCCAACCGGCAGAGGAGATTGGAAAAGGAGCTAGTGTGTGCAGCGAGCTTCTAACAGAGAAAGAGATCAAAGAAATGTATGGTTTCCATAACATTCCGGGTTATCCAAAGAAGCAGATTTTAACGAGAAATGGCACCTTTGCGTGTGCATCCACAGGTCTTGAAATTCGTATGACAGGAACACCAAGTCACGCCGCTTACCCGGAAGCAGGCAAAAATCCGGGTCTGGTGCTGTCACAGCTTTTGATTCAGACAGATGCGCTTACCAAGCAGATCAATCAGACAAAAGGTTTTGTGCTGATGACACTGATTGGCATGGAGATTGGAAGTGATTCATATGGTGTCTCTGCAAGCGACGGTGTGTTGCGTCTGACAGTGCGCGCCGCGAAGCAGAGCATTTTCAATGAATATTTATCTGAAATCAATGGATTAGCAAAAAAGCTTGCAACAGAGTACGGACTGACACTCCAGATCAAGGAAATTGAGCGTTTTCCGGCAACAGAAAATAATGAATATGCGACTGCAAAGGTACGCGACTGCGCCGAAAAGCTTGGCTTTCCTACATTTGAGCTGCCTGAGCCGATGCGTTGGTCAGAAGACTTTGGCTATTATTTGCAGAAGACGACAGGTGCATTCTTTGGCATTGGCGATGGTGAGAAACATGCACAGCTTCATACAGAAGGGTATGAATTTCCGGATGATATCATCGAGACGGCGATTTTATTATTTGCCGCATTGGAAGATTCCAAAACTAGCCTGATGTGAGAAATCCTGACGGTTGCAATGGAATCCTCGTCCGACACGTCGGGCGGGGTTGTTCAAGTATTTGGAAGCAAAAAATTTTCAGCAGAAGAGATGACTGATCAACCGTGGGTCAAGGATGCCATGAATGCAGAAGGTGTGCCTGACGAAATGCTTTCGGAGTCATATTAAATTTTTCCTTGAAAATGCGGACAAAGTAACTGATATTATCAATTCCTACACTGACCGAAATTTCAGTGATCGTGTCGTCTGTTGATTCAAGCAGCTGTCTGGCACAGTTCAGACGATAATCAATCAAATAGCTAACAGGAGTCGTCTGCAGCGACAGGCGAAAACAGCGAAGCGCTTCACTCTTACTGATATTTGCGGAAGAGGCAATATCAGTGAGAGTGATTTTTTCTTTGTAATGCGTAAAAATATATTGCATCATAAGACGCATGCGGGCCTGCAGGAGCATATCTTTCTGATCGGTACAAAGAACAAAGCTTTCAAGTGCCAGCTTCGCAAAGCGGCTCCACAGTGCAGCAGTGTAAATTTGAATGTCGAGTTTATTCGGAGAGATCTGGTCAGCCAACTCAAAAATCTGCTGCATTTTCTGCAAAATTTCATATTCATTTTTATTTGCAGGGTCAAGAAGGAAAAAAGCACGGTTTGAGTTCACGATAGGTGCAACATATTCCGTAAAGACTGCACTGCTTTTGGGCGCGATAAAATCAGGAAGAAATAAGATATTTGGCATGAGAGCACCGGAAACAGACTCAAAACGGTGAATAACTTTGCTGTTAATCATCATCCCATGTCCGGCAGAAAGTAAAATTTGTTCAGAACCAATTAAGCATTCGACAGTACCTTGTTCTATATAGAGAAATTCAAGCTCTGTATGCCAATGCCATTCAATATAGTGTTTATCATATTTATGAATATCATCAAGATAATACTCAAAATGAAATTCCGGGCTTCCGTGCATACGCATTTCGCGCAGCTTATCATTTGTAATTATTTCCGTGACCTGCATTTTAAAAGAACCATGCCTTTCTGACAGCTTAACATTACAGTCCACTCGGTTTTACAGATGGATGTCAGTGAACTGTAACAGTTTGGCTATATTGTGCCATAAAAATGCGATATAAGTCAAGAAAACACGAATAAAAAGTGATATAAAGATACATGACACGTTGCGGTTCACGGGTGAGGTTACAAAAAGCCATTCACATCAGTGCTTTGCTGTAAACATTGGCTTATCTGTGAACTGTAATAATAAAAAAGAGGAGAAAATGAACCTATGAAATTTGATTACAAGAAAACAATGTATGCCTGCTTTATCGGCTACATCATTCAGGCGGTTGTAAATAGCTTTGTGCCATTATTGTTCGTAACATTTCAAAAAAGTTATGGCATTCCACTGACACAGATCACGCTGCTCATTACAATTAACTTTGCCATTCAGCTATTGGTTGACATGCTGTCGGCCGGATTCATTGACAAAATCGGATATCGGGCATCTATGATTCTGGCTCACATCTGCGCGGCGGCAGGACTTGGTATGCTGACCTTTTTGCCGGAAATCTGCCCTACACCATTTATGGGAATTTTGATTTCTGTCGTTGTCTATGCAGTCGGAGGCGGTTTGCTGGAGGTTTTGGTCAGCCCAATCATTGAAGCATGCCCGACAGATAATAAAGAGAGTGCAATGAGTTTGCTGCATTCTTTTTACTGCTGGGGATGTACAGGGGTGGTACTCATTTCCACGCTCTTTTTTAGCATTTGGGGAACGGAAAGTTGGAAGATTCTTGCGCGCTTATGGGTGCTGCTTCCAATCGGCAACCTGATTTTGTTTACAAAGGTGCCGATCTACAGTCTTCAGGAAGAGGGCGAAAAGGGAATGACATTTTCACAGCTGGCGCGTGAGAAGGTATTCTGGGTGTTAATGATCATGATGCTTTGTTCTGGTGCGGCAGAACAGTCCGTGAGCCAGTGGGCTTCTACATTCGCGGAAGAAGGGCTTGGTATCACAAAGACACTCGGCGATCTGGTTGGTCCGATGTCCTTTTCCATCTTGATGGGTCTTTCCAGACTGATCTATGGAAAATATGGAGAGAAAATGGATCTGGATCGTTTTATGAAATACAGTCTTATTTTATGCGTGGCCGCCTACTTATGCATCAGCCTTGTCCCAATTCCAATGATAGAGATGATTGGCTGTGCAATCTGCGGACTTTCAGTTGGTATCTTGTGGCCGGGAACCTTCAGCAAGGCATCAGCAGCACTCAGACGTGGCGGTACGGTACTCTTTGCCATGCTCGCACTTGCCGGTGATTTAGGCTGTTCAGGCGGGCCGACACTTGTTGGATTTGTGTCCGGTATATTTAGAAACAACATGCGAATCGGTATCTTTGCCGCAATCATTTTCCCGGTAGTTATGCTTATAAGCATTCTTGCCGGAGCAAAAAGAAAAGCAGCATAAGGTCACAAAAGAGTACATGGAGCTCATATAAGACACTACAAAAAGGTCGTATAAAAATAGCATAAAAACAACATAAAAAGGCGAATTTCTCACATTGACAGAAGCTTTCTGATACGATAGCATGGAACTATCAGAAAAAACAATAAAGGAGAAATGCGATGACAGAACAACAGTTAAAAGATCTTCTGGCAGACATGAGCCTGGAGGAGAAGATTGGTCAGATGGTGCAGCTGACAGCGAACTTTTACGGAACGGATACGCTGATCACTGGTCCAATGGGAAGTGTAAAGATTGAGCCGGAAGAGATGAAGCTCTGCGGAACCATTCTCGGAACGAGTGGTGCGGCAAAGCTAAAGGAAATTCAGGACAATGCGATGGCTGCACAGCCGCATCATATCCCGATGCTGTTTATGCTTGATGTAATTAACGGCTTCCAGACTATTTTCCCAATTCCACTGGCGCAAGGATGCAGCTTTGAGCCAACGCTTGCGAAGAAAGGTGCGCAGATTGCCGCAAAAGAGGCGGCAGCAGCTGGCCTTCATGTGACATTTGCGCCGATGGCTGATTTGGTGCGCGATGCGCGTTGGGGAAGAGTTATGGAGTCGCCGGGTGAGGATCCGTATCTGAACTATTGCTTTGCCAAAGCAATGGCAGAGGGCTTTCAGGGGGAGACACCGGATGCACTGAAGGGAAAAGGAAATATTTCGGCATGTTTAAAGCATTTTGCCTGCTACGGTTATCCGGAGGGCGGTCGCGAGTATGACAATGTAGAGCTGTCAGAACGTACATTCCGACAGGACTACTTAAATGGCTATCAGGGTGCTGTGGATGGAGGCTGCCGCATGGCGATGACTTCCTTTAATACGTTGAATCGTGTGCCGTCAACAGCAAATAAGTGGCTGATGCGAAAGGTGCTGCGGGAAGATCTTGGCTTTGACGGTGTATTGATCTCTGATTATTCAGCAGTCGAAGAACTGATTCCACATGGTATCGCAGAGGATAAGAAAGAAGCAGCGAAGCTTGCTATCGAAGCAGGCGTGGACATTGACATGATGTCGGACGTATATCTTCATTATTTAAAAGAACTTGTAACATCAGGCGAAGTGGACGAGTCGCTTGTGGATGAGGCGGTGCTTCGCATTCTTAAGCTGAAAAATGATCTTGGTCTCTTTGAACATCCATATAAGGATGCCAGCGAGGAGGATGAGAAAAATCTGATCTTATGCGATGAACATCGGGCAGCAGCGCGCGAAGCGGCAGCAAAGACCTTCGTTCTTCTGAAAAACGAGGACAGGATTTTGCCGCTTTCAGAACAGGAAGCTTCTGATATTTTGTTTGCAGGTCCGTATACGGACACCAGGGCGCTTTGCGGTGCATGGTCGTTCCCCGCGACCTATGACAACATCAAAACTGTGCAGGAGCGCATACAGGAGCATACAGGGAATGCGTGCCATTTTATGAAGGGATGCAGTATGTTCTATAATAAGGAAGTAATCCGTGACCGTATCGAGGAAGGCATGACATTTAAGGAGGCAGAAGAGGCAATCGAACAGGCTGTACAGGCTGCAAAAACCTCATCTAAAGTGGTATTGTTTTTAGGAGAATCCTTCCTTCAGACAGGAGAGGGCGCGAGCCGAACAAGTATCACGTTGCCAGAGATTCAGATGGAACTGCTTCGCAAAGTATCAGCAGTCAATGATAATGTGATTGTTGTATTGTTTGCCGGACGTCCGATTGAAGTGGCACCGATTGAGGCACTTGCAAAGGCTGTTTTGTATGTGTGGATGCCGGGAACAGAGGGTGCGGCAGCGATCACCGATGTATTATTTGGAACAGCAGAGCCGACAGGTCGTCTTGCCATGAGCTTTCCAACTGTTTCCTCACAGGAGCCGCTGTACTACAATCGTTTTCAAGGGGGAAGACCGCGAAATCCGGGTGACCCGAAGGCATTTCGCATCGGCTACATTGACACGGAGTATCGTCCGCTGCATTCTTTTGGCTATGGCTTGTCCTATACTACTTTTTCGTATTCACCAGTAACGATTGTTAAGAAGGATACGAATGAGAAAGTCAATGACAAAACACATGAGGAATCAAAAAAGATCTCAACGCATGAATTGAAACAGAAAACGCACCAGGAATCAAAGCAAGAATCAGAAATTGCATGGATTGCATCTGCTACTGTGACCAATACAGGCGACCGAGAGGGAACGGAGACGGTTCAGCTCTATCTGCGTGATGTGAACGGCAGTGTGGTGCGTCCGGTACGCGAACTCAAGGGCTTTAAGAAGATTACACTCAAGCCGGGTGAGAGCCGTGAGGTATTCTTTGAGATCACAGAGCCGATGCTTCGCTTCTGGCGGATAGACATGACATATGGCAGTGAGCCGGGCAAATTTGAGGTGTATATTGGCGCGGACAGCACAACAGAGAACAAGGCTGTATACTGGCTTGAATCATTATGAATGATTAAGAAACGAGCATGAACAGATACGGACGAATTTTGACGCTTGGTGTTCAAAACAGAAGAAATGATCTCAATTTCTGGAAAAATGGAGATAATCAGGCATCATAGAGTCGGAAAATCCTTAAATAAAGAATCAATAATTAAATGACAAGTAAAATGATTCAATTAAAATGCATAAAAAATTTAGATTATCAGTCATTTGAATGAGTAGAAAATGCAAAAAAAAAACAGAAAAATGATCGGATACTGAATTTGACAAAAAAGAGACGATGTGCTATAAGTAAGTCAATGCAGTGAACCGGTACGCTGCAGGGGGTAACAACAAGACAACGACATCACCGAATATTGAAGGGAGTGAAAGCATTGTTTACAAGAGAAATTCATTTATCTCGGGAAACCGTCCAGGACTTTGTGTCAGAGGCAAGTAAGTGTGATTTTGACGTAGATTTAGGTTACAATCGTATTGTTGTAGATGCAAAATCAATTATGGGTGTTTTCAGCCTCGATTTGACCAAAAGCTTAACTGTCAGATACCCACTGAAAGATGACCAGTTCGAAGTAGCGTTGAATCGTTTTGCGCTGAACTAAAATACGAGATATAGCCGGGTAGTCCGGTAATATAGAAGACCGCATGTGGAAGAGATTCTGCATGCGGTTTTTTGTTATGACTCACGGAGCTATCGCAGCTTAAATTAGCGGTGAGACAAGTTGATTTTTCGAAACAATCGTCGAACCACTTTATAAATAAAATGCTCCGTGCAAAAGTCGAAAAATGCGAGAAAATTTGCGTGAAAAAGCACTATATATGGAGTATGATGGAGTTACAGGGAATCCAGAAAATGGAAAGGAAATCCGAAAAGAAATCAGTAATCAGAACACGTCCGGAGTCATTAGAAAGGCAGGAAAAATTATGACATATAGTGAAAAACAGGAGCAGAACTGGAGAGAACAGGCAGCAGCTCTTCAAAGGCGTATTGACTATTATGAACAGGAGAATGCAAGATTACAGCTTCAGAATGAGGCTTTGCACGAGACAGCATGGCAGTTGATCCGTCGAATCCGTATCCTTGAAGGGAAACGATAGGGAAAACACTAACATTTTAAGAGAAATTGCAGGAAATGGAAAAAAAGGACTAGACGAACTGCACATTTTGTGAGAAAATAAAAGTGTATGAGGTGTACTGTGTTCAGCAGCTCAGTGTGCCAAGTATACATATTGAAGATATGGCTGTAAGCTGCCGATCAGCAGTCGGCAGGGTCATAATCAGCACCTTGAGTGGTGCAACATACAGAACTGAAAGGAGTTTTTGCAATGGTTATTTCACGTGAAGTTGAAGAGATGTGCGTTGTAAAGCAGGGCGTTCATCATGGTGCTGCTCCGATTCCGGAGGAAGCAAAGTGGGTGCAGGCAAAGGAAGTAAAAGACATTTCCGGTTTCACACACGGAGTCGGCTGGTGTGCTCCTCAGCAGGGCGCATGTAAGCTGTCCCTCAACGTTAAGGAGGGTATCATTCAGGAGGCTCTCGTTGAGACCATCGGATGTTCCGGTATGACTCATTCTGCAGCTATGGCAGCTGAGGTTCTTCCGGGCCTTACTGTTATGGAAGCACTGAATACAGACCTTGTTTGTGATGCAATCAATACCGCTATGAGAGAGCTGTTCTTACAGATCGTTTATGGTCGTTCCCAGAGTGCATTTTCTGAGGATGGACTGGCTGTAGGTGCAGGTCTGGAGGATCTTGGAAAGGGACTTCGTTCTCAGGTTGGTACAATGTACGGTACTCTTCAGAAGGGACCTCGTTACCTTGAGATGGCAGAGGGCTATGTAACCGGTATCGCTCTGGATGCAGACGATCAGATCATCGGTTATCAGTTCGTAAGCCTTGGAAAGATGACTGACTTCATTAAGAAGGGCGATGATCCGAATACCGCATGGGAGAAGGCAAAGGGTCAGTATGGCCGTGTTGCTGATGCAGTTAAGATCATTGACCCAAGAAAAGAATAATACAGGAGGTAACGAAAATGGCTTTATTTGAGTCCTATGAGAGACGTATTGACCAGATCAATGCGGTTCTGAATAGCTATGGTATCGCTTCTATCGAAGAGGCAGAGAAGATTACAAAGGATGCAGGACTGGATGTATATGCTCAGATCAAGGGTATCCAGCCGATCTGTTTTGAGAATGCTTGCTGGGCTTACACCGTTGGTGCAGCAATCGCAATCAAGAAGGGCTGCCGTAAGGCTGCTGATGCAGCAGCTGCCATCGGTGAGGGTCTTCAGTCCTTCTGTATCCCGGGTTCTGTTGCAGATACCCGTAAGGTAGGTCTTGGTCACGGAAACCTTGGCAAGATGCTTCTGGAAGAGGAGACCGAGTGCTTCTGCTTCCTGGCTGGTCATGAGTCTTTCGCAGCAGCTGAGGGTGCTATCGGTATCGCAGAGAAGGCAAACAAGGTTCGTCAGAAGCCTCTTCGCGTTATCTTAAATGGTCTTGGAAAGGATGCTGCACAGATCATTTCCCGTATCAACGGCTTTACATATGTAGAGACCGAGTACAACCCATACACCAACGAGGTTAAGGAAGTGTATCGCAAGGCATACTCTGAGGGACTTCGTGCAAAGGTTAACTGCTATGGCGCAAACAGCGTACCGGAAGGTGTTGCAATCATGTGGAAAGAAAATGTAGATGTTTCCATTACCGGTAACTCTACAAACCCGACCCGTTTCCAGCATCCGGTAGCGGGTACCTACAAGAAGGAGCGTCTTGAGGCTGGTAAGAAGTATTTCTCCGTAGCATCCGGTGGTGGTACAGGACGTACTCTGCATCCGGATAACATGGCAGCAGGTCCGGCTTCCTATGGTATGACCGATACTTTAGGTCGTATGCATTCTGATGCACAGTTCGCAGGTTCCTCTTCTGTTCCGGCTCACGTAGAGATGATGGGTCTGATCGGTGCAGGAAACAACCCGATGGTTGGTATGACTGTAGCTGTGGCTGTTTCGATCGAGGAAGCTGCTAAGGCTGGTAAGTTCTAATTGAACCTGGCAAACAGTAAGTAAATAGAGGTAATACGTGGTGGTAGATCGCTGTAAAAAGCGGTCTACTTCTACATTACTTCTATATTACTTCTACAACACACTTCTGTAAGGGATATTATCAACTGGGAAAAGCGAACCAGTAAAAAGAATGGAAAGTATGTAGATGCAATACAAGCAAAAGTAAGCCCGTCCATTCAAGGACGGTGTATTCAGTATGCTTTTGTGGAAAGAGCATGCTTATGAGACCTATTATCTGCTAATCCCCAAGTAAAGTTACACTATCAGGGAAAACAGAGTTTCTTGTGTTGACTTATGATAAGATTTATGATGTGATATCAGTAGAAAAGGGTTGGTATCGCATTACAGATGATTCTGGCGATGAGTATTTATATCCACCAGAAAAATTTGAAATTGTAAAATAATACAAGTTCAGAAAAATAGAGTACTATCAAAGCAACAGAATTTGATAGTATTGAAGGTGATCCATGAAAATGACAGAGGAAGAAAAAGAAGCATACGAGGCTTATTTGGATAGAATTTCGATGCCGAGTAAACCGCGTAAGCTGACTCCAGAGGAAATTGAGCAGCTAAAGAAAGAGGGAAGAATTTGAGTTAATACCATCAGTCGAGAGGCTGGTGGTATTTTTGCGTCAGCACAACTAAATAACGTTTGTAGCACGCAGCAATGCGTGTTATTTTTACGTCCAAACGCGATACGGCATTAAAAGGTGCGCGGCCGGCGACACCGAAGACAATGGAGAAACAGAGCGACACTCTAAAAACGGAAAGGAGCAAGCAGCATGGCAGAAGCAAACACACAGCAGGAGTCACAGACTCAGCAGGCACAATTAAACAATCACACAGTTCCGACACACAAAAGGAACCGTTGGAACTAAGAAAGGAGTAAAAGGCGGTCTACTACTATGTTAAGTGTACATTAAGTCTACAGTAAAAGTCTACAGTAGAAAAATTATACTAGTTCATCAGGCACTTTTATGGTTGGCGGTTTATTTGGCATTCCAACTGAACACCAGGTTTTTGAAATAATGAAAAAAGTGAAACAGAAAAATGCGGAAAAAGCCGCTTAAATAAAAGAAAAGGTGTAACCCCAATTCAGGATTACACCTTTTCTTTTAATACCGCTTTATAACCAGTGACAGAATGTGTCGAGGCTTTCTCCTTTGCATCAATTAATTTTTGATAGGCAATCCCTGCTTATCCTTGAAGCGCTTCAACAGGATACAGATAAAATCAATTATGCACCAGACTTCACTTATTCCAGTTGTACACAAAAGAATCATCAGGATGCCAGTACCAATTTTTCCGACATAGAAGCGATGGATGCCAAAGACTCCGAGAAACAAGCATAACAGCAAAGTAACGAGCCAGCTTTTGGAACTGACCCTTGGAGCGTATGAAGTTCGACTGCCAGAAGCGGCAGCAACGGCAGCGGCAGCAGCGGAAGCACTGCTTGAACTGCTATTGTTATTATTATTGTTAATTATGATGTTTCGATCATCAGATTTTCCTTTTAGCTCTTCAACCTGTTTTCCACATTTGGGACACACTACACAGTCTTCATCAATCAACTCACCGCAATGTTTGCAGAATTTGCGTTTTCCGAAAGATATACCACAGTGCGGGCAACTGCTTGCTTTGTTGGAGATTTCGGCGCCGCATTCCGGACATTTGATCATTGCCATAAAAATTTCCCCCTTAAAGTATGATTATAAATATAAAATACTACATAAAGCAAAGAAATTCAAGCAAAATAAGTATTTTCACGCGATACACTAGCCATTAGTTGTTCCATTCGTGAATCGGAAGTTCAGTCATGGTACCACCTTTTAATTCGATAAAGTTCGTGTCGTTTACGCAAATCCATACAGAAGCAGCATTTGGATTATAAACATGAGAGCAGTCAGCGGTATATTGAAGTCTCTTTGCGGCATCCATGTAGTCAACGATTTCGATGTTTGTTGCATACCAGATATCATCGTGACCGCCAACTAACTTACAGAAATCCTCCATAAGCTCCCAGTTGTTATGGTTGGTAAATTCATAACTGTGTCCCCAGACATACATCATGTACAGATATTGCTTCTTGAACAGATCAACAAATTGCTGACCAAGCTCAAGCAGATTCTTGTTGTGGTGGCAGGTCGGATTCCACTCAAGGAAGTTCTCCGGCATGGCAAAAGACATGGTGCTTGTTACGGTACGGGCATAGCGGATACCAAGGGACGGAAGCACATCGATAATTTCTTTTGAGTAGGAGCCATTCGGGTAAGACAGACCGCGTACCGGGTAGCCCATGATATTTTCCAGATTTTTGCGGTCATCCAATACCTGAGAGATTACCTGTTCCATCGGGCAGCGTGCGATAGTCGGATGCGTAAGGGTGTGGCAGGAAACCTCATGACCCTTGTACAGTTCCTGATACTCGGAGGTTGGAACGCGGGTGTCCATTTCCAGACCGGAATTCAGGTGGAAGGTACCCTTAATCCCATACTTGTTAAAGATGGAAACAAGGCGGCGATCCTCTAATTTGCCGTCATCGTAGCTCATAGTTAAAACCTTGTGCTTTCCGCCCGGAAAACAGATGTAGATTGTAGGAAGTTTTCTTTCGCTCATAATAATCCTCCAGATTGTGATAAATTGTATTGTAAATTTTGGTTTATGGTCGAGGTAAATCTTTCGTTGCCCCGCTGCCCTTCAGTATAGCAGATCCCCTTTTAAAGTGCAAGAAAGCAGAAGAAGATTTGTAACCTTATAATTAAAAATCCTTGTAAAACTTGTACGAACAAATTGACTTTCAGAGGGCCATGTAGTATGATTATCACAAATGCACGGGCATATTTTCCATACCCGTGACGCAAATTTAGGAGGTACATTATGAGGTTTTTTATTGATACTGCCAATGTTGATTACATCAAAGAGGCAAATGACATGGGCATCATCTGTGGTGTTACTACAAATCCGTCACTGATTGCAAAGGAAGGACGTGTATTTGAGGAAGTAATCGCAGAGATTGCGTCTATTGTAGATGGCCCAATCAGCGGTGAAGTAAAAGCAACCACAACCGATGCAGAGACTATGATTAAGGAAGGTATCGCAATCAGCAAGATTCATCCGAACATGGTTGTAAAGATCCCGATGACAGCAGAAGGATTAAAGGCAACAAAGGCACTTTCTGCAATGGGAATCAAGACAAATGTTACACTTGTATTCTCAGCGGCACAGGCACTTCTTGCAGCAAGAGCAGGCGCTACATACGTTTCTCCATTCCTTGGAAGACTGGATGACATTTCCACACCAGGTATGGATTTGATTCGCACCATCGCTGATATCTTTGCTATGTATGATGACATTGATACGCAGATTATCGCAGCCAGCGTAAGAAATCCGATTCACGTAATCGACTGCGCACTTGCAGGTGCTGATATTGCAACCGTTCCGTATAACGTACTGATGCAGATGGTAAAGCATCCGTTAACGGATCAGGGTATCGAGAAATTTAAGAAGGATTACATCGCTGTATTTGGCGAGTAAACTATACATAGAATTCAGGAGGCATACTTATTATGAATAACATTCCTCAGGTAAAATTAGGAATCGTAGCAGTCAGCCGTGACTGCTTTCCGGAGAGCCTTTCCGTAAACAGAAGAAAGGCATTAGTAGCAGCATATGCTGCAAAATACAATGCAGAGGACATCTACGAATGTCCAGTCTGTATCGTAGAGAGCGAGATCCATATGGTTCAGGCTCTTGAGGATATCAAGAAGGCAGGATGTAATGCATTGTGCGTATATCTTGGAAACTTCGGACCAGAGATTTCCGAGACACTTCTTGCAAAGCATTTTGATGGACCGAAGATGTTCGTTGCAGCAGCGGAGGAGAGCCAGAACGACCTTGCAGACGGCAGAGGCGATGCATATTGTGGTATGTTGAATGCAAGCTATAACTTAAAGCTTCGCAACGTTGGCGCTTATATACCGGAATATCCGGTTGGCACTGCAGAAGAATGTGCAGATATGATGCATGACTTCCTGCCAATCGCAAGAACGGTTATCGGATTGTCTGATTTAAAGATCATCTCCTTTGGACCAAGACCGTTAAACTTCTTAGCATGTAACGCTCCGATCAAGCCACTGTATAATATTGGTGTGGAGATCGAAGAGAATTCCGAGCTTGATTTGTTTGAAGCATTTAAGAAGCATGATGGAGATCCGAGAATCCCGGCTAAGGTTGCAGAGATGGAAGCAGAGCTTGGTGAAGGAAATAAAAAGCCGGAGATTCTGCCAAAGCTTGCACAGTATGAGCTGACTCTTCTTGACTGGGTTGAGGCGCACAGAGGATATCGCAAGTATGTGGCAATTGCTGGAAAGTGCTGGCCTGCATTCCAGACTCAGTTTGGATTTGTACCTTGCTATGTAAACAGCCGTCTGACTGGTATGGGCATTCCGGTATCCTGTGAGGTTGATATCTACGGATGCCTGAGCGAGTTCATCGGAACTTGCATCAGTGAGGATGTTGTTACTCTGCTTGATATCAATAACTCTGTACCGGCTGATATGTACAAGGAGTCTATCGAGGGCAAGTACAACTATACACAGAAGGATACCTTCATGGGATTCCATTGTGGAAATACCTGCAGCAAGAAGCTTTCTTCCTGCACAATGAAGTATCAGAAGATTATGGCACGCAGCCTTCCGGAAGAAGTTACTCAGGGTACTCTTGAAGGAGATATTGTTCCGGGCGATATCACATTCTATCGTTTACAGTCCACAGCAGACTGCAAGCTTCGTGCATATATGGCAGAGGGCGAAATCCTTCCGGTTGCTACTAGGTCCTTCGGCGGCATCGGTGTATTCGCAATTCCGGAGATGGGACGCTTCTATCGCCACGTACTGATCGAGAAGAACTTCCCGCATCATGGTGCAGTTGCATTTGGTCACTTCGGAAAATCGCTGTATGAGGTATTTAAGTACATCGGTGTTCCAGTAGAGGATATCAACTACAACCAGCCAAAGGGCGTAAGATATCCAACTGAGAATCCATTCTGCTAAATTGAGAACATAGTAATTATCCGGAGCCGCGCAGCATTGCTTTCTGCGAATGGCGTTTCGGGTAGTTATGAACAATATGATGATACCAGGGTCAAAAGGTCAGAAAGCCGATGCAAGCTTGCTTGCAAGAGGATTTTTGACCTCTTGACCCGCCAAAAACATGAG
>CAVJTU010000057.1:0-20052 GCA_963652495.1 uncultured Oscillospiraceae bacterium
ACCCGCCTTCATCCCCCACCTAAGAGGTGGAGGACTTCTAGCGGATTAGGTTAAAGACTTGTTCTTGTTGTCTGTGACCATAGTATAACAAATGTTTGATTGAAAATCAATAGCAGCACACATTGGTAAAAGCAATCAGTATGGTGAAATTCCTCCTGGGCTTTGTGCGAGCATAACCTTACGGCAGTGTCAGTTCCTGCCCGATATAAATCTTATTGATATCCTCAAGTCCGTTTGTCTCCTTAATCTGCATCACCATCTGCGATGAACCGTAAAATTTCCTGCTGATTTCGATGAGTGTATCACCAGGCTGCACGGTATATGCAACTGGACGGTTCGCAGCTGCTTCCTCTGCCAGTGCATCTGCAGTAACTGTTTCTCCAGCCGCGATTGTCGGAATCTCAACCGTAAGCGGCTCGGCTTGTGTATCTTTATCCATATCCTGTTCGTTTTTTGCATCCGAATCTTTGTCTGCATCAAAGACTTCTTTTGCATCTGAAGTCTCATTTGCTGTACTTTCTGAATCTGCCAAATCTATCGTATTCCTTTTATCAGTAATACGATAAACTGTTGCGCCAAGCCCCTCTTTATAAAACAGCATATCACCGGAAAAAATTCCATTTTCCTGCAACGCCGCCGCGTCTTCTTTGTCGGGATCTGACAGAACTGTCTGATCTTGCATTACTTGATCCTGGTCCGTCTGATCTTGCGCTGCTTGATCCTGGGCCGTCTGATCTTGCGCTGCTTGATCCTGAGTCGTTTGGTCTTGCGCAGTTACCTCCCATACCGCTTCGGACTCATCTGTCACGCTTTCACTGACGAAACTGCTTTGCTCAGGTTCACCGCTTTGACGCTCTACGGATGCGCCCACGGCAAGTGCCACCACAGAATCGCCTTCATTCTTCTGCATTCCTCTCGAAAGCAGTACACCACCGCCCACCAACAGAACAAACATAGCTGCGGCACCAGCTTTCAGCCAAATACCAGCGCGCAATGCTGCCTTGGACGGATGCTTTTCGTCCTGCTTTTCTTTCATAATTTTACGGAAATTAAGAGCTGCCTGATCGCTCACATCCTCACTTTGCTCTTTCTGGCGGCTAAGCATGTAATTTTGCATCTCTTCATTTTTTTCATAGTATACAAAATAACCCTTTAAATGAAGAAGCACTTCATCCTCCTCTATCCAAAAGCTGTCCTCCTCACCCTGCTTCCAATACATCAGACAATTTTCTCCCCCAAAGATCTGTCGGTGCGTCTTTTTTAACTGCTCCTCCTCTGGAAAATTTTCTTCACTTCCGCAGATAAACCAGCCACAAACATTACACTCTGGGAAATATTCCTGTATTGCCTCCTGCGTATTGTTCCAAATCTGCTGCGTAATTGTCTCACTCTCACTTTGTCTCCTCTTTGGCTCACTTTCTGTAAAATACGATTCATGCCTATTTTCACGTTTATCTTCTTTCTCGTGTTCTGCATCCGCACTTTCCGGAATATCCTCTAGTTCTACTGCTCCTTTCACAAACCAGCATTGCTTGTTCTCCACAACTGCTCTGCGCCCTAACAGCACGCCCGTCCGCACTTGCCTGCTGCAATTCAGCTTATGAAGAAATGTATATACATAATCCTCAAGATAGACCCTGGCACGTTCTTCCTTTTCTGCCATCTGACGAATATTTTTGGGCAGCTTCTTTTCTTCTTCCATATGACACCTCCAGACCATTATACCTGATTACCTGCCTTTGCACATCGTACTTCCGCAGCTGTGCAGAATCTGCCAAAACCGCCTGTCGAATGTACAGAATGTTTCGACAAGCGAATAAAGCGGTCTTTCCTCGGATAGAATGAAGCAAAGAACCATTCAGAAAGGCGGTATTTATGAATACAATCAATTCTCCATCCTATTTTTCGCAAACTGATTTTTCTTCCGAAAGCTTTGCCTGTCATTTGGCAAATTTGGTTGATTTAAGCCAAAAAAAGAACGGTCACCGACCAATACTCTTCCTTTGTATTGGCAGTGACCGTGTCCCGGGGGACTGTCTGGGCCCATTAGTTGGCTATAAATTAGAACACCTTGGCATTTCAATGCCCGATCAATTTATTGTGTGCGGCTCACTTGCACACCCTGTACATGCTGTGAACCTGCGCCAGAAATTGCACCGCATCAGGCATCAGGGCAATTTTCTTATCATCGCTGTAGATGCCTCGATCGGTGCCAGAGAAAACCTCGGAATGCTTTGTCTTTCAAACAGCGCCCTCTGCCCAGGCGAAGGTGTTGCAAAATCACTTCCCCCGGTGGGTGAAATCTCCATAACCGGAGTAACCAGCTATGAAGAAAATCCGGTTCCGTTTCACCGTCAGAGCATTCCGCTTTCCTTTGTTATGAATCTCGCTGATGAGATCTATCAGGGACTGTTTACTTTTTTAACAGCTTACTGCCGCCGGACAATGCTCTGTACTGAGTCAGTGCCTCTTCCAGTGACAGATCCGCATTCTCCTGACAGAAGGAATCAAACTTATTTAGACGCTGCTTGTACAGCAGATCCTTTCCAAAGACAGGCTCGTACTCCTCTTTGAGCTGTTTTTCGATCCCCTCAAGCCATTCCTTCTTGTCTGCTAGCTCCTGACGTTTGCTCTCGAAATCCTGCTGCAGACCTAACAATTCATCCTTATTTGCCGCCGTAATGTCAGCTGTGATCTGATGGCGAATCTCACTCTCAAAATTTTCAAGTGCCTCCTGACGCTTTGTCACAGTATCCTGCATAACCTGCTGAATACTTGCAATCCTGTCGTCAAAGCTGCCGAGATTGTATCCAGTCTCGTCCTGGCTCTTTTTGATGCGGTTTGTCATCAGCTGCTTATTCTTATTATTGATACGGATCTGCTTGCGAAGTTCTTCTACCTCCTCATTTACCCCCACAAACTTCAGCATGAACTTATGGAGCAGATACAGATATGCTGCAAACAGCACACCCGCGTACAGGAAAAATGTAAAAGCAAGCACAAATCGATTTGAAATCGCCAGTGCGAAGAACAGTGGGATAAGGAACATCAAACCGATACCGATCAGGATATCTATGCTCCAATCCTTTCCATTCTTTGGGAAAAACAGCATCGAGATCGCACGCTTTTTACACACAACAGGAACCTTATTCTCCTTAAATTTAAGCTCTATCTGCGCCTCCAACTGCTGATTCTGCTGATTTAACGGAGCAGTCTCCACTTGAATGCGCTGTGCAATCGCATTGGCCTTTGCCTTCGCGCGCTCGGTCTTGCACACATCGATCTGATCCTGATATTGGCTCAATTCTCGGTCATACGTTGAAGCAATCTCTTCCTTTTTCTTTTTGAGCGCCGTAGTAATTCCCTCTGCCACGCTCCTCTCCATGCTGCTGTATGCCTTCTCACTCTGCTTTAACTCACCCATCAGACGTACTTTGTCTTTCTGCGCCTCATCCAGATCGTCCAACAGCTGTTTTGCCTTATTTACGATTTTGACCGATTCCGGATCTTGAATTGTATCGAGCGTTACAGACTGATTAATGGTTGGTTCCTGCTCAGACTGCGCTTGGTCTGACTCTGCATCCGCCTCAGCTTTTGACTCCTCTTCTGCTGTTGGCTGCTTTGGAACTGGTTCTGCTGTTGGCGATGCAGTCTCCTCTTCTGCTGCTTTTGATGACTGACTTGATTCTGTCGGCTCCTCCGCTGCTGCCTCATCCAGTGTCGGTTCAGCCACTGGCTCCAACACAGATTCGTTCTCTGCCTGTCCTTCTTTGACTGGCTCAGAATCTGTTTGTCCGGCTTGCGCCAACACAGAATCTGCCGCCTGTTGATCAAGCAGCATTTCTACCTCATTAGCTGTTTCCGGAGTATCCGGCTGCTTGTAATCGTCCATGTTTTACTCCTCCTAACAATGATTTCAAAAGGCATCCCATTGTTGGTGCTTGCCTTTCGGAACGCTTTTTGTTATACTGACCAAAAAACATTCTATAATCAGTTTTCAATCCATTTACAGTTTCTATAGTTTACTATATACTATTTTTCGCTATAGCACAAGTTTTTTCTTTTTAGGAGGTTTTTATGTTTCGCATGTGGGGTAAAATTTTCTCGGACAACCATCTTCTCAAGGATTTTGTTGTTGAAGATCCATCCGATCTGACCCGTACCAAAAAAGTATTTGCAGCCCTTGAAACCATCGCCCACGAATTTGATCTTGCAGTTCCGATCTGGCTGCCTTCCAATATCTCTGATTTTCAGTCTCATGCAAAAAACCGTTTTACACAGGACAGCTTTATCGAGACAGTTGGTTTCGATTATCTTGAAATCCAAATCATCGAGGAAGACTAACCATGACGACGATTGGTCACAAAGGGAGCCGGCTATCCATATAAACTGTCAGGACAGATATTGGCTGATAATATCATTAATCAACTGTTCTTCCTTTGCGGAGAGCTTTCTTGTCTGCTGTTTATGTACGCTTCCATTTCGATCCCCGGATTCGCCCCGTGCCGCTGCAATCTGCGCCAGACTCTCTTTTAGTTCTTCAAGCTGTTTTTGGTGATCCTTTTCCGGTTCCTCCTTTCGGACAAGCTCCGGACGATTCACCCGCTTCTCGTGCTCGGATGCATTACCTGTTTCCTTCTGGGCATTTTCTTTTTTCTGCATAAAGAGATCATCACGCATGGTTCCCCGTACTCTGGTCGCTGCGCTGCCGCGAATTGCCTCACGCTCTGGCTGTGCCATCTCGTCTTGCTCTTCCTCACTGAGTCCTTCTGGCATATCGCGTGCACTGCGTACAACAAGCACATTTTCAAAATAATGGATGAGCGCATTTTCAAGCAGCTCTCTGTTTGAATTGCTTCCTAAAAGACCAGACAACATAATCATGCCTGCCGCCATCAAACTGCCCCCTGCCAGATACATCACACAATTTTCTGCGCTTCCTTTGTTCAAATACAGAATTAGCGATGAAACTGCTCCAGCAAGAAATGCGACCGCTGCACTGTACATACTGCAATTTTCCCAGACTGCCAGACGGATTCCTGCCACACGGTACTGCTGCTGCATTTTATTCACAAATACTTCTGTATTTTTTATGCCGCAATTCATGCGGTAAATGCTCTCGTATTTTGTTTTCATCTGCTGCAGCTGCTTGTCTTTTGCCACTGCAAGATTGTCAGACTGTCGGATCAGACTTTTGTAGAAATGATTTGCTGCCAGTCTGGTGATCACTCCGATCACACAGATTGCCGCCATTGCATACAGGATCATTCCCTGTTCCAGGTAATTTAACATACCATCGCCCCTTTCCGCCGAAAAACTTTCAAAGCGGACATTCGCAATCCGCTTCGCTGCTTGCTTGATTCGGTTAAATTCATTTTTCGGTCTCCTGCTTCATACACTAGCATAGAATTTCAAGCTTGTTAAGGCAGAATACATCGTATTTTTTCTGCCTGATATGCGCTTTTTTGTTCCAATCTACCGTTCTTTATTCCGATCTGCTATTTTTCTGCACCTATTCGCTTTCCCTTTCTTTTAAGTTTGTTTTTATCTGAACTTTTTTAGAAATGGACATCAGTTCCTGTTTATGTTATACTGTTTGGTAAGACGCCAAAGTGCTTCGCATCGTGCGTTCCAAAATTCAATATGATAAAGGAGGCTTTTTATGACAAGCTATATTCCAAAGGGCGTATGTTCCCGTCAGATTAATATCGAAGTGAATGGTGATACAATCGAGTCTGTTCAGTTTGTAGGTGGCTGCAACGGAAATACTCAGGGCATTGCTGCTCTTGTTAAGGGTATGAAAGTCGATGACGCTATTTCCCGTCTGGAAGGCATCAACTGCAACGGTCGTGGAACTTCATGTCCGGACCAGCTGGCAAAGGCTTTAAAGTCTATTAAAGCTGAGTAAGACAAATCAAAAAAGGAGGCAGGCTGTTTTCGCCGAAGTCAGCAGTGTTTTCAGCGAATATCTGCAGCTACTATTTATTATGAAAAAAATATTGCTGACCGGCGGGGGGACTGCCGGCCATGTCACACCAAACATTGCACTTCTGCCGGATCTTAAGACAGCAGGGTACGACATTCACTACATAGGCTCCTACACCGGCATGGAAAAGAAACTGATCGAAGCTCAGGGCATTCATTACGATGGCATTTCCACAGGAAAATTCCGTCGCTATTTAAGTGCCAAGAACATATCCGATCCATTCCGTGTCATCAAAGGATTCCGACAGGCAAAGGAACTGATCCGCGAATACAAGCCAGACGTTGTCTTTTCCAAGGGGGGCTTTGTCTCCGTTCCTGTCGTACTGGCAGCCGGGCATTATCATATTCCTGTTATCATTCATGAGTCTGATATGACTCCCGGACTTGCAAATAAGATCTGTATGAAAACTGCTTCTAAGATCTGCTGCAACTTCCCTGAAACCGTTAAGCTGCTTCCTGCCGACAAAGCCGTTCTTACCGGAACACCAATCCGCCGTGAACTGTTAAATGGCTCGAAGGCCGCTGGATTTGCCTTCACGGGTCTGAGCGATGATAAGCCGATTCTTCTGATGATGGGCGGCAGCACAGGTTCACGTGCGGTCAATGCCGGTCTTCGCAATGCTCTTCCAGAGCTGCTTAAGGATTTTCATGTTATCCATCTATGCGGCAAGGGAAACCTTGACAGCAAGCTGGCTCAGCCGGGTTATGTGCAGTACGAGTATATCTCCGATGAATTAAAAGATTTATTCGCCATCTGCGATATTGTGCTTTCACGTGCAGGTGCAAACGCCATCTGTGAACTTCTGGCACTGAAAAAGCCAAATATCCTCGTTCCGCTTCCGGCAGAGGTCAGCCGCGGCGATCAGATATTAAATGCCAATTCATTCCAGAAGCAGGGCTTCTCGTATGTGCTTGAAGAAAAAAATTTAAATGCAGATACCTTAATGACAGCCGTTCATGAGGTCTACAATAATCGTGACTCCTATAAGAAAGCAATGGAACTAAGTAATCAGAGCAACGGCATAGATATCGTAATCAAACTAATTAAGGAATTATCCTGATTGGTGCAAAGGCAAAAGGCAGACTCCCTGTATGTGGAATCTGCCTTTTCTCTTTCGTAATGACCTACATCCGTAATCGTCTGATTTTCTGGCTGACTTGCTTTTCTGTCAGTATATCAGTTTCCGGACACTTCTTCTATTTTTCAAGTGCCTCTCGTAACTTTGCACCCTGCTTTTCGAGTTCTTCTTTCTTTGCCGGCTTCGGATCCCATGAAACCATATCCTCACCGCCTGCGTATCTCGGAATCACGTGCATATGAAAATGCATAACAGTCTGTCCTGCTGCCTCTCCATTATTCTGAACCAGATTAAAGCCTGCACACCCAAGTCCCGTCTTCATTGCCTTTCCAATCTTTGCTGCAACCTTAAGTACATTTGCCGCATACTCATCGCTGATCTCAGTTACATCTTTAAAGTGAGCCTTTGGCAGGATTAAAGTATGTCCCGGCGCTGCCGGTCCCAAATCCAGAATTGCCCGAAACTGATCGTCCTCGTAAACAGTTTCAGACGAAATCTCGCCCGCTGCTATTTTACAAAAAATGCAATTATCATCTACCATAACAAATCCTCTTTTCCGGCAGGTCATGCTGCCTTTTTCTTTTGTCCCCAGTATACTCATTTTAAAGGCAAATTACAAGAGTGAGAAAGCCTCTTAAAAGTGATTGTTCGTGAGATTGTTCACTTGATGCCCATTCGCACAATGTGTCGTTACTTTTTGCTTGAAGCAATGAAAAAAGCATGCTATAAATCATATTGACAGCTATATCAATGATGTTGGGGGCAAAAGGCATTTTGCCCCCTTTGATCCCTGCGTTGCATTTTAATTCTGAATTCTTGTAACTATTTTCATCAACTGGAGGTGTCTATGACCGATCAATCCCTACAGGAAGCTGCCGCACTCGAGCTTTCCCTTTCTGAACACTTAGAACAGCTTTGCAAAAGTACGCCTCAAGTGTACCCTGTTTTGAAACAGCTTGAAGAGTATCACCAATATTTCCTTGCAAATGCCTCACATGAACTTCAGACACTGCTTTCTTTAATGTGCAGCAGCATTCAGGCAATTGAAGCATCTCACCCTGAAGTACGCTGCTACCGATACTGGCCAGAACTCTCGTCCGACTGCCGTTTGATGACAAACCTGCTTCGTGATCTTACCGATTACAGCCTGTCCACCCAGCTGAACAAAAAGCGAAGTGATCTGTGCAGTCTGCTGCGCCGTGCCTATCTATCCTGCCTGCCACTCACCGAAGGGACAGCAAAGACGCTTACCTATACCAGCCGTGTCTCATGCGCCTACATCTTTCTTGACTGTTCAAAAATGATGGAAGCACTCTTAAATCTGATTGTAAATGCGCTGGATGCTATCTCCGATAGTGGCCATGTCCAGATTCTCTTAACAAAATCAAAGGATCAATTTTGTGTATCGGTAAAAGATGATGGCTGCGGTATCCCACCAAAGCAGCTGCTCACAATTTTTCATCCATTCGTCACAAGCAAATCAGATGGAACAGGGCTTGGCCTTCCGGTTGCCAAACGTATTATTGAAGGACATGGTGGTCATATCCGCGTAAGTTCCGCTATAGGCAAGGGGTCCACATTTACCTTTCTGCTGCCCTGCACCGACTCATCTGCCAGAAAATAAGGACACCGCACGCAAAGCCGATGATTCCTCCCGCGATATGCGCACAGTTATTAACACCGCTCTCGGCAAACCCATGATACAAAGTAAAAAACATCATCAAAACCAACTGCCGCAGCGTAATGCCCTCAAAATGTCCCTTTGACAAAAGAATGATACATAACAGCAATCCCGCAATGCCAAAAATCGCACCGGACGCGCCAGCTGTCGCAACAAGCAGTTCACCCTGATGCACATACCACCAGACAGAAACTATATTAGCTCCAATTCCACTAATAAGGTACACAGCTAAAAAACGTTTTTTCCCCAGACAACGCTCCGCCAACGAGCCAAGGTACAGCAAGACAAGCATGTTATTAAACAAATGCTCCCATCCAAAATGAAGAAACACACTCGTTGCAAGACGCCACCAATCTGGTTTTTGAATAAATGCGTCAATCTGAAGCACCATCCACTCCATCAGTGCCGAGTCTCTGCCGCCAATCTCACTGACTGCTACAATACCCTGAATTATGATGTTAATAATCACCAGTGTCAGCGTAACCTCCGGTATCCGATTAATTGAAATGCCATTCCCCTTAAAACGATCCTTAAACGTTTCTTTTCGCGTCAAAGTCGTATGAAGATCGCCAAATTCTGAGGGCTGACCATCAAAAATAACAATTCGACCATCAGCATCGACAAACCACCTCGGATATATACCTTCTAACAGCTGTTTTGAGACTGAAAAATCATCCGAAAGAATGAGCGCCAAAAACTGACACCTGCCCTGATTTTGCTCTCTGACCTTCTGTGCCGCATAATCCATTACCCTATCTATTCGCCATTGATCAGCCGCAAGCTTACTGGCATCATCAAACAAACACACCACATGCAACTGATTTTCCTTCTTTATCCACACACTGCAAGGAAAATCAGCCGCTGCAATGCTGCTGTATCCGCCGCGCTGCAATTTCTGTTCCACAAATTCGCGCATCATCTTTTGATCCAAATCCTTCACCTGCCTTTGTACGTTTCTTTGCCAGTACCATAGACCTGCTATACTATTATATCAATGATGTTGGGGGCAAAAAGCATTTTGACCCCTTTGATACTGTCAGTCAACTTTATCATTAGAAAATATATTTGTCAACAAAAAGCAGAACGATGGTTACTCTGCCAATTCAAGTTCGTTACAGTTCACGAGACACACCCATTCGCAAAACCGCGTGTTCCTATGCGAATCGCATTTTATATGCGAATCGCATGTGCCATGTGTTGAAACACGAACAAAGTCCGCGCAGCTTTGTTTTGTTCATGAACGAGCATCCGCTTCACAGACAGTTTTTCCTTCATGACTGTTCTGTCGCTGTCACTTCTGGCTATTGTATCTGCCGCTTCAATATCCTATATGCCACCGTCCCGGCAATCACTGCTGCAATCGCTATCAGGATACTCGCTATAATCAACATATTCTCACCTATAATTTCTAACTGTGCGAGCCGTCTTCCCGCAATAAAAAGTGCATACCCTAAAATTGCCATAACAAGCAATGTACAAACGATTGACCATGCAATTTCTCTCCGTTTTATCCGTTGCGATGTCTGTGAACCTTTTTTTGATGTCTTCAAGTACTTTTCCTGTATTTTCGGCTGTGACCGTGAAATCTTTAATTCTTTTTCTGTTTTTAATTCAACTTTCGGCTGCGTTTTTGTTTCGGGTTCTGATCTTTCTTTCGCCTCTGCTTTTTCTTTTAATTTTTCTTCTCTTAATCTGTTTTCTTTCGATCTTATTTCACTTTTAACTTCTGTTTCATATTCAGATTCCTCGCTCGAATCAGAGTTCTCATTCCAGATTGGTTCACCCATATCATTTGTTTTTTCTTCCAGTCTGTTTTTTATGCATCCCACAATGACATGAATGGACAGATTCTCTTTTAAGCTCTCCTGAAAAAGTCCATATGCCAATTCAAGACTTTTGCGGTCGTCGTAGTCAATGTGGTCAATTAAAAAGCGGCAAAGCACGTTGACCGACTGGTACAGCGGCATATGCTGATATGGATAATAGCAAAAACGTACTCGTTCGATACTCTTCGACACAAAAATATACTGTGGCTCAAGCAGGATTCCTTCCCCGTCCAGCAGATACCGACCTGCCTCCGAAACTGCACTGCAAAACTGCAAAAGAAGGGATACCATTTCATCATAGGTAATTTTTCTGGCATCCAAAAAAGAAGGAAGTGCCTCCAGTGATGTGATCTCATAGTTAAGCGTGCTTTTTCCATTCATCTGCTGTATATGCACAGGCAAAAATCCTTCAATTCGATTATGAATCAGCATGGGCAACCGATAATCGGTCACAATATCCTCACCTGCGTCAATTATCATATACTGATAATCCAACCGTCTGCTGTATGATACATCCATCTGCACCATTTTGTTTCCTCCTTGCGCTGTTACTGCTTCTTCTCATTATCCTGCATAATCGCCCTTACCAGACGGATAAATTCCTCCTGTTTGGATTCGCATACTTGCACCTGTCCTGTTACTTCAGATGGTACACCCCACAAATGCATAAGAAAAAAAATAGGAAGACGAATATTTGCTCGATATGTAATCTGTATATTTCCTGCATCGGAAACGATTGAGAGTTCCGGTATATCACAGGCAAACAATTCGCCCGATAAGCATCTGTTTGCATAATCGCATATTGCTCCTTCATCTGCTGTGTTTTTTGCCAGGCGCCACAATAATCCTTTCTTCTGAAGTGCCTCCCAATCAAAAGAACCTTCTTCCATGCTGCTGTTCTCTGTAACGAAAAACATTGCTTTCTGTGCCGTATGCCAGGAAATCTCCTCCAGTACTGTCTTATCGTGAAGAATAAAACCATAATATACACACAGAAAAACAGCCATCATAATTGCCGCCGCAATCAGACTCGCCTCCACAGTGATGCTTGCTCTCACTTGAAAAAGAATACTTGATTTTATTTTTCTTAACAGACGGTACATTATTGTATTGTCTAAAAAATCCAACTTAGGAAGATCGAGACAAGAAGCCATGGCACAAATGGCATTTCGTTTTGTAACAGTATTCGTTTTGTTTTCCCTTCTTTCCTGCATAATTGTCTTCCTTTTTTCTGAATTTTTTGTTTTCTCACTGTCTGAACAACTATATAAATCAGTTGCCCGCAAAGGCATAACACGCTTCCTCCAAACAGGATTTTCAGTCCAACATTCATACCACATACAGCACCGATTAAAAATACACAGAATACATCCCCTGCACCGATACCGCCACTTAACCGCGATAAAATCCAAAATACTATTCCCGGAAACAGACACATACCAGTGTCAATAATTTTCCAATTGCAAACATTCCAGAGTAGTGCAATTATGGTACACCCGACAAGCCAACATGCTGATACCTTCCGAAACAATATATCTGTCGCTGCCGGAAACAACAGGCACATAAAAAGAATACACCACCGAATCTGTATCATTGTGATCCATCCTCTCCTTTTTCGCATCGGCTGCAGCAATGGCGATCACTCACTTCTGACAAGTACACCGACTGCACATTTCGCCTTAATGCAGAACAGTTCGGATCCGTATGAAAGCGATTCCCACTAGACGTAATGTACACCCAGAACCCGCTTCCACCTTTCTCACACCTGTCACACGCATAATACCTGCTGCCATCCTCACTGCGATAATTAACTACTTCATTGTGGCGAATCTGCTGCACTGAAAGCTTTAGATACGAACAATCCAAACTGGTATGGTAGACACTCCCCGTCTCTGTTATGTAGACAATTACATCCTCCTCTGTCTCTTCTTCTTTTTCCTCGCCAGCACCAGACGGTGCTTTGTTTCCACTCCATACACGCTGACATTCCCGCTGTGTAAGTACTAGAGAACCCACATTTTGGGGCAGAAAAGGAACCTTTATGCGATATGTCACCGTAAGGTCTAAATTTCCATAATCATCCGGGAATCTGGCGCCAAGTATAGTCAGTCCGTCTTGACCGCCTGCAACCCATGATCGCCCAAGAAATTCTCTGCCAACACAGGCAAGCATCTTCTGTTTTAAATATATTGCACTAATACCACCCTGTATCAAACATGCAGCAAGATCGGCTGCATCTTCTGTGCTCACATCATCTGATTCGTCCGGATTTTCCAACAGATAATAGTAAGCAGATGCCTTTGTGACTGCAGCCTTCATTCCCTGCTGAATACGCGTCTGCACTTGCAAAACTTCAAAGAAAGACATCAATGCCATAATCACGCTTAAAAAAATCGGAAGTACAATGCTTGCCTCGACTGTTAAGGATGCCTTGCAATGCAGGCAGCCTCCCTGAAAACAAAATGGCTGATACCTGGAATGTTTTTTTACTGTTTTTCGTTGATTGACTGCCTGTCTCATCTTGCACCTCCTTTACTTTAGCTTTGCTTTTACCAAACTTTTCTTCAAAACGATGTTTATTAATACATACGGCTTTGCGAACAGGAAAACTCATATCCATTTTTCGCAAAATTATAGAAAATAGGCGATGCCTCCATCTTTGCATTCACCTCAATCGCCCCCAGACAATCTGTCATTGAAAACGATGGAATCGTTTCCTGCATACGAAGTTGGATGATATCCATTGTATAATATCTTCTGTCACTTCTCCCTCTCGCATAAAGAAGAAGTCTCAAATAATCCTCATATGTCAAACCGTCCGTCTCCTGTGCAGTCACAAGCAAATCTCCATCCAGAAAATCAGCAATCTGTGAGAATGATAAAGTCCAGTTCTCTGCATTCTTGATAATCGGAATCCTGCCTCCACTCAGTAATGCTCGCACATCCACAATAGCCTCCGCGAAAGACCATCCTGCTAACATCGCCACCTGTGTCAATTTTACAGCAGGATACACGCCAGTCCATCCAACGAGTGCCATTGCTGCTGTTTCTGCCTGTGAAGATAATGCCGGATCTTTCAATGAAGAAAACAAATTCAATCCTTCCCTCATCAAAAGAAGTGTATTTACGGTTGACTTTAAATTTTCTTTATCACTTGTCTTTCCATTCAGCACATATTCCAACTCATATGCCATGCCCTTTGTCTTCTCAGTACTGGTAAAACAGCTGCAGTGTTCCAGAAGATATTCTGTAAACAGAAAGCTTTCCTCAATTTCACCAATCGCTGAATGATACCAGGTAAAATTCACCGTTCTCCATTTCGATGGAAGATCATTTGTAGTGATCGCATAGCCGGACGCTGCCTGATCAAAAGGAAGTACGAAATTCAACCAGCCATCCTCTTTCAGTTTTTCTATCTTGTCCAGCCAACTCTCCTCTAACACTTCCTCATACTGTTTTTTCTCTTCTTTTGTCTTTTCTGAAAACTGTTCATCGAAGCTTTCTTTTTCCTGTTCCTTCTCTTTCTGGGTCTCTGTCTTTGCATCTTCGCCTTTTTTGAGTTCTTCTAACTGCTCCTGCACCTTTTCAAGTGCAATACCAAACGTGCGGTATTTCATAAAATCCAGTACACCGCGTGCAAACAGTTCCCCCTCATTTTCGATTACAGAAACTGTATTTTCAACTTCAATGGAACTATTCGTTCCTCTATACAGATTTCCAGACAAGAGCAAATGATCCTGTTTTGAGTTTAAATTCATCTCCAGGTATTCTGTTAAAACATCCTCTAACTCTTTGCCTTCTTTTAATGCATTTTCATTTAAAAACATCAAATCAAATTCATCCAACAGATCACGGTCATACATTGAAAACAGTGAGTCCATTGCTGAATCTGTCGCTGATGTTAATCGCTGACGCAGTCCAAAGATCCTCGCATGCTCTGTCATTGCCATAATAAATCCAATAAACAGAACTGTAAGCAACGCTAAAAATACCGTTATGCTGGCTTTTTTCATTGAAGAGTTTTTGAGTTCCAATGCTGCTGTTTTTAATGTTGGCATCTTTTGCCTTAATGTTTTTGATTTTCCTGTTTTTAACGGTTTTTTTTGCCGTTTTTCATCCATATAACTCATTTACTGTGCTGTTTACATGGCTGAAAATACCAGTGACAATGGCTGTCAGTTGTTCCCTAAAAATCACAACAATCGCCAGTAATACCACAAGGACTAAAATAACTTCAACCGTAGTAACTCCCCGTGTGTCATCCTTAAATCTTTTTGTTTTCCCTATCATACCGCCGATTGCGCTGCCGACCACACCACACGTTATACGATTCATTATGTTATGCACAATTTCTTTTTGTTTCATTCAAAACGCCTCCCTTCTTACTGTCTGTAAAACAGATACACATTATGCCTGCATCCGTTTTTTCTGCCCATTCACCCATATCGGGCTGTCATATTCCTTTTTGCATCTTTCTTTTTCACATGTTCATAAATGCAGGTATCATTAGTATTGCCATAACCAGCCCCAACAGAAGAAACATTGGAAACAGCATTTTCGTCTCCATTCGCTCACCCTCTTGAAGTGCCTGATTTTTTCTCTGTTCAAGTGCCCTCGTCAGTTCCAGGTCCAGCATCTGCTCAAGTCCGGATATTCCCTGGCGTATGTTCTGCTCCAGACTGCTTCCCAGTCTCAAATAGCAATGCTCTCTGCACCTCCTTCCAAATGCTCCATATGCCGCAGCTTCACTTTCTCCTGCTTCTATCTGGTTTCGGGTAACAAGCATCTCCTCAAACAGATAACGCTTGTAGCCCGCGCATTTGCTTTGTGTGTTTTCATACTCCGCGGCCAGACGATTCCACGCTGTACGCACATTTAACCCACACTGAATCATCAAACCTAACTCAAAGACAAAATTGGGATAATCCTGCACCAATTCATGATTTCTATTTTCATATGCCTCTTTTTGCTTCTGCCTTCCAATCTCATACAGCACAAACGGCAGCAGGAAAAACAAAATCGGCAAAGTGCGAAGCGGCTGTGCCCGCACAGTTTTATACGTCAAATTTTTTCCTTCTATACTAGTTGGGAGTGACACTGTCGGCTTTGTTTTTGTGCTTTCATTTTCATTCTTTAGATTTTTCGTAAGCATAGCAAGATAATACTGTGCATCTTTTTGCGGTGGCATCAGCCTTATATCAAGCGTATAATACTGTTCATACATAGAATACGACAGCTTCACTTGCAACTGCGCAATACATCCCTCCTCTGGAATCTCCTGCGTCTGAATTTGAATCACACCTAAATCATCAATAAACTCTGGTGTCAGACTTTTCCACGCAGCGCGAATACCATATGTAGTCGAAGACACAAGTGAAAGATTGCTTTGCACATTTTCCAGTGACTCATTGTCTCCTAAGATCTGCTCTTTTAATGCATCAAACGCATCATCAAACACAGACAGCATCCCCTGCGTTTCCGGTTCTTTTCCATCTATACTTACCTGAATCGTCTGCGTTCCTTCTTCTAAGCCCTCAACTGTCAGGCTATAGCTTTTTGTCTGCCCAAATTCCGGACGTTCCAGTTCTGTCTCGTTAATCTGCGGTTCTGGCAAAAGTGAAACGGCAATTCCTATTATACTCGCCGCAAACAGGCAAATCCAAAAGATTACCATCTGTCTTGCACCCTGAAGCCGTATCCTGCTTTGCGCATCTTCCCGGACATACAATGCCTCTGCCCACTCTTTCTCCTCTTCCTGTCTGAATGGCTGGCTCTTTGAGAGAAAATCATAAATCCAAAGTCCCATTGGGATAAGAAAGAAAAACGATTCTTTTTTCCTGATGAATTTCCCGATAAATTCTTTTTCATAATTTTTCTTCCAAATCACAAGCGCAATCAATATAATCAGTAAGCCAATAAAAAATATAAGCATGAAACTTCCCTCCTACTTTAGTCTTGTTAGCTTCTCAGAAAGCAAATAAGCCGCAATATAAATCACAAGACACACTGTCATAATCAGCTTTCCAGTTGTCGTTTTATACATAACTTCAAGCAACTGCGGTGACGTGATCGACATATATAGAAGAATCCCTGCCGGCATCAAATTCATAATTTTCTGTTCAAATTTCTTTCCTGCAAGCATCGTCTCAATCTGTTCCTGTGTCTGCACCTTTAAGACAAGCTGTGCTGTGATTTTTTGCAGAATAAATGGCATAGAAGCTCCGCTTCTTTTTGCAAGAGCAAATGCTTTGGCAAATTCTCCTATTTCCTCTATCTCGCATTGATCCGCAAATTCCAGCCAGACTTGTTCCGAAGGTGCTCCAATACTCATTTTAGAAAGCATAATACGTAAAATATCCACCATATATGCACCTTCACCCTCCATCATAGCTAACTGATCCGTCGCCTCTGCCATCGCATTTTCCGCTGAATGGCCTGTCCGAAGTGCTCCAGATAAAAGCTGTATCAGTTCCTGAAACTCACATCTAATGCGGCGAAGCTGTTTTTCATGGAGTGCTTTCTCTGTATATTGGAAGAAAAAGAAAAGAAACGGGATCAGGCTGATACTTCCAAAAAGAAAGCTGTGATAAAAAATATAGGTAAGTCCATACCAGCAAACTGCTCCCACTATGCCATACAGAATCTTTTTTCTTATATCAAATTGATCAGGAAGTCGATATAAGTCCTGCTGCTTTAAGCTTTTCCTGATTTTTAAGCGCATTAACTGCTTCGAGTGTCCCCGTGATTTTTCCATTCACAACCCCCGTTTCCCGAAACTGGTACAAAACTGACAGCATTACATTCCCTTTTTCATCTATTCCTGCAACCTCTTGAATGGAAAGTACCTTTCGCGATCGGTCTCTCAATCGTCCCAGATGAATAATAATGTCAATCGCAGAGGCAATCTGACCGCGTATTGCCATGAGTGGAAGCTCCACACCCATCAGCACCATTGTTTCAAGGCGTATAATCATGTCCTGTGCGCTGTTTGCATGACCAGTCGAAAGTGAACCGTCATGACCGGTATTCATCGCCTGCAGCATATCCAACGCGGCGGCATCTCTGACCTCTCCTACTACAATCCGATCCGGGCGAATACGCAGGCTATTTCTAATCAGATCTCGAATTGTCACCTCATATTTTCCCTCCTGACTCGCATTTCGAGATTCTAATCGAACCAGATTGTCAATATGATACAGCCGCAGTTCCGCAGAATCCTCGATCGTGACTACGCGCTCTTCTCTTGGAATATACTCTGCCAACGCACCCAAAAATGTAGTCTTTCCTGAACCTGTTCCACCTGAGATAAAGATGTTATAACGCGCGCGTACTAAATTGCCCAAAAATTGTGCAGTCTCTTCCGATAATGCTCCCCATCTTAACAGCTGCTTCATATCAGGCGGATGCTTTGCAAACCGCCTGATCGTGAGGATTGGACCGTTGAGTGCGATAGGAGGAAGTATTATGTTCACTCTGGATCCATCCTCAAGACGGGCATCTGCCATTGGGTTTGCTTCATTCACCCGACGATTCACCTTTGCCACAATCTGCTGAATCACATCTTCCAGCTTTTCCCGCGATGAAAATGCTTTTTCAAAATGCTTTAGCTCACCATTTTTTTCCACATAGATCCGATCATATCCATTTACCATAATCTCCGTCACCTCTGGGTCATCCAGTGCCTCACTCAACACATCTAACCGCCGGAAAGAATCATATAATGCCTGCCGGTACTGCATTCGCAGCCGCATAGAAAACTGCCTGCGATATTCCTGCATCATCAGCACTTCATCAATTCGCTCATACAATTCCTCATCTGTCAGCTCCTTTGTCATATCAAGCCGCTCAACCACAAGGCTGCGCAGTTCTCCCAAAAGAACCTGTTCCTGCTTTTCTTCCTGTTCATCCTGCATTTTCATACTCCCTGTTTGCCTTTTCCTGTTTTCTCCACCTTTGCCTACCATTCACCCGGCATCAGACTGCGCACATAATCTCCTGTCTCTCCCCATAGGGCATACTCCAACCGTTCCTTCATCGTCCCATTCTGCGCACAGTGAGGAAGCTCTACAGTTTGCATTCTACCTAAAGTCTCCTCTTCACCATTTTGCTCTAACCATTTTTCAAAACGGCGGTACTGCTCCCTCGCATAGCGCTCTGAAAGCACTGGCACATAAATATGAAAACACAACGAAAACAACTCATCCGCAAGCCACAGCCTTGTTCCCATATCCAGCACAATCGACGCATATCCAGATTCACGCACAATTTTCTGAACCAACATACTCCATTCCTTTGCCTGTATCGCACACAAATCCTCTGGACAATTCATTCCCGTAAGTACATCAATTCCATGCCAATGTGATACAATAGTAGGTAATTTTTCTCTTAATCCATGTTTCTGGCAATAAAAGTACGCATCTGACAACGTACCCATCTCCCGGTGTTCCTCTTCTTTTTTTCTCTCCTTTGTTTTTTCTTCTGTAAGCTGTGTTTTTCTTTTTTTTCTTTCTTCTTCCCATTCTTCAATATCCTGATTCCCAATATTTTGCTTTTCTGTCCTATTGAGATACTTTGTATTGAAATCTTTCGCGTCGAGATCTTTTATATTGAGATCTTCTGTATTTGAATTTTTTGTATTGGAATTTTTTGTATTCCGTTCTTCCAGGATGATCTTATCCTCCTCCAGAAAAGATAGCTCATCAAAACCTATATACAAAACAGAACGCCTACGTGACAGCAATTCCCCCAGCAAAAGAGAAAATGTCGTCTTTCCGCACCGTCCTACTGGCGAATACACGCCATAGATCGGGCATGATGTCTGCAATATAGCGTTGTCCCGCTGCTCCTTGCTGCCGATATGCTGTATCAGCTGATTTAATATCTGATCGGTCGGCTGATACTTATAAATATAATCGCCATTTTGCCCCTGCACCTGTTCCTTCTGTCCGGTCAGATAGACCACTTCGTCCGCTTTTTCACGCATTTCACCATAACTCTCCAGGCTACTTCCCTCCGAAAGGAGAAGCAATTGCGGCGTATGCCCCTGAAGGTAAGCTGAAAGTTTATCAGCCTGTGAAAACACCTGCATTTCAAATGGTACACTTTCCCGACGATTTATATATTCTGCAAGATTTTTTCCGTATGCCTCTTCCTGTTCATACATTGCCACTACTTTTTTCATTGTCTCTGCCTCTCCTTTCCTGTGATTCGGTGATGAGCACATTTTAGCAAATTGCCGGGCAAAGTCAATGTTTTTTCTGCTTATTTAATAATTTCAATCCTCATTGTGTAAATAACTCATATTGTATAAGTTCTATATAATTACTATTCTATAAAAAAAGCCTTTCTCTCTTTGCAAACTGCATAGAGGAAAAACTTTTATTTATATGATACCAGGGTCAAAAGGTCAGAAAGTCGATGCAAGCTTGCTTGCAAGAGGATTTTGACCTCTTGACCCGCCAAAAACATGAGTAAGTAGCCA
>CAVJTU010000058.1:0-19537 GCA_963652495.1 uncultured Oscillospiraceae bacterium
GCACGTAGCAATCTGGTATCAAAGGGGTCAAAATGCCTTTTGACCCCAACATCATTATATATAGAAGAAAGGTTGGATATTATTATGTGGCTGGCTGATAACTGGAAGGACTACGAAGTCCTTGACACTTCAAATGGAGAGAAACTGGAGCGCTGGGGACAGTATCTTTTGGTGCGTCCGGACCCGCAGGTTGTGTGGAACACACCGCACACAAATCCGGGCTGGAAGAAAAAGAACGGACATTATCACAGAAGCAGCAAAGGCGGCGGCGAGTGGGAGTTTTTCTCTCTGCCTCAGCAGTGGAGCATTCATTATGGAGAGCTGACATTCCAGTTAAAGCCGTTTTCCTTTAAGCACACGGGACTTTTTCCGGAGCAGGCTGCTAACTGGGACTGGTTCTCTACTCTGATTAAAAATGCAAACCGCCCGATTAAAGTATTGAATCTGTTTGCTTACACCGGCGGTGCAACACTGGCTGCTGCCGCTGCCGGCGCTTCTGTTACCCATGTAGATGCTTCTAAGGGTATGGTTGCCTGGGCAAAGGAAAATGCCGCTTCCTCAGGGCTATCCGATGCGCCGATTCGCTGGATCGTGGATGACTGCCAGAAGTTTGTTGAGCGTGAGATTCGCCGCGGCAATCACTACGATGCGATTATTATGGATCCGCCGTCCTACGGACGCGGCCCGAAGGGTGAGATCTGGAAGATCGAAGATGCGATTCATCCGCTTGTTTCGCTGTGTGCGCAGCTTCTCTCCGATAAGCCGCTGTTTTTCTTAATCAACAGCTACACGACCGGCTTTGCAGCTTCTGTACTGACCTATCTGCTGGGTCTTGAAGTAGTAAGCAAGTTTGGCGGTCATGTTGTTTCGGATGAAATTGGTCTTCCCGTAACAGAATCGGGTCTTGCGCTTCCATGCGGTTCTTCAGGACGCTGGACAAGCCTATAAAAAAACTGGTCTCCCGCGGGAGGCCAGTTTTTTTGCAGCTATTGATTCAAAAATTATAAATCCAACATCATGATACCAGGGTCAAAAGGTCAGAAAGCCGATGCAAGCTTGCTTACAAGAGGATTTTTGACCCCAACATCTCATCATTTGATTATTGTGGTACTGCCTGGAACAATGTCTGTCCTGAGCTCAGCGGAAGGTATCCTGCATTTCCGGCTGCATCTTCTACATATAAGTAGAATGCACCCGACTCATTTGAGGAAAGGATTAACTTTCTTGGGAATACCTGTGTACCTGCTCCAAGCACAGCTGCTGCCGGTGCATCTGCTGCTGCAGAGCTGAGCAGACTCGTATCTGCTGCCAGGATATAATTGAACTGCTCCTGAGAAGTCAGATCAACAAGATCATACTCATAATTTCCGGTTGTCTCACTATATGCATTTTCCGTGACTGCGCCATCCTTCAATTCATATGGAACCTTGCATACATAACGTCCAAGGCTGTCGATCGTGACTGGACTTGTGACTGCCAATGTAAATCCGCCATTTTCATCAAATGTTCCATTTGTGGACGATGGTGTCAGCACATGTGACGTATTATACAGGCGGGATACATTTCCATATCCATTGAGTACAGTAAAGCTTCCATCCTGCATAAGCGGTGCTGAAAGATCCGTTCCGTTAAATACACGAAAACTGGTGACAGAATTGTCTGCACCTGTTCCGACAGCAACAAGGTTCAGCTGATTATCGGATGTATTCAAATCGCACGCTTCTACTTTGTATACCGCGCTGCTTCCGCTGCCAACCGTATAGTCGGTACCATTCATGCTGATGATCAGACTGGTAGTCGTGCCATCCTCTGACACCTCGGTGCGGTACTTAAAGAAGTCGGCTGCACCGTCTCCATCCAGATCGGCGGTGTAGTTGGTTCCCTCACTGGAAAGCGTAACAGCTGTTCCATCTGCAAAGGAAATCTCTGTTGCCGGGTCGTCCGGCTCTGTCTCTACCTGCGGAACCTCCTGCGGCTGGATCTGATTCAGTCCCGTGTAGGAAGATTTTACAGCACCATTCTTAACATTTATGGAACCATCCTCAAACTGCATTCCGTCCTGCGTCCATGATACATTGATGTAGCTCGGTGTACCCGCTGCATCGGTAAATGCAATCTGAATCAGATTGCCCACTGCTGTGGAACGATTCCAGAAATGAAGATCTGACGGCTCTGTTCCGATCAATGCACTCACCTGTGACCAGATATCCTGTGCCCCCGGCATTGCATCGAACTGACTTTGTGAAATCTCCTGTGCGGCATACTCACTGTAGCTGCCATCAGAAGCAAGCAGATATGCAACTCCATCCATTCCATTGTCAAGCTTTAAGCTGACACCGTCTGATACAAATACGCCCGGAAGCAGATCTGCTACCATATAGCCGCTCGCTCCATCGGAACCATAAATGCAGGAATAGGATTCTCCTGTAGAAGTGGTCACACTCAAAACAAACTGTGCCGCACCATTTTCAATCGCGTTGACACTGCATGATGCCACATCGGTGATCGGGAAAATCTCAGTTGCACTGGATGTAGAATCCTCGGCATTATACCAGATCTCTTTGCGTCCGCCTACGTCGACAAGAGCAAATCCTTCCGAAACACCATTTCCATTAAAGTCATAGAATATGTAACTGTTTTCAACGATCGTTCCGCCAGAATCCGCTGCAAGCTTTGCAAGAATATTTTCCGCATTTCGCTCAGTTGGCTGCACTTCCGTGGACGGTTCTGCATCCGTTGACGGCTCTGCGTCTGTTGACGGCTCTGCGTCTGTTGACGGCTCTGCGTCAGATGATGGCTGCGCATCAGATGACGGCTGTGCGTCAGATGACGGCTGTGCATCGGATGACGGCTGTGCATCGGATGATGGCTGCGCATCGGATGACGGCTGTGCATCGGATGACGGCTGTGCATCGGATGACGGCTGCGCATCGGATGACGGCTGTGTCTGCGGCTGTGTCTGCTGCGTCTGCGGCTGTGTCTGCTGCGTCTGCGGCTGTGTCTGCTGTGTCTGCGGCTGTGTCTGCTGCGTCTGCGGCTGGGTCTGCTGCGTTGCCTGTGCAGAACTTGACGGTGCAGACGCATTGTTATCGAGTGAAAGTGACGTTCCCTCGACTACTTCATCTGCCACATACTTCATATAATTCCATGCAAAGCTTCCCTTTACACAGATTGCCTTCTGAACCTTTGAAAAAGCAAGATTTCCGATCTTCTCAACAGACTCCGGAACTACGACCTCTTTCAAAAGCTCAATGTCAGCTAATGCAGAGTCATCCAGTTCTTTCATGCCCTCTGGCAATCTCAGATACTGAACTGCTGTATTATTTTTAAATGCATTTGAGCCAATGGAAGTAACCGGATAACCGCCGATCTCTGCCGGAACACGAACAACCTGTCCCTGATCATTGTACTCGATAAGCTTAAGTTCATCATTTTCAAGTTCATAAACATTTCTTCCGGATGTAACTTTGTTATCCTTAATTTCAACTACTTCTGTCTCTGTCTCCGTCTCAGTCTGTGTTTCTTTCTTTGACTGTGCATCGTCAGTCTTATCAACCGTGTACGGAATCTGCTTATTGCTCTTTTTTCCATTGCTGAAAAGGAGAACAATCATTACGATCATCACAGCAATCAGCGCAACTACCGTAATAATAATGGCAACCAGAATACGATTGGCCTTTGAGTGAGGCGGCTCGTACTCATCATAATCATAGCCTTCATCCTCGGCACTGTCATCATAGCTGTCTTCATCGTCATCATTATTCAGATTATCTTCATAATTATCTGAATCATAGCCGTAATCGTCCAGCTGCTCTTCATAATTGTCTTGTACCTTGACTTTTGATGGGCGTATCTTTGTTCCGCAAATCGGGCAAATGGTACTTCCCTGCACAAGTCTGGCACCACATTTTGGGCAAATCATAGGCTTCTCCGTTCTGCCGCATTCTTGCGGCGTTTTTTTGGGATTACAGTTCATTCGTTTAAACTGTATCTCTAACTTTTCGTATCATATCATATGACTGCGCAGATTTCAATGTTTCAATTATCCAAAAAACATTACAATTCTTTTACGAAATCACCTCAGTCCACGCGCTCTTTTCCCCAGAAATAGAGTGCTACTGTTCCAGGGCCGGTATGGCTGCCGATAGTCGCACCAATCGAGTAGATCTCGACTTTACCACTCAAGTTTGGAAAACGGCTCTCAACAAGTGCCGCAACAGCCTTTGCATCTTCGATACATTCAGAGTGGCTGATGAAGCACTTTCCGGCATATGCCAAACCGCCCTCGGCATTTTCCTCCATTTTCTGAACAATTCGCTGAATTACTTTTCGTTTGGTACGGACCTTTTCTCTGGCAATCAATCGTCCCTCAAAATCGACATTCAGCAGCGGACAGATGCCAAGCATACCGCCAAAGAAACCGGCTGCCTTAGATACTCTTCCACCTTTGATAAAGAAAGTAAGATCCGATGTAAAGAACCAGTGCTGTACTTTCTTCTTATTTTCGCATACCCATGCATACAACTCGTCAATACTTTTTCCCGCATCTCTCATATCTGCAAGCGTATCGATCAAAAGTCCAAAGCCGGAAGAAGCAGCCAACGAGTCAACGACGTAGATTTTCCGATGGGGATACTCCTCCTGTAACTGCTTGGCGGCAATCACTGCTGAATTATAGGTGCCTGAGATGCCGCTTGAAAGTGTCAGATGAAGAACATCTTTTCCCTCATCCAGAATCCCACGGAATAAATCTGCATATTCTCCGATGCTCACCTGTGAAGTCTTTGCATCCTCGCCTGCCAGCATTCTTCGGTACAGTTCTGCCGGAGGCATCGTCTGACCAAGATCGTCCAGATAATCATTTCCACCTAATTCATAGTGAAAGCATACATAACGGATTCCCCGTTTCTCAAAATACTCTTTTGTCAGATCCGCCGTTGAACAGCAACTGAGACAATATTCTGCCATACTCATCCTCCTTTTATCAGCCATGCATACCGCGCGCCTGTCTGTCCATGTCCTCTATTACGATATCATAGATTTCGCCGAGGGATGCACAGTATTCCAGCACCAGCCACGGCTCATTTGTATGAAAATGGATCTTGATCAGTTCCTCATCGCCCACTGCTAACAGGCAGTCACCTTTGAAATGCTCGGTAATGTAATCATTGATCGCATCCTCATCCAAGTCCTTTCCCTCAATTAAAAGCTGCGTATCATATCGAAACTCCAGCATATTTTTCCCTCCTTGACATACTTAAACTTTCTCTCTGAATAGTTACAGTATATCTTTTTTACTATACAAATACAAGTATCATTAGGAGAAAATCTCCCGTTTAATCAGTTCGTTATCTCAGTTCATGACTCAGCCTGAAACCAGCGGTGAGACGAGTCGCTTTTACGAGGTGATCCCGTGAACAATTAAATCCAGACACCGCGGGAACAAACACTGGCAAAACAATCGTCGAACCGCGTCCGAGGTGCATTTTTCATAGAAAGAAAGCCCCGGAACCTCTCGGCCCGGGGCTTTATCCGACACTGACGTGTCAAATGCTTACGCATCCATTTTATTCAGATAGAATTATTCAACGATGGAAACTACTCTACCAGAACCAACGGTTCTACCACCCTCACGGATAGCGAAACGAAGACCCTGCTCCATAGCTACCGGGTGAATCAGCTCGATGGTCATCTCTACGTTATCACCTGGCATACACATCTCGGTACCAGCCGGAAGCTCGCAAACACCAGTAACATCAGTTGTTCTGAAGTAGAACTGCGGTCTGTAGTTGTTGAAGAATGGAGTATGACGACCACCCTCATCCTTGGTCAGAACGTATACCTGAGCGGTAAACTTCTTGTGGCACTTTACAGAACCTGGCTTACACAGACACTGACCTCTTTCGATATCAGTTCTCTGAACACCACGAAGCAGAGCACCGATGTTATCACCAGCCTGAGCCTCATCCAGAAGCTTACGGAACATCTCGATACCGGTTACAACTACGGTTCTGTTCTCTTCCTTGATACCTACGATCTCAACGGAATCGTTCAGATGCAGAGTACCTCTCTCTACTCTACCGGTAGCAACAGTACCACGACCGGTGATGGAGAATACGTCCTCAACTGGCATCAGGAATGGCTTATCGGTATCACGAACCGGATCCGGAACGTAGCTATCAACAGCTTCCATTAACTCAAGAATCTTGTCTCCCCACTCTCCCTGCGGATCGTTCAGAGCCTGAAGTGCAGAACCTCTGATAACCGGAATGTCATCACCCGGGAACTCATACTCGTTCAGCAGCTCGCGGATCTCCATCTCAACCAGCTCAAGCAGCTCCTCATCGTCTACCATATCACACTTGTTCATGAATACAACGATATACGGAACGCCTACCTGACGGGACAGAAGGATGTGCTCTCTAGTCTGAGCCATAACACCATCGGTAGCAGCTACAACAAGGATAGCACCATCCATCTGTGCAGCACCGGTGATCATGTTCTTAACGTAGTCAGCATGTCCTGGGCAGTCAACGTGAGCATAGTGACGATGTGGAGTCTCATACTCAACGTGAGCGGTAGAGATAGTGATTCCTCTCTCTCTCTCTTCTGGAGCCTTATCGATATTCTCGAATGCAACGGCCTCACCAGTACCATATCTCTCGTGAAGAGTCTTGGTAATAGCAGCAGTTAAAGTAGTCTTACCATGGTCAACGTGTCCGATGGTACCAATGTTACAATGCGGTTTCGTTCTTTCAAATTTAGCCTTTGCCATGATTGAAATTCCTCCTTAAATATTGCCCAGAGGGCATGAATGTCTTGTCTTAGACTGACACTGTTCTCAGTATATTACATAATGAAAACTTTTTCAAGTCTAATTTTGGAAATAATGAAATTTTATTATCATAGTCGCTGCACAACATATGCTGTGCAGCATTACGATTTGACTTTATTTATTCTTTGCGCTCAGAACCTTATCCTGAACATTCTTCGGAACTGGCTCATACTTCTCAAAGAACATAGAATAGTTACCACGACCCTGGGTCTTGGAACGCAGGTCTGTGGAATAGCCGAACATCTCAGCCAACGGAACAAAACCTCTAACGATCTTGCCGCCGCCCAGGTCATCCATACCCTCGATACGGCCACGACGGGAGTTGATATCACCGATAACATCACCCATGTATTCCTCAGGCATAGTAACCTCAACCTTCATGATAGGCTCAAGAAGAACTGGGGATGCCTTCTGCATAGCTTCCTTGAACGCCATAGAACCGGCAATGTGGAATGCCATCTCAGAAGAATCGACTTCATGATAAGAACCATCGTATACATCAGCGCATACACCGATAACCGGATAACCGCCAAGGATACCGCTCTTAGTAGCCTCTTCGATACCTTCGCCAACAGCCGGGATATATTCCTTCGGAATCGCTCCGCCGACAACAGAAGACTTGAACTGGAACAGCTCTTCTCCGTTGTAATCCATTGGTGTGAAGTGTACCTTACAATGACCGTACTGTCCACGACCACCGGACTGCTTAGCATACTTGCTGTCTACATCAACAGCCTTGGTGATAGCTTCCTTGTAAGCAACCTGAGGCGCACCAACGTTTGCCTCAACCTTGAACTCACGAAGCAGACGGTCAACGATGATCTCCAGATGGAGCTCACCCATACCAGCGATGATAGTCTGACCGGTCTCCTGATCGGTATGCTGACGGAAGGTCGGATCCTCCTCAGCCAGCTTTGCGAGAGCCTCGCCCATCTTCTGCTGTCCAGCCTTGGTCTTTGGCTCGATCGCCAGCTCGATAACCGGCTCCGGGAACTCCATAGACTCAAGGATTACCGGATTCTGCTCATCACAGATTGTATCACCAGTAGTTGTTACCTTGAAACCAACAGCTGCTGCGATATCACCGGAATAAACCTTATCCAGCTCCATACGCTTATTCGCATGCATCTGCAGGATACGGCCTACACGCTCCTTCTTATCCTTTGTAGCGTTGTATACATAGGATCCGGAGTTTAAAGTACCAGAGTAAACTCTGAAATATGCTAACTTACCAACGAATGGGTCAGCCATGATCTTGAATGCCAGAGCAGAGAACGGCTCTTCATCGGAAGAATGTCTTACGACTTCGTTTCCGTCCATATCAACACCCTTGATAGCCGGGATGTCAACTGGAGATGGCATAAACTCTACGATTGCATCAAGAAGCTTCTGAACACCCTTGTTACGATAAGCACTACCGCAGCATACCGGAATAGCAGTACACTCGCAGCATCCCTTACGAAGAGCAGCCTTCATGTCAGCTACGGAAACTTCCTCGCCCTCAAGGTACTGCATCATAAGATCGTCATCAAGCTCACAGATCTTCTCTACTAACTCGGTATGATACTCTTCTGCCTGCTCCTGCATATCTTCCGGAATGTCGCAGATTGTGATATCATCACCCTTATCATCATTGTAAATATAAGCCTTCATCTCGAACAGGTCAATGATTCCCTTGAAATCATCTTCCTTACCGATTGGAAGCTGAAGAACGATTGCGTTCTTACCTAATCTTGTACGGATCTGCTCTACAGCGCCGTAGAAGTTTGCACCAAGGATATCCATCTTGTTGATGAATGCCATTCTCGGTACGTTGTAGGTATCAGCCTGACGCCATACGTTCTCGGACTGAGGCTCAACACCACCCTTTGCACAGAAAACGCCAACGGCGCCATCCAGTACACGAAGGGAACGCTCAACCTCAACGGTGAAGTCAACGTGTCCTGGGGTATCAATGATGTTGATACGATGCTCCAGAGCACCCGGCTTCGGCTTGCAGTTTTCTTCCAGTGTCCAGTGACAGGTAGTAGCTGCAGATGTGATTGTGATACCTCTTTCCTGCTCCTGAGCCATCCAGTCCATGGTAGCAGTACCCTCATGGGTATCACCAATCTTATAATTAACTCCAGTATAATACAGAATACGCTCAGTCAGAGTGGTCTTACCAGCATCGATATGAGCCATGATTCCAATATTTCTGGTTCTCTCCAATGGATATTCTCTTCCAGCCAAGATTTTTTCCTCCTTAACCTGCTGTAAAAATCAGATAATGCAACAATTAGAAGCGATAGTGAGCAAACGCCTTGTTTGCATCTGCCATCTTGTGCATATCTTCCTTTCTCTTTACAGCGGAACCTGTTCCATTTGCTGCATCCATGATCTCGTTTGCAAGCTTATCTTCCATGGTCTTCTCGCCTCTCTTACGGGAGAACATGGTCAGCCAACGAAGAGCAAGAGCCTGTCTTCTCTCCGGCTTAACCTCGATCGGAACCTGATAAGTTGCTCCACCGATTCTCTTAGCCTTAACCTCAAGAACTGGCATTACATTGTTCATTGCCTCTTCAAAAACCTCTACAGCTGGCTTTCCGGTCTTTTCCTCAACCTTGTTGAAAGCGCCATAAACGATCTTCTGGGCAACACCCTTCTTACCGTCTAACATAATGTTGTTGATCAGCTTTGTAACAACCTTATTGTTGTACAACGGATCTGCTAAAACGTCTCTCTTCTGAGTATGTCCTTTACGTGGCACGATACTTCCCTCCTTAACTACAATACGAGGCTCTCGCCTCTCAGTTATCTCATCGGTACTCACATCCATCTTTGTGTTCGCGCTCGGTTCTTGTTTCTTCAGTACAGGTACAGCCTGTAACCAGACTGCACAACCTGACTGTACCTTTCTATCTCCTGCAACCGCCAGGAAGGTATTGTTCGAATGCCGGCACTAATCAAAAAAAGTGGTACACTTACTTACTTGTTTTGCGCAAGAATCTCTTCGTGACATGCTCCAAAAATGGAGCTTCCTGCTCAAGCCGAATCTCTCCGGCAGCATCAACAGGCTATCCCCGTGTTTTCCACGGATTTTCTCAATTATGCGCGAAAATTACTTCTTAGCGTCCTTCGGTCTCTTAGCACCGTACTTGGAACGAGCCTGGCGTCTCTTAGCAACACCTGCTGTATCAAGGGTTCCTCTTACGATATGGTATCTGGTACCTGGTAAGTCCTTAACACGGCCGCCACGGATCAGAACTACGCTATGCTCCTGAAGGTTGTGTCCCTCACCCGGGATATAGCTTGTTACTTCGATTCCATTGGAAAGACGTACTCTGGCGATCTTTCTAAGAGCGGAGTTCGGCTTCTTAGGGGTAGCTGTCTTAACTGCGGTACAAACACCTCTCTTCTGCGGAGCGCTCTTGTCGGTAGACTTCTTCTTTAAGGAGTTATATCCCTTCTGAAGTGCCGGAGCAGTAGACTTCTTCTGCTGAGTCTGTCTTCCTTTTCTAACTAACTGATTAAATGTAGGCATCCGTTTCACCTCCTGCGGAAATTAAAAACATAATGAATTCATGTGTGTTCGGTTGTCGGACGGCACTTTGCCGTCAAAGCCACATGCTTTTCGATTATATATCCTTTCGATTTTTCTGTCAATAGAAAAATTTTGTTTTTCTGAAGTTTTTTTTGCCAAAAAGAGCCGCCCCGGCAGCTTTCGCCGCCGGAATGGCTCTTATTTATCTCACTCCTCGTCAGAATCTCCACTCTTAGAGAAAGTCTTGGAATATGCCTCGTCGAAATCGTCCATGCTGTCATCGTCGGCATCGTCATCTGCGAATGCTTCCTCAGCAGCTTTTACTGCATCGTCATCATCGAACTCTTCGGAAAGAGCGATGGTGTCCTCAGCCTCAATCTCCTCATCATCATCAAAATCAACAATATCAGACTGCTGATAATCGGTGTTGAGTTCGAGGTTGCGGTAACGCTTCATACCGGTACCAACCGGAAGGAGCTTACCGATGATTACGTTCTCCTTCATACCCAGTAACGGGTCAACCTTTCCGTTGATTGCCGCATCGGTCAGTGCCTTTGTGGTCTCCTGGAAGGATGCTGCTGACAGGAAGGAGTTGGTTGCCAGAGATGCCTTTGTGATACCAAGCATGATCTGCTTTCCTTCTGCCGGTTCTTTGCCCTCGGCGATCAGCTTCTCGTTCATATCGTCAAAGTCTAAGACATCCATGGATACGCCCGGAAGGACATCCGCGTCTCCGCTCTTTTCGATACGGATCTTCTTTAACATCTGACGAACGATAACCTCGATATGCTTATCATTGATCTCTACACCCTGCAGGCGGTATACACGCTGAACTTCCTGAAGCATGTAATCCTGTACGGCACGAACACCCTGAATACGCAGGATATCATGCGGATTGATGCTACCTTCCGTCAGCGGATCACCGGCATTGATTACCTTGCCGTCGATTGGACGGATTCTTGCATCGTAAGGAATCATATAAGTCTTGGACTCTCCGCTCTCCGGATCGGTCACAATGATCTCTCTCTTCTTCTTTACATCCTTAACAGTAGCAATGCCGCCGATCTCGGTTACGATCGCAACACCCTTCGGCTTACGTGCCTCGAAAAGTTCCTCGACACGAGGAAGACCCTGTGTGATATCGCCGCCGGCAACACCGCCGCTATGGAAGGTTCTCATGGTCAGCTGTGTACCAGGCTCACCGATGGACTGAGCTGCGATAATACCAACAGCCTCACCGATCTGTACTGCCTGTCCTGTTGCCAGGTTTGCACCGTAGCACTTTGCACAGATTCCAACGTGGGAACGGCAGCTAAGGACGGTACGGATCTTAACGGTATGTCTGCCCATACGCTCAAGTGCATCCATAACCTTTGCAGCACGCTTCGGTGTTACCATGCAGTTCTCGCGAATGATCTCTTCTCCGGTATCCGGATCAATGATCGTCTCTGCGATAAATCTGCCTGTCATACGTTCCTGCAGCTGCTCGACAACTTCCTGTCCATTCATGAAAGAACCGATTTCCATATAAGGAATGTTCTTGCCTTCACAGCAGTCCAGCTCGCGAACCATCAGCTGCTGGGATACATCAACAAGACGTCTTGTCAAATAACCAGAGTCAGCGGTACGAAGTGCGGTATCTGACATACCCTTTCTTGCACCGTGAGCAGAAATGAAGTACTCCAATACGTCCAGACCTTCACGGAAGTTTGATTTAATAGGAAGTTCGATTGCTTTACCGGTAGTATTTGCCATCAAACCACGCATACCAGCCAGCTGCTTGATCTGCTTATCAGAACCACGCGCACCGGAGTCTGCCATCATGAAGATGTTGTTGTACTTATCCAGTCCGTCAAGCAGTGCCTTTGTCAGCTCCTTATCGGTAGCCTCCCACGTCTTGATAACCTGATTGTAACGCTCTTCATCGGTGATCCAGCCCATCTTGTAGTGCTTTGCAATCTTATCGACAGTCTCCTGAGCAGCCTTGATCATCTCCGGCTTCTGCGGCGGAACTGTCATATCGGATACGGATACGGTCATAGCAGCTCTTGTGGAGTACTTATAACCCATTGCCTTGATGGAGTCCAGAACCTCAGCGGTCTTGGTCGCTCCGTGTGTGTTGATAACCTTCTCCAGAATCTGCTTTAACTGCTTCTTGCCGACATGGAAGTCTACCTCAAGCTTCAGTGCATTCTCTGGAATGCTTCTGTCTACATATCCAAGATCCTGCGGAAGAATCTCATTGAACATGCATCTTCCAAGCGTGGTATCCAGCGTATCCTGAAGAACTGTGCCGTCCGGCATAGTCTTTCTGACACGAACCTTGATCTTGCTGTGGAACGTAATGCAGCCATTCTCATATGCAAGCATTGCCTCGTCCAGATTCTTGAAGCACATGCCCTCGCCCTTTACACCCGGTCTTTCCTGAGTCAGGTAATAAATACCAAGGACCATATCCTGAGAAGGAACCGCTACCGGGCCTCCATCAGACGGCTTTAACAGGTTGTTCGGGGACAGCAGCATGAAACGGCACTCTGCCTGTGCCTCCAAAGACAGCGGCAGATGGACAGCCATCTGGTCACCATCGAAATCGGCATTGAATGCGGTACAAACAAGCGGATGAAGCTTGATTGCCTTACCTTCAACAAGGATCGGCTCGAATGCCTGAATACCAAGTCTGTGCAATGTAGGCGCACGGTTTAACATAACCGGATGCTCCTTGATTACATCTTCAAGCACATCCCAAACCTTCGTCTCCAGACGCTCTACCATCTTCTTTGCGCTCTTGATATTATGAGCAGAACCGTTCTCAACAAGCTCCTTCATAACAAACGGCTTAAACAGCTCGATTGCCATCTCCTTCGGAAGACCGCACTGGTAAATCTTTAACTCCGGGCCAACGACGATAACGGAACGGCCGGAATAGTCAACACGCTTACCCAACAGGTTCTGACGGAAACGTCCCTGCTTACCCTTTAACATATCAGAAAGAGACTTTAAGTTACGGTTTCCAGGGCCTGTTACGGCACGTCCGCGGCGACCATTATCGATCAGGGCATCCACTGCCTCCTGAAGCATACGCTTCTCATTGCGGACGATGATCTCCGGTGCGCCCAACTCCAGCAGTCTTTCCAGACGATTGTTTCTGTTGATGATGCGGCGATACAGATCATTCAAATCAGATGTTGCGAATCTTCCGCCGTCCAGCTGAACCATAGGACGCAGATCCGGCGGCATTACCGGAACAGCATCCAGAATCATCCACTCCGGACGGTTTCCGGAGTTGCGGAATGCCTCAACAACCTCTAATCTCTTGATGATGCGGGCGCGCTTCTGGCCGGATGCCTCCTTAAGCTCTGCACGAAGTTCTGCGGAATCCTTGTCCAGATCAATCGCTTTCAGAAGCTCCTGAATCGCTTCCGCACCCATTCCGACGCGGAACTTGCCATAGCCATACTGCTCTACTGCATCGCGGTACTCTCTCTCAGAGAGCACCTGCTTATAATTCAGATCAGTCTCACCCTTATCAAGAACGATATAGGATGCGAAATACAAAATCTTGTCAAGATTTCTAGGTGAAATATCAAGGATCAGGCCCATGCGGCTCGGAATACCCTTGAAATACCAGATATGGGAAACCGGAGCTGCCAGCTCGATATGTCCCATACGCTCACGGCGGACACTGGACTTTGTAACCTCAACACCACAGCGGTCACAAACCATATCCTTGTAACGAATCTTCTTATACTTTCCGCAGTGGCACTCCCAGTCCTTCTGCGGTCCGAAAATACGCTCACAGAATAAGCCATCCGGTTCCGGCTTCAGCGTTCTGTAGTTAATTGTTTCAGCCTTTGTGACAGCGCCTCTCGACCACTCTCTGATCTTCTCAGGGGAAGCAAGACCAATCTTAATGGACTCGAAAGCGATTGACTGTCCTCCATCGGTTTTATTTTCCGGCATAAATGGTTCTCCCTTCTGGCTCTTAGTTATCTGAGTCTCCTAAATCATCGAAATCATCTGCATCATCAAATCTGTCAGACTCAAATGACCCGTCCATATCATCTTTATCAAAATCATCTGCATCGGAAGCATCCATCTCTACATCAGCGATCTCGCCATCCTTTACTTCCTGAATGGTGGAACCGTTTTTCTGGAACTCTTCCTCAGAATAATGACGCTTTCCGCCGTCCTCCATAATGCTTCTGAAGTCGGTATTGCCATATTCTGTGCTTTCCTTAATCTCTACTTCATTATTATTTGCATCAAGTACGCGTACATCCAGTGCCAATGCCTGCAATTCCTTTAACAGTACCTTAAAGGACTCCGGTACACCCGGCTCAGGGATGTTCTCGCCCTTGATAATCGCCTCATACGTCTTGACACGGCCTACAACGTCATCGGACTTAACAGTCAGAATCTCCTGTAAGGTATAAGCAGCGCCATATGCCTCAAGAGCCCAAACCTCCATCTCTCCGAAACGCTGACCGCCGAACTGAGCCTTACCGCCCAGAGGCTGCTGTGTAACAAGTGAGTAAGGGCCTGTCGAACGCGCATGGATCTTATCATCTACCAGATGATGCAGCTTTAAGTAGTGCATGTGTCCGATTGTTACCGGGCTGTCAAAATACTCACCGGTACGGCCGTCACGCAGTCTTACCTTGCCGTCACGGGTGATCGGAACGCCCTTCCACAGCTCTCTGTGCTCCAGATGAGTACCCAGATAATCCATAACGTCCTCACGCAGAGAATCCTTATACTTCTCATAGAACTCATCCCACTCCATGTTGACATAATCATTTGCCAGATCAAGTGTATCAAAAATATCATTCTCACTCGCACCGTCAAATACAGGTGTAGCAATATTAAATCCCAGTGCCTTGGCAGCCAGACTCAGATGAATCTCCAATACCTGTCCGATGTTCATACGGGACGGCACACCCAGAGGGTTCAGCACGATATCCAGAGGACGTCCATTTGGAAGGAATGGCATATCTTCTACAGGAAGAACTCTGGAGACAACACCCTTGTTTCCGTGACGGCCAGCCATCTTATCGCCGACAGAGATCTTTCTCTTCTGTGCGATATAGATACGAACGACCTGATTTACACCAGGTGCCAGTTCATCACTGTTCTGACGGTTAAATACCTTTGTATCAACAACGATACCATAAGCGCCGTGCGGCAGCTTCAATGAAGTATCGCGAACCTCTCTTGCCTTCTCACCGAAGATTGCACGAAGCAGTCTCTCCTCGGAAGTCAGCTCTGTCTCACCCTTCGGTGTTACTTTACCTACCAGAATATCTCCGGCACGTACTTCTGCACCGATACGGATGATACCGCGGTCATCCAGATCCTTGAGTGCCTCATCTCCGACACCCGGAACATCTCTTGTGATCTCTTCCGGTCCGAGCTTCGTATCACGGGATTCTGCGGCATATTCCTCAATATGAATGGAGGTATATACATCCTCCTGAACGAGACGCTCGCTCAGCAGAACGGCATCCTCGTAGTTGTAACCCTCCCAGGTCATGAATCCGATAAGCGGGTTCTTACCAAGAGCGATCTCACCATTCTTGGTGGACGGGCCATCTGCGATTACCTGTCCTTCTTCAACACGCTCACCCTTGAACACGATCGGTCTCTGGTTGTAGCAGTTGCTCTGGTTGCTTCTGGAGAACTTTGTCAGATGATACTCATCTCTGGTGCCATCGTCACACTTGACAATGATCACCTTGGAAGCGGAACGCTCAACAACACCGGAATGCTTTGCGACAACGCATACACCGGAATCGTATGCAGCCTTATCTTCCATGCCGGTACCGACAACAGGAGCCTCTGTGAGCATCAGCGGAACGGCCTGACGCTGCATGTTGGATCCCATAAGAGCACGGTTTGCATCATCGTTCTGCAGGAACGGAATCATAGAAGTAGCGACAGAGAATACCATTCGCGGAGAAACGTCCATCAAATCAATATTCTTCTGCTCAAACTCAGAAGTCTCCTCGCGGAAACGACCGGAAACCATCTTATTGACGAAGTGACCTTCCTCATCCAGCGGCTCATTTGCCTGTGCTACTACGAAATCGTCCTCTTCATCAGCAGTAAAATAACGGACCTCATCCGTTACGCGCGGATTTTTCGGATCGCTCTTATCAACAATACGGTACGGAGCCTCGATAAATCCATATTTATTTACTCTTGCATAGGTTGCAAGAGAGTTGATCAGACCGATATTCGGACCCTCAGGGGTCTCAATCGGGCACATACGTCCATAATGAGTATAATGTACGTCTCGAACCTCGAATCCGGCACGATCTCTTGACAGACCGCCAGGTCCCAATGCAGACAGACGTCTCTTGTGAGTCAGCTCGGCAAGCGGGTTGTTCTGATCCATGAACTGAGACAGCTGGGAACTTCCGAAGAACTCCTTAACAGCAGCCGTAACAGGCTTGATATTGATCAGGCTCTGCGGTGTCAGATCAGACGGATCGTTTGTGGACATACGCTCTCTTACGACACGCTCCATACGGGACATACCGATACGGTACTGGTTCTGCAGCAGCTCGCCTACCGCACGGATACGGCGGTTTCCTAAGTGGTCGATATCATCATCCTGTCCGATTCCATACTCCAGATTCAGACAATAGTTGATAGAACCGAGGATATCTTCCTTCATGATATGCTTCGGAATCAGTTCTGCAATGTTTGCACGCAGCTCTGCCATCAATTCCTCGCCCTCAAGATTCTTCTCAACGATCTGCATCAGCACCGGATAATAAACCTGCTCGTTTACTCCTGCCGCCTCAAGCTCTTCCTCAGTCAGATTCAGATATTCGGAAGCATCCACCATAAGGTTGGACAGCACCTTTACGCGGCGTCCCTCTACGTCAACATATACATACGGAACACCAGCATTCTGAATACGGGTTGCGATTGCACGGTTACAGGTCGTGCCTGCCTCAGCGATAATCTCGCCTGTAGATGCATCTACTACATCGTCTGCCAGAACATGTCCGTTCAGACGATTGCGGAAATGCAGCTTCTTATTATATTTATAACGGCCCACACGAGCCAGATCATATCTTCTTACATCAAAGAACATTCCCTGAATCAGGCTGGAAGCACTGTCAGTAGAAAGCGGCTCGCCCGGACGAATCTTCTTATACAGTTCCAGAAGACCGCTCTTGTAATCGTTGCTGACATCCTTCTCGATAGTAGCAAGCAGCTTCGGCTCATCGCCAAAAATCTCAAGGATCTGCTCATTGCTGCCCCATCCCAACGCACGGATCAATACAGTTACCGGTATCTTACGTGTACGATCGACTCTTACATAGAAAATATCATTGGAGTCTGTCTCATATTCCAGCCATGCGCCGCGATTCGGGATAACCTGAGAAGAGTACAGCTCTTTTCCGGTCTTATCATGGTCGATAGTAAAATAAATACCAGGTGAACGTACCAGCTGGCTAACGATAACACGCTCAGCTCCGTTAATCACAAAGGAGCCCGTATCCGTCATCAACGGAAGATCACCAATATAAATCTCATGCTCTTTAATGGTGTCAGTTTCCTTATTATGGAGTCTGACTTCTACCTTAAGTGGTACGGAATACGTTGCATCGCGTTCCTTGCATTCCTCAATCGTGTGCTTGATCTCATCCGGGCACAGACGGAAGTTGCCAAAACGCAATTCCAGATTGCCGCTGAAATCTACGATGGGAGAAACATCATTAAATACTTCTTTAAGTCCATCGCTAAGGAACCACTGGTAAGAATCCTTCTGGATCGCAATCAGATTCGGCATTTTCAGAACTTCTTTTGATCTGGAATAACTCATACGGAAAGCTCTGCCGGATTTGACTGGTCGAATTCTGTTTTTTTCCATGTTTGCTCACCCCTGATAATTATATTTTGTGCCTCTATCCTATCCATATCTGCGCGGCACACTACTCCAAAAGCGGATTGGCAGCTGCCGGTGTCTTCTATACAGAAAGCATAGAAAGCGATTTTGTCCATGATAGTGCACGTATCACTATAACACGCCAATAGCAAGATGTCAACTACTTTTTCTCTCTTTCTTCCAGTTTTAATTGTTAGCATTCACACGTCACAGGGAAAGAAAAAGTATCCGCAGCCTTATTTTACTTAAATAAAGCCACGGATACCAATCTTTACTCTTTACTTTTCAAAAGAACATTGCTTTGTTTTGACGTTCTTTTTCTTTGCTTGCTGCTTATTTACTTATTACTTATTGCTTATTTTTATTTATTCTTCTTGGAAGACATCTCTTTTGCTGCAAACAGGATTGCACATACACCTGCCACGATCAGCAGCAGACCCCATACGGTACTGTAGTCCTCGATACCCAGAACCTTCGTGTTGGAAGACTCCTTCGGTGCCTCGGTAGTAGTCGGTGCTGCTGTGGTAGTCGGTGCCAGTGTAGTAGTCTCTTCTACTGTGGTAGTCTCTTCCTCGGTAGTAGTCTCCTCCTCGGTGGTCGTCTCCTCCTCAGTAGTGGTTTCTTCCTCGGTGGTCGTCTCCTCCTCAGTTGTCTCTACCTCGTACTCATTTGTAAACTCAGCACCCGGCTTCTTGTTTCCGTCTCCGTCTGCATACAGCACTGCTGTTACTTCCAGACCGTCACCATTCTCCACATTTGTGATATACACGGTCAGTGTGTAAACAGTCTTGTCATATGTACACTTCTCATTGCTTCCTGCTACCTGAGCGATCGTATACGTATAGATACCAACACGATTGTAAGTAATCTCCGGGAAGTCTTCTGTACCTTCTCCTGTGATCGTCAATGTGTACTCGCCGTTCTCTGCGCCTTCCGGCATCGGGTAAGCCGCATCCTCAGCCTTGAGCACTGCCGTATACTCCTCAGCCGGATCCGGCAGAGTTCCCGTAAGTGAAACCGTCACCGGAACTATTACTTTTGGCTCTTGTGCTGCAAAAGCCGACACAGTCATCGCCAGCATACACACAGCTGCCATAGCTGCTCTAAAAATGATACTCATCCATCTTTTCTTCATATTTGCTTTCCTCCTTCTTAGCTGTTTTTTTGTACCTCTCGAATCAGGCATCGTTACGGCTTCTGCGTCTGCTGATCAGCAGCACACCGCCAATAATTACAACAGCCAGAATCAGAATATAAGGAAGTGTATCAAGGATAACAC
>CAVJTU010000059.1:0-19189 GCA_963652495.1 uncultured Oscillospiraceae bacterium
ACCAGATTGCTACGTGCTTTGCACTCTCGCAATCTTCAAAAACATTCGTAATCTTGCTCATGTTTTTGACGGGTCAAGAAGTCAAAAATCCTCTTGCAAGTAAGCTTGCATCGGCTTTCTGACCTTTTGACCCTGGTATCAAATACATATTAAGCAAATGAGAGCCACCAAGTTACTTCTCGGCCGCTCTCATCATTTTTTATTAATGATCCTCGCTTCCCTGACCATAATATGCATTTGCACCATGCTTACGGAAGTAATGCTTATCCAGCAGATATTGCTGAACACGCTGTGTTCTCGGATTTAATGTCATTGTATTATATGCCATCTCTGCAACCTTGTCCAGAACAACCGCATTGTATACAGCACCTGCCGGTGTGCGTCCCCATGCAAATGGACCATGATTCTTTACAACAACGCCCGGAACGGCCATTGGATCCTTCTCTGAAAAGGTTTCAACGATCACATTTCCGGTATTCAGTTCATAAGCTTCCTCAATTTCCTCTGCTGTCAGGTCTCTGGTACACGGAATATCACCATAGAAATAGTCAGCATGCGTAGTGCCAAATGCCGGAATATCCAGACCTGCCTGCGCAAATGTAACTCCATAGGTAGAATGCGTATGCACAACACCGCCGGTCTGCGGAAACGCCTTGTAGATTACAAGATGAGTTGGCGTATCAGAAGATGGCTTATACTTGCCTTCCACCACATTCCCTTCCATGTCAACCACAACCATATCTTCCCATTTCATCGTAGCATAGTCAACACCGCTTGGTTTAATAACAACAAGACCTTTTTCTCTGTCAATTCCACTGACGTTACCCCAAGTGTAAATAACCATTCCTTTTGCAACAAGATCCATGTTGGCTTCATACACTTCTTTTTTCAGCTGTTCTAACATATTGTTTCCTCCTAATCTTATCTCTTACCTTCATATTCAGTATGTCCAGACACACCAAAACCTGTCTTTATTATGCGTCATTTGCCTGTATCTGTCAACACCAAAAGTCATGTCACGCAATACCATGTACTATATTATTTTAGAGGAATCGGTTACAGAGCTGATGTACTTTTCCAGCGTCAAAGCGGACACTCGCAATCCGCTTCGCTGCTTGCTTGATTCGGTTAAAATCAATCTTTACATAAGAGTGCTGAATCACTACAGCTTTTCCTTTGCTGTACACAACCAACTGTTGTCATCACGTTATCATATGCTGCCATATTCCGGATTACGTCGGCATTTTACCACAATTCGGCCAATTCATAAATGAGTTTCTCTGTTTTGTCCCAACCAAGGCAAGGATCTGTAATGGACTTTCCATAGCAATGTTCTTCGACCTTCTGACTGCCATCCTCTAAGTAACTCTCGATCATCAGTCCCTTTACAAAATGATGCATCTCCGGTGAAATATGACAACTGTGCATAACATCCTTGCTGATGCGAATCTGCTCCTCATACTGCTTACCAGAGTTGGCGTGATTGGTGTCAATGATGACACTCATATTGGCAAGATTTCTCTTCTGATACTGCTCATAAAGATTTCGAATATCCTCATAATGGTAATTTGGCATGCTGTTGCCAAATTTATCGACGTATCCCCTGAGAATTGCATGTGTGTATGGATTTCCGTGGCTCTTAACCTCCCAGCCTCTGTAGAGGAATGTGTGGCTGTTCTGCGCTGCTACGATAGAATTTAACATAACTCCAATGTCACCGCCTGTCGGATTTTTCATGCCAACCGGGATTTCCAGACCGGATGCTGTGAGGCGATGCTGCTGGTTCTCGACAGACCGAGCCCCGACCGCAACGTAGGAAAGAAGATCCGATAAGTAACGATGATTTTCCGGGTAAAGCATCTCATCTGCACAGGTAAAGCCCGTCTCCTCAACCGCACGCTTATGGAGTTCTCTTATCGCGATGATGCCCTTTAGCATATCCTCCTTTTTCTCCGGATCCGGCTGATGAAGCATACCCTTATAACCGGTACCAATAGTACGCGGCTTGTTTGTATAGACACGAGGAATGATGAAAATCTTATCTTTTACTTTCTCCTGTACCTTTACAAGACGACCGATGTACTCCAAAACGGCATCCTCGCGGTCAGCAGAACACGGTCCAACAACAAGAATCAATTTGTCACTTTTGCCTTCAAAGATTGCGCGAATCTCGGCATCTCTCTTTTCTTTTATCTTCTGAATTTTCTCACTGACCGGAAATTCTTCCTTCAATTCCTTCGGGGTTGGCAGCTTTCTGTAAAATTCCATGTTCATGATGATTGTCTCCTTTTTCTTTATCGGTAATCGCTATCGCCAGAGCCGTTTGTGACCGAGCAGCACCCCTAACGTGCCTCATAATATCTGCTTCCAGACAGCTCTCCAGTTTGATTTTGTGCTTTCGCACGTTGGCGCTTTCAAGCTCTAAAGTATATCACAGACGAAACAAAATAGCAAGGGCTTCATTAAACGAAACTCAATGTTTTTAAAAGAAACAACCAGCCAGTGAGTGTAAAAGCAGACAATAACGTAGTAAGCATGACTACACTGGCACTAAGTGTTCCTTCATGCCCCATACTTTTTGCCATAGTGTAGCTGCTGACAGTTGTAGCTGAACCGAGCATAACAAGGATTGCGACAAGTGCTTCGTTGCGATATCCGAGTGTAATAGCGATCGGCATGAGGACACCGGAATAACCAAGAAGCTTTAAAAATGTGCAGGCAATTGCTGGTTTCACCTTATAAAATGCCTTCTTAATGTCAAAGGAAGCGCCCATTGCCATCAGACCGAGGGGTGTGGCAAGCACACCAAGATTATGCACCGTCTTTTGAAGAATAGTTGGATGAGGAAATTTGAGCAGCGACCAGGCAAAACCTGCAGCGATGCCAAGGATGATTGGATTTGTAATGATGCCTTTTGCGGTGCGAATGAGGCGATCATTTGAAAAGGCAGCTTCATTTTTATCAGATGATATTGTTGGAGACGTCAGCGTCAGTGCCGCGACTGCGCAGATGTTATAAAGCGGCACTGTTCCAACAATCATAAGCGGTGCCATACCAGACTGACCATAAATATTGACGATGAAAGCAATGCCAAGAATCGCCGCACTACTGCGGTAAGAGCCTTGTATAAACTCGCCGCGGTCAGTTTTATCTCTTAAAAATGATGACAAAGCAGTGGATACAAGGATACATCCCAGTGTTGCGCAGAAACAAAATAACACAAAGCCTCCATCCCACGCCTGATAAAAATTTTCTTCCCATAAGTCTTCAAACAGCAATGCAGGAAGCGCAAATTTAAATACAAAGCTGTTCATCTTATTCGTAAATGCATCATCGAACACGCCAATCTTGCGAAATACCAGTCCCAAAATCATGGTAAGGAAGATTGGAAGGGTTGCGTTGATGCTGAATATAAAGTTGTCCATTGTTCGCTCACTCCTCCTTATTCTCTATTACGTCAACACTACTTTACAAGTTTTATCTTTGCAGGACACACCCATTATACAGCAAAAGCAACCTGACTTCCATACGAAATCAATCTTTTTCAATGCATTTTCAAAGCTGCTGTCCCTTTGCTGTTCAAACATTGTTTTTATGTACTGCCTTAATCCTTCGTTTGCATGTCAAAGCGGACATTCGCAATCCGCTTCGCTACTTGCTTGATTCGGTAAAAAAAATAAGAGACCGTCTATTCATGACACATGCAAAAAAGGACCTCCAACGGGGTCCTTTTTCGTATAACTATTTTCAGAATCATGTGAAACGCCTGCTGCGCCGCACGTTCCGTGCAGTCTTGTGAATGGCTTCCGAATAGTTTTTACTTCTTGATTAACAGGCTCTTTCCGGTCATTTCCTTTGGCTGAGTCATTCCCATCAGTTCGATCAGAGTCGGAGCGATATCAGCTAAGCAGCCGCCCTCTCTTAATGTGTAGGATGGGTCTGCATTTACCAGAATGAACGGTACCGGATTAGTGGTATGAGCGGTGAATGGATCGCCGGTCTCATAGTCGATCAACTGCTCTGCGTTTCCGTGATCCGCACAGATGAAGAGCTGTCCGTTTACTTCCCTGATGGCTGCTACAGCCTTTCCTACGCATTCGTCAACTGTCTCTACTGCCTTGATAGCTGCTGCCTGTACGCCGGTATGACCTACCATATCCGGGTTTGCGAAGTTGATGATGATGACATCATACTTTTCAGACTTGATAGCCTCAACAAGCTTGTCGCATACCTGATATGCGCTCATCTCTGGCTGTAAATCATAGGTGGCAACCTTCGGAGACTTTACAAGGATACGATCCTCACCTTCATTTGGCTGTTCTACGCCGCCATTGAAGAAGAAGGTAACGTGTGCATACTTCTCGGTCTCTGCGATTCTGGCCTGCTTTAAGCCATTCTCAGCAAGGAACTCGCCAAAGGTGTGGGTAATCTCTTCCTTCTTGAAGGCGACGAGCTTATTCGGGATAGTGGTATCATAATCAGTAAAGCAAACGTAGGTTACGTCCGGTCTGGCCGGTCCGCGGTCAAATCCGGTAAACTCGTTGTCACAGAATACATGTGTCATCTCTCTTGCACGGTCTGGACGGAAGTTGAAGAAGATAACGGAATCCTTATCCTGAATCGGGCCTACTGCCTTGCCATCCTTTGCCACTACAGTCGGGACAACGAACTCATCGGTAACACCCTCATCGTAAGATGCCTGAATTGCGCAGGCACCGCACTTTGCCTGATTGCCCTCGCCGAAACGAAGTGCGCGGTACGCCTTCTCAACACGATCCCAACGATTGTCTCTGTCCATTGCGTAGTAACGTCCCATAACGGATGCGACCTGACCTACGCCAAGTTCCTCGCACTTATCCATCAGCGCGGTAACGTACTCCTTACCGGATGCCGGCGGTGTATCACGGCCGTCTAAGAAGCAGTGAACAAATACCCTATCTAAGCCCTGACGCTTTGCGAACTCAAGCAGTCCGTAGATGTGGCTGTTGTGGCTGTGAACACCACCGTCGGATACAAGACCCATCAAGTGAAGTGCAGAACCGTTCTCCTTGCAATTCTTGGCTGCTGCTAAGAATGCCTCGTTCTCAAAGAAATCGCCGTCCTTGATGGACTTGGTTATACGGGTCAGCTCCTGATATACGATACGGCCTGCGCCCATGTTCAAGTGTCCTACCTCGGAATTGCCCATCTGGCCTTCCGGAAGACCAACTGCCAGTCCGCTTGCCTGTCCCTGTACAAATGGACAGTTTGCCATCAGATCATCCATAACAGGTGTATTTGCCTGCTTTACAGCGTTGCCTTCTACTTTGTCATTCAGGCCATAGCCGTCAAGAATCATTAATACGGTTGGTTTCTTCTTGCTCATAATATTCCTTTCGTACCGGCTTTTAGAAAACGCTGGCTCTGCCTTACCAAAAGCAGAGCCAGAGCCGGAAATATTTACTTATTGATTACTTGTTGTAATTTACAATCTTTCCAAAATCCGGCTTTAAGGATGCGCCGCCTACAAGACCACCATCGATATCCGGCTGTGCAAACAGCTCCGGAGCGCTTGCTGCGCTTACGCTGCCGCCATACTGGATACGGATTGCTGCTGCAGTTGCCTCGTCATATACCTCAGCGATGCATGCGCGGATTGCGCCGCAAACTTCCTGTGCCTGCTCGGTTGTAGCAACCTTACCGGTTCCGATTGCCCAGATTGGCTCGTAAGCGATAACTGCTGTAGCAGCCTGCTCTGCGGTTACATTCTGGAAAGCAATCTTGATCTGCTGACGGATCCAGTCGATGGTGATACCCTGCTCTCTCTGAGTCAGAGTCTCGCCGCAGCAGATAATTGGAGTCAGACCATACTCGAAAGCCTTTAATACTTTCTTGTTTACGGTCTCATCAGTCTCTGCAAAGTACTCTCTTCTCTCGGAATGTCCAATGATGACATACTTTACACCGATATCAGTCAACATAGCCGGAGCGATTTCTCCGGTATATGCGCCCTTATCCTGGAAGTACATGTTCTCAGCACCAACCTGAATATTGGTTCCCTTTGCTGCTTCCATAACCGGTACTAAATCGATAGCCGGAACGCAGAATACAACATCTACTTCGTCATTAACTACTAAAGGCTTTAATGTGTTTACCAGCTCAACAGCCTGAGAAGGTGTCATGTTCATCTTCCAGTTGCCGGCAATAATCTTCTTTCTTGCCATTTTTTATTCCTCATTTCTTCATAATCGGTGCCAGACCTATACGTCTGACACCGTGGCTAACCTATCGGTATTTATCAATCCTTGTCGTCAGCTGCCGCTACGCCCGGAAGCTCCTTACCCTCAAGGTACTCAAGGGAAGCGCCGCCGCCTGTAGAAATGTGGCTCATCTTATCAGCAAATCCTAACTGATTTACTGCTGCTGCGGAATCTCCGCCGCCAATGATGGTGATGGCATCCGTCTCTGCCAGAGCCTTTGCTACTGCAATGGTACCCTTTGCCAGAGTCGGGTTCTCAAATACGCCCATCGGTCCGTTCCAAACAACGGTCTTTGCGGACTTAACAGCCTCAGCATACAGCTCTGCTGTCTTCGTTCCGATATCAAGGCCTTCCTTGTCAGCCGGAATCTGATCAGACGGTACTACTGTTACATCGATTGGTCCATCGATTGGATCTGGGAAGTTGTCTGCTACGGTGCTGTCTACCGGAAGTAACAGCTTCTTTCCGAGCTTTTCAGCCTTCTCCATCATCTCCTTGCAGTAATCAAGCTTGGTATCATCTACTAAGGACTTACCAATCTCCTTGCCCTGAGCCTTTAAGAAAGTGAATGCCATACCACCGCCAATGATAAGGGTATCGCACTTTTCAAGCAGGTTGGAGATAACGTTTAACTTGTCTGCTACCTTTGCTCCGCCGAGGATTGCTACGAATGGACGAACCGGGTTCTCTACTGCGTTTCCTAAGAAAGCGATTTCCTTCTCCATCAGGTAGCCAACTGCGTTTGTGCCGCCCTTAGCGCTGATGAACTTGGTAACGCCTGCTACAGATGCATGTGCTCTGTGTGCGGAACCGAATGCGTCGCATACATAATCGTCTGCCAGATCTGCTAATTCCTTGGAGAATTCCTCACCGTTCTTTGTCTCCTCAGCACCGCGGAAACGGGTATTCTGAAGAAGAACAACATCTCCGTCCTTCATCTGAGCTACAGCCTCGGTTGCAGCCTCGCCGGTAACGTGGTAATCGGATACGAATACTACGTCCTTGCCCAGCTTCTCGGACAGTCTTGCTGCTACAGGAGCTAAGGACTCCTTCTCGCTTGGTCCGTTCTTTACCTTACCTAAGTGAGAACACAGAATTACCTTTGCGCCGCCATCGATCAGCTTCTGGATAGTCGGCAGTGCAGCCTTGATACGGGTATCATCGGTAATCTTTCCGTCCTTTAACGGTACATTGAAATCACAACGAACAAGAACTCTTCTTCCCTGAAGATTCTTAAGATCGTCAACAGTCTTCTTTAACATGGAATATTCTCCCTTCTGATTATTACTTTTGTACAGTTCACAGACACCCATTCGCAAAGCACCCTTACGGGTGTTCGCTGTTTCACAGCTTCTCTTTACGCATGAACAGGCGACTCCTCGTCACATTGACTTATCAAATCCTCATGCAAGCATGAGATTTATCCGGGTCTGCTGTGACATGTGAACTGTAGCATCAAAACAGGGCCCGGTCCTTTCAGACCGGACCCCGTAGGTCTTTGCGATTAAGCGAAACTTATGCTAACTCAGCGAAGTACTTGATTGTACGAACCATCTGGCTGGTGTAGGAGTTCTCGTTGTCATACCAAGAAACAACCTGTACCTGATACAGATCGTCACCCAGCTTGGAAACCATAGTCTGGGTAGCATCGAACAGAGAACCAAATCTCATACCGATAACGTCAGAAGATACGATCGGATCGGTGTTGTAACCGAAGGACTCGGAAGCTGCTGCCTTCATAGCTGCGTTGATACCCTCAACGGTAACGTCGCTGCCCTTAACAACTGCAACCAGGATAGTAGTGGAACCTGTCGGAACCGGAACACGCTGTGCGGAACCGATCAGCTTGCCGTTTAACTCTGGGATAACCAGGCCGATAGCCTTAGCTGCACCAGTAGAGTTTGGAACGATGTTAGCAGCACCAGCACGTGCTCTTCTTAAGTCACCCTTTCTGTGCGGTCCATCGAGGATCATCTGATCTCCGGTGTAAGCATGGATGGTGGACATGATACCACTCTGGATCGGAGCGTAATCATTCAGAGCCTTAGCCATAGGTGCTAAGCAGTTTGTTGTACAGGAAGCTGCGGAAATGATGTTATCCTCAGCGGTCAGAGTCTTCTCATTTACAGAGTAAACGATAGTCTTCAGATCGTTTCCAGCCGGAGCTGAGATAACAACCTTCTTTGCACCAGCATCGATATGAGCCTGTGCCTTAGCCTTGGAAGTATAGAATCCGGTACACTCAAGAACTACATCTACACCGATCTCTCCCCACGGAAGCTCAGCTGCGTTTGCCATCTTGTAGATAGTGATCTTCTTTCCGCAAACCTCGATATAATCCTCTCCTGCTACTACAGTATCAGCATACTGATACTTTCCCTGTGCGGTATCATACTTTAACAGGTGAGCCAGCATAGCCGGGCTTGTTAAATCGTTGATCGCTACTACTTCATAACCTTCAGCGTTGAACATCTGTCTGAAAGCAAGACGGCCGATACGGCCAAAACCATTAATTGCAACTTTTACTGCCATGACTTTTAATTCCTCCTAAAAGAATTTTAATAGATTATATTACTATCTTATGATTTGTTAAAATATAATCAATTACTGATATTTTACCTTATCCAGGGAAATATATCAAGTGTTTTTTTTGTTTTTTTTGTTACAGTTCAAATTGACTTTTATGCGATGGCAGCGTATCCTTGACAGAGAGCAATCTTATTGAAATGGCTCCAAAAGGAGGATTACTAATCTATGATACACTCAGATTTTCATGTTCACACATCATTTTCAACGGATTCAAGTACCCCTGTTGAAACACAAATTGAAACTTTGATCAAAAAAGGAATTACAGAGATCTGCATTACGGATCATGAGGATATTGGATATACTGAAATGGAGGATGCAGATTCTGCTAAACCAAATGAAAAAAATCAGTCCGAGTCCCGTCCGTTTCGTCTTGACCCGTTTACATATTATGAGTCGCTTCTTCACCTGATCCCAAAGTATGCACACCGCGCGCACATCTCGATTGGTGTGGAACTTGGTCTTCGCACGGATTATCATCACAGCATTGAGGATTTTGCAGAAGTATGCCCATGGGATTTTATCATCGGCTCGACACATGTGGTAAAGGGAATCGACCCCTATTATCCGCAGTACTGGGCAGGCAAGACAAAGAAGCAGGGCATTCTGGAATATTACGAGGACACACTTGCAAACATTCGCCAGTTTGACTGCTTTGATGTATACGGTCACATTGATTATATTGTGCGCTATGCGCCGGGTCAGCGTGATAGCTATTCGATTCTTGATTATAAGAATATTATTGATGAGATTTTGAAGCTCTTGATTGATAAAGGAAAGGGAATTGAATGCAATACTGCCGGATTTAAGTATGGTCTGGGAAATCCGAATCCGGAGCCTTATGTACTAAAGCGCTATCATGAGCTTGGCGGTGAAATCCTCACGATTGGCTCGGACGGCCATAAACCAGAACACACAGCATATGATTTTGATAAAGTTCCTGCACTTTTGGAGGCATGCGGAATCCGTTACTATACGGTATTTTATGAACGAAAACCGATTATGATGCCAATTTGATAACGATTCAGAGCCACAACGCGAAGCCAAATCGAAGTGCGGCTCTGAATAGTTGCTAATTATCAATATTTCAGTACCTTTGTTGCGGTAAGTGCAAGCGCACCGGGTCCGATATGGCATGCTACACTTAAAGACAGATGATCAATGTAAATCTCATGTCCCGGATAGATTGCTTTTACTTCCTCGCAAAATTCCTCTGCCGCTGCCAGATTATCGGTATGCGCGATGGCAATATGAATATCCTCTGGAGAAGACTTCCCATCAAAACGATTCTGAATATCCTTTGCAATGGCTTCGATCATAGTATTCTTTGCAATCTTATAGGTACGTGCCTTGGAGTAGGCATCCAGCTTTTCACCCTGAATCTGTAAAACAGGCTTTAAGCGAAGGATTGTACCGAGTGCTGCGGCTGCCGGTGTGATTCTGCCTCCCTTTTTAAGATAATGCAGCGTATCAAGTGTAATGTAGATAGTAGAGTCAAATTTTGTCTCTTCGAGACGCTTCTGAATTGCCTGCGCATCGTATCCGGCCTCTGCCATACCCTTTGCATCCAGGACAGACTGACGCAGTGTAACGGAGATTCGCTGATTGTTTACCACACAGACCTTTTCCTCGTACTCCTCTTCCTGTGCCAACATAGTCGCAGTCTGGCAGGAACCGGAAAGTCCGCTTGACATTGGAATGTGAACGATCTGATCGTATTCCTTTAAAAGCTTATCCCACAGATCTGTTACGCTGCCCGGTGATGGCTGCGAGGTAGATATGTTTCCGCCATCGCGAAGCTTCTTATAAAATTCCTCCTGCGTCAGCGTAATGTCCTCATAATAAGTCTCATCGTTAATCTGAAATGGCATTGCAAGCACAAACACACCTAACTCCTGTGCCTGCTTTTGTGTAATTCCGCTGTTACTGTCTGTAACAATAGCTACTCTCATAGTCTTTTACTCCTGTCTGTCCTGTCTGATTTTGCTTTCTATTTTTTAATTATCCGTACCGCTCTTATGGTTTCCATCCCGCCGCCGAAATACAACTATTGCATGAATGTATAAATCCGTATGTTTTTTCATAAGTTGTAACAATCAGTTTCAGGAGCCTTCCATGAGTTCTAAGACAAAAATTCTTGTCCTGAAATCCAGAAATCTTATCTGGACTGCCGTGATCGTTGTAATTCTCATTCTCCTTGCCATTTTGCTCGCAAGTGCCCTGCATCTGGATAAAAACCAGAGCCGCTCTCTGCCAAAGCAAACTCAGACACCGTCTGATGCCGCTTCGACAATACTTTCTGACGGCTCGTTGTCGGATACCAGTGCCCTTTCTGGCTCTTACATACCGGGAAGCTATGCTGCATCAATCCCTCTGGGCGGCGATACAGTGGACATTATCGTATGTGTGGACAAAAATCACATTAATTCGATTCGCGCCCGCAGTCTGGCACAATCAGTAGCAACACTGTATCCACTCGTTCCCTCCGTATTGCAAAGCTTAGAATCGCAGATTCTGTCTTCCCAGAGCGTACAGAGTGTCACTTACTCGGACGCTTCTCAGTACACGGCATCGCTTCTTCTGGACGCGATTACACGCGCGCTAAAGCGGGCGATTGCCCCATAGCCGAACCCGCTCTTCGTAAAACTGCCAAACCACCACTACTTACTAACTTCAAGCAGTTTCTCGCGCATCTGCTGCTCCATCTGTGCAAGCTGTTCCTGTGCCTGCTTACGCTGCTGACGTCCCTCATTCTGAATTTTAATGATCTCGTTCATCGTATCAATCAGAATGCTATTTGTCTGCCTCAGCGTCTCAATATCCACAATGCCGCGCTCAGACTCTCTTCGAATATCAACGGTAGTCTGCTTTAGCTTCTGTGCATTGGAAAGCAGCAGCTGATTTGTCATGTCGGTTACTTCTTTCTGCGCACTCGCCGCCTGACTGGAATGGTTCTCGCCCATTGCGATGACCATTTGGTTTTTCCAGAGTGGAATCGTATTGACAATAGTGGACTGGATCTTTTCGGCCATAACGGTATCGTTGCTCTGTACCATGCGAATCTGCGGTGCCATCTGCAGCGCGACCATACGTGTCAGTTCAAGGTCATGTATCTTCTTTTCAAAACGTTCAATCATGGATGCGTAATCGCTTACTGCCTGCGCATCCTCCTGTGTGGTGCTCAAAGCAGCCTTTTGGCGAAGTTCCTCCAACTCGGTATCCTTTGCCATATCGATTTTCTTCTTTCCGGCAAGGATATACATAGAAAGCTCCTTGAAGTAAGTCTGGTTGAGCTGATACATCTGGTCAAGCATCGCAGCATCCTGAATCAGCTGCACCTGATGCTTCGTCAGAATATCGACAATCTCATCGACCTTTCCCTCTGCCCTCTCATAGCGCGCCTTCATCGCTTCAATCTTTCCAGTCGATTTTTTGAAAAGGCTTGCAAAGAAGCCCTTCTCTTCTTCCGGCTCTCCTGTCTGCTTTAACTCACCCACCAGATCGGTAAGCATCTTTCCGGTCTCACCAAGATCCTTTGAGCGGACATTTTCAAGCGTCTTATCCGAGAAATCGGCAATTTTTTTCTGAGCACCTGCGCCATATTGCAGCACAAGCGTTGAATCGGTCAGATCAATCTTTGCGGCAAATGCCTCGACCTGCTTTTTCTCCTGCTCGTTTAACAGCGATTCCTCCTCGTAAAGTGGATTTTGCGGTTTTTGCGGCTCTTTTGTCTGTACCTTTGGCATTTCTGTCCTTTGATCTGCAAATGGCTCAAATGTCAGCGTAGGAACCTGATCTATCTTTAAGTCTTCTCCCATATTTTATCTTCCTCTCATTTTGTCTTATCTGCGTATTATGATGTTGGGGTCAAAACGCAGCTTACTGTGCATGAAGCCCGTCATCGACAAGCCCCTCCTGTGCAAGAAGTGTGTTTAACACGGCAATGTCTGCCTGAATGTTCATGCGGTCTTCCTCATATAAATTATCGAGCAGCTTGTCAAAAGCATCATTAATTGTATCAAGCGTGCGCTCGATCTGTTCTTTGGACTGCCTTGCATTTTCCGTGTCCACGTGTTCCAGATCGCGGTATGCAGTGACTAGCCTCATCGTTGTCGGCAGATAATAATCGGCAAAATGCTTTAAGGAACTAAGCTTTTCCGGTGTCTTCTCCACACGCAGATAAATCAGTCCGATTACTTCTTCCAAATGGCTTAGCTTTTCACTGATCACCGGCTGCGGAAGCTCATCGTTGATCTGACGAATCTGGCGGATGTACTCCATTCCGACCTGAAGCGCCCTCTGCACGTCTTTGTTCTTTGACGATGCCGATGATGACGTTTCCTGAGCTGATGCATTTGCTGCGCCGCACCCCTGTGAATCCTTAGACCCCGAACTGTACGATGAGCGCTGTGTCTGCTCATAAGACTGCTGACGTTTTGCCTCCTCATCCTGACGTCTGGCATTTTCTACCTGCTCTTTGGACTGTAAATAAAGCTTATATGTCTCGTCATCAAGGATCAGGCAGCTTTTTTCATCGTCCATATGACCCTGCAGAAAATAGCCTTTGGCAATCATGCCCTCAAGTTCACGGCATACCTTCTTTTCAGGAAGACCGACCGCTCCGCTTAAGCTTCGCACTGCGCAAAGTGTCTTTGTGCCGATGCACCTTTTGTATCGCTCAAAACGACTGATCCGCCCCAGGCGGTCACAACCGTTTTTTAAAAGCGCACCGGAAGCAACTGCAAATGGGAAAAAGCCAATCAGACCAAAACCTAGCACAATCGGATGCCCTGCCAGACCCAGTGCCAACAAAATGAGTGCCGGAATACCAAAGCCTGCCATTCCAATTCCTCCGAAGGTACACATAAGCGTACCGGACATTTTTCCCGGCATCTTTGGAACAAAACGAAGTGCCAGCTTCTCCTCGTCAGTTTTTTCCGGATATGCCACATTCTCACGCGCCCTTGCTCCGAAGGTGACATTTCTATTATTGCCGTTTCGGCTATATGTTCCTCCGAATGCATTGACTGTCTCCTCTACGATATGATCGGCTGTCTCAGAAACTTTCTCACTTAATCCTGAAAAATCCATTGATTCCATTGCCAAATTTACCGCATCGAAGACACTATCGCGAATATTCTGTCCAAACCTTGAGAAATCACTCTCATCCATACTTATTTTCCCTTCGTTTTTATGATGATACATTTCTATATTTCTGCACTGATACATTTTACACGATTCCAGTTCTGTCATGTCTCAGTTTTCCATTCTGTTCCTTTTCTAATCAGCCGTTGTTTCTATGCACCGTGCAGAAAGCTGCCATTGTTTATGCAATGATATCAAACAGTGGCTTGCATGCCGGATAGATCTGCTTAAATTGCTGATAGCGTGCCTCATATTTTGCCGCCAGTTCCGGATCCGGCTCTACGGTATCGATGACCTTTACGATCTTTGCGGCTGCTTCCTCTACAGATGCATATTCGCCGCAGGCAACAGCCGCTAACATCGCACCGCCAAGTCCCGGACCTTCCTCGCTCTCGATCACATCAACACTGATATTTAAGATGTTTGCAATCATCTTTTTCCACAATGGGCTCTTTGCACCGCCGCCGCAGATCTTGGTGCGCTTGATATCGATTCCAAGTGATTTTGCCACCTCAAAGGAATCTCTGAGCGCAAAACCAACGCCTTCAAGTACAGCCTGCGTCATATCCGCTCTGGTGGTGTCCATTGTCATTCCGATAAAGGTTCCTCTTGCCTTCGGATTGTTGTGCGGAGAACGCTCGCCCATCAGATATGGCAGAAAGTAGACATGATTCTCACCAAGCTTTGTAATATCAGCCTGCTCCTTTGCAAATTCCTTTGTCTGTAAAATCTCTTCCATCCACCACTTGTTGCAGGATGCGGCACTCAGCATACAACCCATCAGATGATAGGTGCCGTCTGCATGTGCAAATGCGTGAAGTGCGTTGTTGCTGTCCACGCGGAAGTTTTTGGAGGAGATAAAGATGGTACCGCTCGTTCCAAGAGAAATGTTGCATCGCCCCTCGCCTACCGTTCCGGTTCCGACAGCCGCTGCTGCATTATCTCCTGCACCTGCTGCCACAGCCACGTGATCGGTCAGACCAAGCTCTGCTGCCACGTCTGCCTTGACGCAGCCGACTTTCTCGTAGCTCTCATAAATACCGGCAAGCATATCTTCACGAATGCCGCAGATCTCGCACATTTCCTTTGACCAGCAGCGGTTCTTTACGTCAAACAAAAGCATACCGGAGGCATCGGATACGTCGGTGCAGAACACGCCAGTCAGACGATATGCCAGATAATCCTTTGGCAGCATGATCTTTTTGATGCGTGCAAAATTCTCCGGCTCATTCTTCTTTACCCACAGAATCTTTGGTGCAGTAAAGCCGGCAAATGCGATATTTGCAGTATACTCAGACAGCTTATCCTTTCCGATCACATTGTTTAAGTAATCCGTCTCTTCTGTCGTGCGGCCATCATTCCAAAGGATTGCCGGACGGATGACATTGTCATTCTCATCGAGAATAACCAGACCGTGCATCTGACCGCCAAAGCTGATTCCTGCTACCCTGGTAGGGTCAAAACCGCTTACCAGTTCCTTGATTCCTGCGATCATCTGATCGTACCAGTCGTACGGGTTCTGCTCAGACCATCCCGGATTTGGGAAAGAAAGCGGATACTCCTTTGATACGATGTTGCAAATTTTTCCATTTCCTTCCATCAAAAGAAGCTTAATAGCGGACGTTCCAAGATCAATTCCAATATAATACATGATTCATACCTCCCATTTGTTATATCTCAGCTGCTGCAAGTATTATCAGCGGGGCCAGCTTTATATGTCTGACCCCATTTTCCCATTGATTTTTTCGGTCAGATTCTTTTTTCAGACCTTCTTCTCAACCGATATGCTTCTGCACACTTCTCCTGTCAGCTCGGTGCTGCGCTCGTCCGGCTGCTGTGTGCCGATATAGATGAAATAGGTTCCGGAAAGTACCTGCTTTGCACCGTCCTCATCACACAGTCCAAATGCATCCTCATCTAAATGAATCCGAACAGTCTTAGTCTCGCCTTTTTTGAGCGCTGCCTTCGCGATTCCCTTTAATTGCGCGTTCGGTGTACCCTCGCGGTCAGCTTTTACGTAGACCTGAACGGTCTGTGTGCCGTCCATCTCACCGGTATTGGCAACCTCTGCGGTGATGTCAATTCCGTCCGGCGTGATCTTCTGCGTGCTGAGTGCAATGTTATTGATGGCAAATTCGGTATATGACAAGCCATAGCCAAACGGGTACAGCGGCTTATTCTTCATATAGCGGTAGGTTCGTCCCTCCATGCTGTAATCGGTAAACTCCGGAAGCTCCTCAGTGGTGCGATACAATGTAATTGGAAGACGTCCCTGCGGGCAATCATCGCCAAACAAAATTTGCGCAATGCCATTTCCGCCCTGTGCACCCGGATACCAGCACTGCATGATGGCATCCACATGCTCATCGGCCCAGCTAAGATCCATTGCGCTGCCTGCAAGCACAAGTAAAATAACAGGCTTTCCGCTTTCACATGCTGCCTCAAGTACCTCATTTTGAAGACCCGGAAATCTCAGATCAAGCTTATCGCCGCTGGAAAACTCATTTCCGGCATCGCCTTCCTCGCCCTCAAGCCCGGCATCCAGTCCGAGACAAACAACTACGACATCACTTTCCTTGCAAACGCCTTTAACCTCTGCCAGACGGTCCTGACGATCAGCCAGATTGCTGGTACGATCCTTGTACAGATGACAGCCTTCGGAATACATGACACGCATTGTCTCGCCATTTGCCTTCGGATGCTCCTTTGCGTAATCCTCGATGCCCTCCAGAACGGTTACATAACGGGATGCTGTTCCCTCGTAGTTTCCAACAAGCGCTCTGCGGTTATCCGCATTCGGTCCAATCACACCAATGGTATGTATCTTTTCCTTATCGAGCGGCAAAATTTTCGATTCTTTTAATGGTCTCTGACCCCCATTTTTTAGCAGCGTCAAACATCGTTTTGCTGCGGTGAGGTTTAACTGCTGCATCGGCTCTGAATCGACAACAGAGTATGGAATCCGGTTATACGGATTGTCCTCTGCCTTGTCAAAGACACCAAGCTTCATACGCGTAGTAAAGAGATTGACAAGTGCCTCGTCAAGACGCTCCTCTTTTACAAGACCGTCGCGGATGGCATCGAGCAGATAGACAAAGAGCGTACCGCAATTTAAGTCACAGCCATTGTTCATTGCAAGTGCTACGGACTCTTCGGCATCCTTTGTCACCTTATGACCTTCGTAAAAATCCTTGATGGCCCAGCAGTCAGAAGTGACATGTCCCTCAAAGCCCCATTCGTCGCGCAAAATATCCTTTAACAAGGTCTTGCTTCCACAGCAAGGCTCGCCATTTGTGCGGTTGTAAGCACCCATAACAGCCTCTACCTTTCCCTCCTGCACGCAGACTTTAAATGCCGGAAGATACGTCTCAAAAAGATCCTTCTTTGATACTTCAGCATTAAAATAATGGCGCATTCCCTCTGGTCCGCTGTGAACCGCAAAGTGCTTTGCGCAGGCCGCCGTCTTTAAATATTTCTCATCATGTCCCTGCATTCCCTCAATGTAGCGCACACCAAGACGTGATGTCAGATACGGATCCTCTCCGAGTGTCTCATGGCCTCTGCCCCAACGCGGATCACGGAAAATATTGATATTGGGTGCCCAGAAGGTCAGTCCCTTGTAGATATCGTGATCGCCAAATTCCTGCTGCATGTTAAACTTTGCGCGTGCCTCAGTGGATACGGCATCTCCGATCTCTTCCATAAAATCCTCGTCGAAGGTGGCTGCCAGACCAATCGCCTGCGGGAAAACAGTCGCTGTACCAGCTCTTGCCACGCCGTGCAATGCCTCATTCCACCAGTTGTAGGACGCAATGCCCAAGCGTTCAATCGCCGGTGCGTTATACAGTGTCTGATACACCTTCTCCTCAAGTGTCATCTGACCAATCAGTTCTTTTGCCCGTGCGCGAAATGCGTCGAGACGTTCTTTGTTATGCACTAAATCTGCCATGTTCATATACCCCTTTCATCGGCTTTTTATTCACATCCTCCAGCCAGTCATACTACGCTTAAACGCATATATTTTTTGCCTGTCGGTGTTTAAACTTAGAATCTTTTTCCAAAATGATTGACTTAATATGGTCGTATCTCGTCATCGCTGTCATTCCCATCGGTGATGGAACGGATCACAGCATAATATCCCATTTTTTCATTGACCTTTACATAGACACGATCCCCCTCTTTATGACCGTTTATCGCTTTTCCAAGCGGCGATTCGATACTGATTTTTCCTTCTATGGAATCACAGCGCACAGATGTCACCAGTTTGAATTTTTGCACTTCATCCATCTCCTCGATATAAAGCTCAATCGTCTTATTCAAACCAACAACGCCCTCCTTCGACTCATCTGAGATTACGGTAGCGTTTTTCAGCATTCTCTCCAGATAGCGAATGCGGCTTTCATTTTTATTCTTGTCTTTCTTTGCCGCATAATACTCAAAATTTTCACTGAGATCGCCCTGTGCTCTTGCCTCCTGAACGGCTTCAATCGCCTCTTTTCTCACAACAAGGGTCCGATATTCGATCTCCTTTTTGATCTTATCTACATCTCCCTGCGTTAAACGTTCTCCCATGTGAATTTCATGTCCTTTCTATAATTATGTTCAGTGTCTTTGCCCCTGTTGCCCTGATAAAATCCTGTGGTGAAAGCTTTAGCTGAACACCAAGCTTTCCTGCGCTGACGCAGATATACGGGCAGTCAAGCGCACTCTCATGGATGATTGTCGGATACTCCTTTTTCATACCAAGCGCCGTACAACAGCCACGGACATATCCAGTGACTGCATTGATGTCCTTGACATGGATCATCTCGACTGACTTTTCATGCACTGCCTTTGCGCACTCCTTTAAATCAAGCTCCTCCTCGATTGGAAGCACAAATACACTGTACTGCCTGCTCTTTCCCTGAAGAACCAGTGTTTTAAAGCAATTTTCATGCGGAATCCCCAGCGTGTCTGCTGTATGGATTCCATCTATAAATTCATCACACGGATAGGACAGCACCTCATAAGAAATCTTGAGGCGATCCAGAATCCGCATCGCATTTGTCTTCGGTATTTTTTCCTTTGCCATTGTTGTCTTCCTTTCTGTCCTGTTCCTATCGGCAAATTCCGGCATTCATTCCATCACTTCTATGTTAAAATGTTAAAATTCAGATGATGTTGGGGTCAAAAATCCTCTTGCAAGCAAGCTTGCATCGGCTTTCTGACCTTTTGACCCT
>CAVJTU010000060.1:0-19016 GCA_963652495.1 uncultured Oscillospiraceae bacterium
CTTGCATGAGGATTTGACAGTTCGGCAGAACGAAGGGAACGCCTAAGCAAAGGGGCGTTCGTGAACAGTGGTTTTGGGATGAATGTTTGTGTGCAGTTTTCAAGGTGCAATATTTATGCGCGAGTGGCTCAGTGGTGGAGTATCGCCTTGCCAAGGCGAGGGTCGCGGGTTCGAATCCCGTCTCGCGCTTCTACAACCTCCTGAATTGTGATCAGGAGGTTTTTTTGTACCTAGCGGCACGGAGACGGAAGTTTTACGAGGCGACGCCGTAAAGCGAAGCGGTCAGGCTCGCCGACAAAATCTGTCCGTCGACGGGCTTTTCGTTAAATTTGCGGATAAAAAAGGAGGAATCGTTATGAAACAAAAGCTGCAGCGTTATATCGGTGACCGACGTTTTTACCGAATGCTGGTCGGAATCGTCGTTCCAATTATTATTCAAAACGGAATCACCAATTTTGTCAGTTTGCTCGACAATCTGATGGTCGGACGCATTGGAACCGAGCAAATGTCTGGTGTTGCGATTGTCAATCAGCTTGTCTTTGTCTTTAACCTGTGCATTTTCGGAGCTGTTTCCGGTGCGGGAATTTTTACGGCACAGTTTTATGGACACGGTAATCATGAAGGTGTGCGAAATACCTTTCGTTTCAAGTTTTTGATAAATATTGCATTTACTGTGATCGGTATTACCGTGTTTGTAGCGGCGGGGCCACAGTTGATTTCTTTATTTCTTCACGAAGGCGGTGAGTCAGGAGATATCGGGCAGACATTGCTGTATGGTGAAAAATATCTGCACTGGATTTTGATCGGATTGCTGCCGTTTGCGCTCAGTCAGGTCTACTCTGGAACGCTTCGAGAGACAGGAGAGACTGTTGTGCCGATGGTTGCAGGTGTTACAGCTGTGTTCGTCAACTTGATTTTTAACTTCCTTCTCATTTATGGAAATTTTGGATTTCCAAAGTTAGGTGTAGAAGGGGCCGCGATTGCAACCGTAATATCCCGTTATGTGGAGTTAGGCATCATAGCTCTCTGGTCTCATACACATACCGAGAAGCTTCCGTATATCAAGGGAGTATATCACACGCTAAAGATTCCGGCAGAGCTGACAAAACAGATTGCAGTCAAAGGTCTTCCACTGATCGTAAACGAGGCACTCTGGGCATTTGGCATGGCTATTTTGAGCCAGTGTTATTCGACAAGAGGTCTGGCGGCAGTAGCAGGAACAAACATCTCTTCTACGATCACGAACCTGTTTAACGTTGTTTTTATCGCAATGGGAAGTGCGCTGGCCATCATTGTAGGTCAGCTGCTTGGTGCAGGAAAGCTCGATGAGGCAAGAGAGACGGATACGAAGCTGATTTTCGCTTCAGTTGCCAGCTGCCTTGTGATTGGAATCATCATGGCAATCGTTGCGCCGCTGTTTCCACAGCTGTACAATACGACCGATGAGGTCAAGGATCTGGCTGCATTTTTTATTGTATTCTCTGCATTTATGATGCCGTTTAATGCATTTTTGCACTCTGCCTACTTTACACTGCGTTCTGGCGGAAAGACAATGATTACCTTTTTCTTTGATGCAGGTTTTGTGTGGATCGTCTCCATTCCGCTTGCTATGGGGCTCTCCCGTTTGACGGATATGCCGGTGCGTGCGCTCTATGTATGCTGTACGGGCGCCGATTTGATCAAGGTTGTAATCGGCTATATCCTTGTAAAGCGTGGAAAATGGGTTGTAAAAATCGTTGATAACGATTGATGAAATTTGTTTCGCAGCCAATGAGCACATACCCCGTCTATAGCCGCTTTGCGGTTTCGGCGGGTGAGGTTCACAATGCGAAAAAATATAAAAGCATACGAAACACAAAACGAAAATGGAATAAAGATTAGTATTGCACAATATCCTTCCATTTGTGACCTGTTGTGCTCTTGCATAATTACGATAGATGGAGTAAAATAAGTCTGAAAGTAAAGGGTTCGGGAAGCTTTTTTAACACAAACAGGCAAGAAGTTTCGGTGTTGCTGTTTCTCGGATAACACGGAAAAATGAAAGGATGGCAGAGAAATGATTAAAGGATTTAAGATGAAGCTGTACCCGGGTATGGAGGCAGAATACGAGAAGAGACACAACCAGCTGTGGCCGGAGATGAAGGATATGATTCATGAGCATGGCGGTAAGAACTATACCATCTTCTTAGATCGTGAGACCTTGACGCTGTTCGGATACATTGAGATCGAGAACGAGGAGCTGTGGGCAAAGGGTGCTGATACTGCAATTAACCGTAAGTGGTGGGATTTCATGGCTGATATCATGGAGACCAATCCAGATAATAGTCCGGTATCCATCGACTTAAAGACTGTATTCCACTTAGATTAAATTTTATGATACCAGGGTCAAAAGGTCAGAAAGCCGATGCAAGCTTGCTTGTAAGAGGATTTTTGCACTCTCGCAATCTGGTATCAAAGAGGGCAAAATGCCTTTTGACCCCAACATCATTTTATAGAAAAAGCGTTTCCAATCAAATCAGACTGGAAACGCTTTTTTTACTTCACCGGGGGCATCGTGAAACTTTCGGGGAAATTCATCAAAAAATCAGTTATAATCCACCTCGATCAGACAAAGTCCCTGTGCCGGGGCAGTAGGGCCAGCGAGACTTCTTTTTTTGCTCTGAAGGATGGTCAGCACATCATCCGGCTGCATCCGGTGGAAGCCAACTTCAAGCAAGGTGCCGGTCATGATGCGAACCATATGCTGAAGGAATCCATCGCCGTGGAAAGAGAGCGTCAGGTAATCTCCCTTTTGCTGAATGCGAATTGAATCGACGGTACGCACAGTGCTCTTATTCATCTTCGGATTGCCGCAAAAGCTTGCAAAATCATGCATTCCGGTCAGATGAACAGCAGCCTTATTCATAGCAGCCAAATCTGGCATGCCCTCCAGACGAGTTACGTAGCGGCGGTCAAAAACAGGCTTTGTCTGCCCGACATAGCAGGTATAGCAATAGGTCTTTCCGGTGGCATTGTAGCGGCTGTGGAAACGCTGTGAAGCCTCTGCAACATCTAAGATTACGATATCATCCGGCAGATAGCGGTTCATATAGTCGCGAATTTCACGCACGGAAAGAGTGGTGTCGAGCAGTGCGTTTGCGGTCATCGCCTTTGCATGGACACCGGCATCGGTGCGTCCGGCACCGACTAATTTTACGGTATCCACTTCACACATTTTGGCAAGGACAGCTTCAATTTTGCCCTGAATCGTGTCATCGGTGTGCTTTTGGTGCTCCCAGCCACTGTAGCGGCTGCCATCATAGCTGATGGTAAAACGATAATTATTCATGAAAAAAAACTCCTATGAAAAAACTTCCATTAACTTTTTTTATTTAGTTTTATTTTTCTGCTCTTTATCCAGATTGCTCTGCGCAGTTGCTAACATCAGCTTGATACGGTTGAGCTGGTTGACCTCAGAAGCACCCGGATCGTAATCGACTGCGATGATATTGGACTTTGGATGCTGATGACGGATCTCCTTGATAACACCCTTTCCGACAATGTGGTTTGGCAGACAGCCAAATGGCTGCGTGCAGACAACGTTGTTGACACCGCTGTTGATCAACTCCATGATCTCGCCGGTAAGAAACCACCCCTCACCTGTCTGATTTCCAAGAGAAACAAGCGGATCGGCATATTTTGCCAGATCGTGAATGTCAGCCGGCGGCGTAAAGTGCTTACTCCGCGAGAAGGCCTTGCGCGCTGCTTTTCTCATATATTCGAGTGCGGTGATACCGACATTGCACATTTTTGCAGTTGCGCTGCTGGTACCAAGCTTTTCTGCCTTGAAATTGCTGTTGTAGAAGCAATACAAGAAGAAGTCCAGCATATCCGGCATAACGGCCTCAGCACCCTCGCGCTCAAGAAGCTCAACGAGGTGATTGTTTGCCTGCGGAAGGAATTTAACCAGGATCTCGCCGACGATTCCGACTCTCGGAATGACCTTATCCTCATAGATCGGAATGTTGTCGAAGTCACGAATCATATCCTTAATGATACGGTTGAATCGTGTCATGCTCGGAGTGCGCTTCAAGTCGTTGTTGCAGATGCGTTTCCATTTCTCATGCATTGCATTGACGGAGCCCGGAACCTTCTCATATGGGCGCATACGGTAAACAGTGCGCATGAAAATATCGCCGTAGATAACGGCCTGTACCGCACGGATTGCAAGCGCAGGTGTGTAAGTCATACCCGGGTTTGATTCAAGCTTGCTTAGGTTCAGGGAGATGACAGGAACCTGTGCCATTCCTGCCTTCTCAAGCGCACGGCGGATAAATCCAACGTAGTTGCTTGCACGGCAGCCACCGCCAGTCTGTGTCATAAAGACTGCAACATGGTCAAGGTCATAACGGCCGGACAGCAATGCATCCATGATCTGACCGACAACGATCAGAGACGGATAGCAGGCATCATTATTTACATATTTCAGACCAACATCGACAGCAGTACGGCTCTCTTTGAGAACTTCAACGTTGTAGCCGGAACTTTTGATCGCCGTCTCAAGCAGATCAAAGTGAATCGGGCTCATCTGCGGACAGAGAATCGTATAATTCTTCTTCATTTCCTTTGTGAAGAGTACGCGGTTGTAGGCAGAAGAAACTACATGACGCTCGATATGCTTTTGCTCGCGAACGCGGATCGCGGAGAGCAGGGAACGGATACGGATGCGGGCTGCACCAAGGTTATTGACCTCATCAATCTTGAGGACGGTGTAGATCTTGCCGGATCCGGTTAAAATATCGTTGACCTGATCGGTTGTCACCGCATCAAGACCACAGCCGAAAGAGTTTAACTGAATCAGATCCAGATTGTCCTGCGTGCGTACAAACTGAGCAGCGGCATACAGTCTGGAGTGGTACATCCACTGATTGAGAACGATCAGACGACCATCCATCTTTGCCAGATGGGAGATGGAATCCTCGGTCAAAACAGCGATTCCGTAGGAAGTAATCAGCTCCGGAATACCGTGGTTGATCTCTGGATCAACGTGATACGGACGGCCAGCCAGCACGATACCGCGCTTTCCAGTCTGCTTTAAGTATTCCAACGTCTCTTCGCCCTTCTTCTGGATATCTTCGCGGCAATTTTGCATTTCCACCCAGCCGGCATGAGCAGCATCACGAATTTCAGCCTCCGGAATGCCTAGCTTTCCAAATTCTTCAACGAGACGCTTTGTCATGACTTCCTCATTGGTGAGAGCGAGGAATGGATTCATGAAAACAACATCTGGGTTTCTGAGTTCCTCTACGTTGTTTTTGATGTTCTCCGCATAAGAAGTAACGATCGGGCAGTTGTAGTGGTTCTGCGCATCTTCAAATTCCACACGCTCATACGGGATACATGGGTAGAAGATGAAATGCACGTTGTTGCGAAGAAGCCATGTCACATGACCGTGCGCCAGCTTTGCCGGGTAGCACTCGGACTCACTTGGAATGGACTCGATACCCATTTCATAAATAGAACGGTTGGAATCCGGAGAGAGGACGACGCGATAGCCAAGCTTCTTAAAGAAGACAGCCCACAGCGGGAAGTTCTCGTACATATTTAATACGCGCGCAATGCCGACAGTACCGCGCTTTGCGTCCTTTTCCTCAAGCGGTTCATAATCGAAAATACGGTGATACTTATAGTCAAACAGGTTTGGAATATTTTCTTTGTTCTTCTCTTTGCCCAGACCGCGCTCGCAGCGGTTTCCGAATATGTAATGACTGCCGTTGCTGAAACGGTTGATTGTCAAAAGACAGTGGTTGGTACAGCCCTGACAGCGTGTCAGACGTGTTGTATATTTTAGGGACAGAATGTCATTCATGGACAGCATAGTTGTCTTTGGTTCTTTGTGCGTCTGATAATATTCTCTTGCGACGAGCGCGGCACCGAAAGCACCCATGATTCCGGCGATATCCGGACGGACAGCCTCGCAGCCTGCGATCTTTTCAAAGCTTCTTAAAACAGCATCATTGTAGAAGGTACCACCCTGTACAACGACATGCTTTCCAAGGTCGGAAGCATCATTGATCTTGATAACCTTAAACAGCGCATTCTTGATAACGGAGTAAGCAAGTCCGGCAGAGATATCGGCAACAGTAGCGCCCTCCTTCTGTGCCTGCTTTACGTTTGAGTTCATAAATACGGTACAGCGTGTACCAAGGTCGGTTGGATTTTTGGCAAACAGCGCGGCCTTTGCGAAATCGACAACGGTATAATTCAAGGACTTTGCAAATGTTTCGATGAAAGAGCCGCATCCGGAGGAACATGCCTCATTTAACTGAACGCTGTCAACGGTGTGATTCTTGATTTTAATGCATTTCATATCCTGTCCGCCGATATCGAGAATACAGTCGACGTCCGGCTGGAAGAAGGAAGCAGCATAGTAGTGAGCTACGGTCTCCACTTCGCCCATATCAAGCTGAAGAGCAGCCTTAATCAGTGCTTCGCCGTATCCGGTCGAACATCCGTAGGCAATCTCAACGTCCTCTGGCATTTGCTCGTAGATTTCACGGATGGCGCGCACAGTCGTGGAGAGCGGGCTTCCGTTGTTATTACTATAGAAGGAATACAAAAGAGAGCCGTCCTCAGCGACAAGAGCAACCTTCGTCGTAGTGGAACCGGCATCCACACCGAAGAAGCACTTGCCATGGTAATCGCTCAGATTGCCTTTCTTTACGGTGTGCTGCTTGTGGCGCTCGGTGAACGCTTCATATTCCTTTTCAGAAGCAAACAGCGGATCCATACGTTTGATCTCAAAGTTCATTTTGATGCCCTTTGTCAGGCGGTCAATCATCTGGGTGATCGGCGTAACGGCGGCGTCTGCCTTTACATTCATGGCAGCACCGATGGCAGCAAACAGATGAGAGTGTTCTGGTGCAATAATATGCTCATCAGTCAAGTGAAGCGTGCGGATAAATGCCTCTTTTAACTGGTCTAAGAAGTGAAGTGGGCCGCCGAGGAATGCAACATTTCCACGGATCGGCTTACCACAGGCAAGACCGGAGATCGTCTGGTTGACAACTGCCTGAAAAATAGATGCTGCAAGGTCTTCCTTTGCGGCACCCTCATTGATTAACGGCTGGATATCCGTCTTTGCGAAGACACCGCAGCGAGCCGCGATCGGATAAATTTCATGGTAATTTTTGGCAAGTTCATTTAAGCCTGCCGCATCGGTCTGAAGAAGAGAAGCCATCTGGTCGATGAAAGAACCGGTACCGCCGGCACAGATGCCGTTCATACGCTGATCCACACCGCCTGTAAAGTAGATGATTTTTGCATCCTCACCGCCGAGTTCGATTGCAACATCGGTCTGCGGTGCGTAATCCTTTAAGCTGGTAGCAACTGCGACAACCTCCTGTACAAATGGAATGTCCAAATGTTTTGCAAGCGTCAGACCGCCGGAACCGGTGATCGAGGAAGCCAGATCCATTGAACCTAATTTGTCATATGCTTTTGATAAAAGCTCAGCGAGCGTTTCCTGAATATTGGCAAAGTGGCGCTGATAATCGGAAAACAAAAGATTATTTTCGCGATCAAGGATGGCAACCTTGACAGTTGTAGAACCGATATCAATGCCGAGCCTGTTATATGTTTTTATTGATGTACCCATTAAAAATCCTCCTTAAGTTTCTTAGTGAATACTCATTGCAAAAAAATGAGAAGCTATTCTGTGGAAAATGAATCCATATTCGATCTATAATAAAATAGAAAATAAGGCGACAAAACCCAAAATACAGATGAATTATAGCGGTTTTCGCGGGAAAAAGCAAGGTACTAATAAAAATGTAAGAGTAATTTTATATTTCAGTTTGACAAACAAACGTGGGAAAACTATAATAGAGGTATGTGTGAAAAAGAAATAAGACTATCCGGCCGGGGGAAGCCGGGCAAGAAAGGATAATCGGTCATCTATTATGAAATTTCTAAACAAATTGGAACGTAAATTCGGACGCTATGCAGTTCCGAATTTGATGCTTTATATTATTATTCTGAATGCGGCAGGGTTGTTGATTACCATGATGTACCCGCAGGCTCAGTACTATCTGTGTTGGTCTACGAGTGCCATTCTTCATGGGCAGATTTGGAGAATCGTTTCCTTTATCATGGTGCCGTATACGACAAGTCCCGTTAATTTTCTGATTTTTGCATTTTTGTATTATTCGATTTCTCAGACACTTGAACGTGTGTGGGGTTCCTTCCGGATGGATATGTACATTATTACGGGTCTGCTTGGAACAATTGTGGCAGCATTTCTGGTATATTTTTTATTTGGTGTGGAGATGGGCACGCAGGTCAGCATCTCTTACCTGAGCAATTCCTTATTCTTAGCGCTGGCAGCGACTTTCCCGGATGTGCAGTTTTTGCTGTTTTTCCTCATTCCGGTCAAAGCAAAATGGATGGCGCTTTTGAGTGTAGTGATGTACCTCTATGATCTGATGCAGGTTGTAAACTATGCCGGCTGGATGCCGCTTGGCTTTGCAATGCTGATCATGATCGTATTTTCCCTTATAAATTTTATCCTTTATTTCCTCGGCACGAGAGATCTTCAGCGGATCAACCCTAAAGAGGTACAGCGAAGAAAAGATTTTCGCAAAAAAATGGGGCAGAGGGAACAAAGCGGCAGACCAATGCATAAGTGTACTGTTTGCGGACGAACCGATAAAGATTTTCCGGATCTGGAATTTCGTTATTGTTCCAAGTGTGACGGTGCGTATGAATATTGCAATGAACACCTTTATACGCATAAGCACATTGTTGCGCATTCGTATGAAAAACAGTGATCCGCTTTGTTTGTGAGCAGGTGTGCAAAGGAATGCAGGTATTCTGATTTTTGATTTTGAATGGCTGCAAATAGTCGAATGAAATAATCGAATGGAGAAGAAAACGAGTATGAAGAGAACAAAAATTGTTTGTACCATGGGCCCGAAGACAGAGAATGTCGAGCTTTTGAAGGAAATGATCAAAAGCGGTATGAATGTTGCCCGTTTTAACTTTTCTCATGGAAGTCATGAGGAGCATGCAGGTCGTATGGCACTCATCGAAGAGGCGAGAAAGGCTGTCAACATCCCGGTTGCTACCATGCTTGATACCAAGGGACCGGAGATCCGTACCGGAAGCGTACCGGGCGACAAAAAGGTAACATTGACAGAGGGACAGAATTTTGATCTGACAACTGACCAGAGTGTAGAGACGACAACAGAGAGCGCATCGATCACCTATGAGGGTCTGGTAGCGGATGCAGAGATTGGATGCCGCATTTTGATTGATGACGGTCTGATTGAGTTAAAGGTTGCTTCCAAGGAAGAAAATGTTCTTCACTGTACCGTTGTAAACGGCGGTGAGTTAGGTTCCAAGAAGGGTGTAAACGTACCGAATGTAAGGATTAATCTTCCGGGAATTACAGAGAAGGATAAGAAGGACATTTTGTTTGGTATTGATCAGGGCTTTGATTTCATTGCTGCATCTTTCGTAAGAAATGCTGCATGTATCGAGGAAATCCGCGATATCTTAAATATTCATGGAAGCAAGATGCGTATTATCGCAAAGATCGAAAGTGCAGAAGGTATCGAGAATATCGATGAGATTTTGCAGGCAGCAGATGGCATCATGGTCGCAAGAGGTGATATGGGTGTTGAGATTCCAGCAGAGGAAGTTCCGCATATCCAGAAGACCATCATTCAGAAGTGTAATGAGGCACAGAAGCCGGTTATCACTGCTACTCAGATGCTGGATTCCATGATTCGTAACCCGCGCCCGACAAGAGCAGAGGTTACGGACGTTGCGAATGCAATCTATGATGGTACCGATGCCGTTATGCTTTCCGGTGAGACAGCAGCAGGACGTTATCCGCTTGAGGCAGTTCGTATGATGGCAAAGATCGCAGAGTCCTCCGAGCCATATCTGGATTATCGTACTTATAATCGCAAGGATGTTAAGCGTTTTGATCATGTGATCTCAAATGCACTCAGCAGTGCGACTGTTCGTACCGCAGAGATTCTGGATGCAAAGGCAATCATCGTTCCGACTATGCATGGATTTACAGCAAATCTTCTGTCCCATTGGAGACCGAAATGCCGCATCATCGGTATGTCACCAAACTGGGATGTCCTTCGCAAGATGCAGTTAAACTGGGGCGTAACTCCTGTGAAAGCAATGCGTGAGACGGATACGGATGAGTTGATCGAGCATTCCGTAGAGACGGCAAAGGAGATGGGTTATATCCAGTCCGGCGATACGGTTGTCGTTACAGTTGGTGTAAAGCATAAGAACCAGCCAAGCTACGCAATCGGTGAAACCAACAACATGAGAGTTATCGTAGTCAACTAATTGATTTAACCGTTTATTCGAGTGCCGTTTCGCAAGCAAAACAGCTGCGAAGCAGCGAAAAGACGTTAGTGTCGTTTAGCGAGCAAAACGGCGCGGATGAACTGTATTTATGCGATAGAAAAACACACAGCGAGGAGAGACACACATTATGGAAAAGAAACCGTTCGTAACATTAGAGCAGGTAAAAGACATGGCAGCAAAGTATCCGACTCCGTTTCATCTGTATGATGAAAAAGGAATCCGCGAGAATGCCAGAAAGCTCAAGGCTGCATTTGCATGGAATCCAAACTTTCATGAATATTTTGCAGTAAAGGCAACACCGAATCCGTATATCATGGATATCCTAAAGTCAGAGGGGATCGGCGCAGACTGTTCTTCCTACACAGAGCTTCTGATGTCAGATGCAGTCGGTCTGAAAGGACATGATATCATGTTTTCTTCCAATGTAACGCCGGAGCAGGATTTCAAGAAGGCTGCTGAGCTTGGCGCGATCATTAACTTTGATGATGTGTCTCTGATCGATTTTTATGAAGAAATTGGTGCACCGTTCTTAGAGACTATGTGCTGCCGCTATAATCCGGGTGGAAACTTCACTCTCCACAATGAGATTATGGATACTCCGAAGGATGCCAAGTATGGTATGACAAAGGAGCAGATGAAGGAAGCATTTAAGAAACTCAAAGCACACGGCGTTAAGAACTTTGGTATCCATGCATTCTTAGCGTCAAATACGGTAGCACTTGGCTATTATCCAAAGCTTGCGAGAATCCTGTTTGAGCTGGCTGTTGAACTTTCCAAAGAGATTGGTGTTCATATCGCATTCATAAATCTGTCAGGTGGTGTCGGCATTGCATACCGCCCGGATCAGGAGCCAAACGATATCATGGCAATCGGTGCTGCTGTCAAGGAAGCATACGATGAAGTACTTGTTCCGGCAGGAATGAACGATGTTGCGATCTTCACTGAGCTTGGTCGTTTTATGTTAGCTCCTTACGGCTGCTTAGTATCGAAGGTGCTGCATGAGAAGCATATCTGGAAAGATTATGTCGGACTGGATGCGTGTGCAGCAAATTTGATGCGCCCGGCTATGTATGGTGCATATCATCACATTACCGTGCTTGGCAAGGAGAACGAGCCGTGCGATCATATGTATGATGTGACAGGCGGTCTTTGCGAGAACAACGATAAGTTTGCAATTGACCGTATGCTGCCGAAGATCGATATCGGTGATTATGTAGTCATCCACGATACGGGTGCGCATGGCTTTGCAATGGGCTATAACTACAACGGAAAGCTCAGAAGTGCCGAACTTCTTCTTCAGGAGGATGGCACTGTAAAGCAGATTCGTCGTGCAGAGACACCGCAGGATTACTTTGCAACGCTTGATTATCCGGGTTTAAAAGACGAAAAATAATTCGCATAGTTTAGAGAATGATACGCCCCCGGCTGTGAATGCAGCCGGGTTTTTTGTCGAAACTTGCGTCAAATTTCACTTGAAAAAACATGTGTTTTGGTGTATGATGGGAGTTGAAATCGAACAAACGCACGAATTTTACGGAAAATTTGAAATAACCTATTGACAAATACATTGAAATAACGTATGATGATATATAGATACGAACACATGTTCATAAATAGCCGTACAGATCATTCTGTGCAGAAAGAGGTAAGGTTTGGATAAGAATAATCAGGAAAAACTGAAGGCATTGGACGTTGCATTGACCCAGATCGAGAAGGCTTACGGCAAGGGTGCCGTTATGAAATTGGGTGATTCCGGTGCAAATATGAATATTGAAGTAGTACCGACCGGTTCCCTTAGTCTGGATATTGCACTCGGACTTGGCGGACTTCCGAAGGGCCGTATCATTGAGATCTATGGACCGGAATCTAGTGGTAAGACAACGGTTGCCCTCCATGCAGTCGCAGAGGTGCAGAAAAGAGGCGGTATTGCCGGTTTCATTGATGCTGAGCATGCGCTGGATCCGGTTTATGCAAGAAACATTGGTGTTGATATTGATAATCTCTACATATCTCAGCCGGATAATGGAGAGCAGGCACTTGAGATTACTGAGACGATGGTGCGCTCCGGTGCGATTGACATTGTAATTGTCGATTCTGTAGCAGCCCTCGTTCCAAAGGCTGAGATTGACGGTGATATGGGTGATTCCCACGTCGGATTACAGGCGCGTCTGATGTCACAGGCACTTCGTAAGCTGACAGCAGCGATCAGCCGTTCCAACTGTATTGTTATCTTTATTAACCAACTGCGTGAGAAGGTTGGTGTTATGTTTGGTAATCCGGAGACGACCACGGGTGGACGTGCGCTTAAGTTCTATTCTTCTGTTCGTCTGGATGTGCGTCGTGTCGAGTCATTGAAGCTGGCTGGAGAGGTGATCGGCAACCACACCAGAATCAAGGTTGTAAAGAATAAGATCGCGCCGCCATTTAAGGAAGCAGAGTTTGATATCATGTTCGGAAAGGGCATCTCCAAGGAAGGCGATGTGCTGGATCTGGCAGTAAACTTAAATATCATCGTCAAGGCAGGTGCATGGTTCTCTTATAACGATGCGAAGATCGGACAGGGTCGTGAGAATGCGAAGATCTATCTGTCACAGCATCCGGATATCATGGCTGAGGTTGAGAATAAGGTTCGAGCCCACTATGGTCTTCCGTTAAAGGACGCAGAGCCGTCTGCAGCACCGGCAAAGTCAGAGGATGATGCAGAGTGAAGCAGTGGGAGACGAGTGATTTATATCGTAAGATAAAGAGCCGCCCGTCTGAAGGCGGTTCTTTACCTTTTGGAAAGATGTCATTGCCATTTCAGGATGAAAAGAAGGAAATGGCGGATATACAGGAAGAAGACGAAAAAGTCTCTGCCTCGTTCAAATTATCGGAGAACATTAATATCGAAGCCAGAAGGCACTGCCTTCATTTACTTGAATACAGTCCGAGAACAGGTTATCAGTTAAAAAAACGTCTGCTCGATGATGGCTTTACGCCGGAACAGACAGAGGATGCCATTCGATATGCTCAGAGCTTTGGCTATGTGGATGATGGCAATTATGCAATGGAATATGTGCGCACGGCCTGTCAGAAAAAGAGTAAGCGCGAGCTTTACATGCAGCTTTCCAAAAGAGGAGTGGACAGCGATTCGATTGAGGAGGCACTTGAGACTTACTCTGATGAGCAGGAGAATACAGTGCGCCGTCTTGCACAGAAAAGGCTGCGCCAAAAGCCGCCCCAGTCGGATGAGGATCTGATGAAAGCGGTGCGAAGCCTTGTTTCCAGAGGATTTCCGTATGAGATGGCAAAGCGTGCTGTGTGGGAATTGCGTGATGAAGCTGATGAAACTCGCTTGTGAACTTCTTGTTTATTAAATGGCTAGGTGGTTTTGCACCGGATTCTGAAAACTGGTGATAAATTGAAGCAAAATTTGCAGCTGTTTGTTTCTTCAGCTGTAAGTGCATCCGTCTATGCTGGATACTTACCAAAATCTTGCAAAAATGGATGTGCGATCAGACAAACTTTTTGCAAAAATTGCTCAGCTGTGTGTTAGATTTTACAAAACATCTTGACTTTTATAAGTGAATCGTATAAAATTATACTGTTGCCTGTTTATATATGAAATATAAACCGTACAATGAAAATTTCATAAAGGAGGTGCTCCTGTGGTTGTTCCTATTATTACAGCAGTGGTCACAGCAGTGATTGTTGCTGTTGTTGTCTGGTTCGCTGCGACAAGCGTTCAGCAGTCTAAATACAATGCGACTGTTGGAAGTGCGGAGGAGAGATCCAGAGCAATAATAGATGAAGCTCTTAAGACCGCAGAAAGCAAAAAGCGCGAGGCGCTCCTTGAGGCGAAGGAAGAAAACCTCAAAGCCCAGAATGAGCTTGATAAGGAGATTAAAGAACGCCGTAGCGAATTGTCCCGAATGGAAAAGCGTACTATTAACAAGGAAGAGTCGCTTGACAGAAAGACAAGTGCTTTGGAAAAGCGGGAAGCGAGCCTGAATGCGAAGGAAGAAAGCCTGAACAGAAAACATGCGAAGGCTGACGAGCTTACGGCACAGATTTCACAGGAATTGGAACGTGTTTCCGGTATGACCTCTGAACAAGCAAAAGAGTTTTTATTCAAGAGCGTGGAGAACGAAGTAAAGCTTGACACTGCAAAGATGATTAAGGAGATGGAGGCAAAAGCAAAAGAAGAGGCGTCTGCGAAGGCAAAAGAATTCGTAGTGACTGCCATTCAAAGATGTGCTGCTGACCATGTAGCAGAAACAACGATTTCAGTTGTTCAGCTGCCAAATGATGAGATGAAGGGAAGGATTATCGGACGTGAAGGAAGAAATATCCGTACCCTTGAGACGCTTACCGGAGTAGAGTTGATTATTGACGATACACCGGAAGCAGTTGTCTTGTCTTCTTTTGATCCGATGCGTAGAGAAGTGGCAAGAATCGCTTTGGAGAAGCTGATCCTTGACGGCCGTATTCATCCGGCGAGAATCGAGGAGATGGTGGAAAAGGCGCAAAAAGAAGTTGAAGTAATGATTCGCGAGGAAGGTGAGGCAGCGCTGCTTGAGGTGGGTGTTCATGGCATCCATCCGGAGCTTGTAAAGCTCTTAGGACGCATGAAGTTCCGTACAAGCTACGGTCAGAATGCGTTAAAGCATTCGATTGAAGTCGCTCATCTTTCCGGACTGTTAGCTGCAGAGATGGGGTTAGATGTCCGCATGGCAAAACGTGCCGGATTGTTACATGACATTGGAAAGGCAGTAGACCATGAGATGGAAGGCTCACATATTCAGCTGGGTGCTGAGTTGTGCCGCAAGTACAGAGAGTCTCCGATTGTGATCAATGCTGTTGAATCTCACCATGGCGATGTAGAACCAACCTCTTTAATTGCATGTATCGTTCAGGCAGCAGATACAATTTCTGCGGCAAGACCGGGTGCAAGAAGAGAAACTCTCGAAGCGTACACGAATCGTCTGAAGCATTTGGAGGAGATTACCAATTCCTTCAAGGGAGTTGAGAAGTCCTATGCAATTCAGGCGGGACGAGAGGTTCGGATTATGGTTATTCCAGAACAGGTATCAGATGCCGATATGGTGATTCTGGCCAGAAATGTTTCAAAACAAATTGAAGCGGAACTGGAGTACCCTGGACAGATCAAGGTAAGTGTGATCAGAGAATCCAGAGTTACCGACATAGCAAAATAATGGCAAAAGGTGTTGTGAGAAATTGCAGCACCTTTTTCTTTTTTTGAATTTGTCATCTAATAAGTAGATTTCTAACGATTCCGAATCGGACTCGCATATTCTTTTTTTATGCTCATACAATATAGTTGCATAGTTGCGGGATTCTTTTTTGACTGAGGAGGATGTGCCATGGTTATCCGATCAAATTCGTCTTTTTTTTACGCGCTGCCGCTTGGGATGTTTGTGGCAGGAACTGTTGCCGGGACGGTGGTTAGCATCTGGCGGGCAGACTTTCTCTGCCGACAGATTGTCTGCTATCTGCCTGCTGTCCATTTGCAGATTCAGCAGACAGGCTTTCCATCTGGTTTCCTTTTGTATGTATGTCGATTGCGGCTGCCATTTTTTCTGCTGATGACAGCATCAGCAGTGTCTGGTTTTTCACAATTGGTCTTTGCGGGGACAGCATTTGTCACTGGGGTGTCGGCTGCGGTTGTGATTACATCTGCTACAATGATGACCGGTATGATTGGGATTTTACAGGCAATTGCTCTATTTGGGGTGCACAGCCTTTTTTATCTTTTCAGTTACTGGACACTCTATGAACTGGCAGGCAAGCGCCAAAACTTTACACTCGGCGAGCAGGTTGGGATTTTCATTCGCATTGCATGTGTGTGGGCAGCCGGGATGGGGGTGGAGGCACTTTTATCGCCTGTTGTGATTACAAGAGTGCTTCGCTTGTAAAAGTGAACACTGGAAGTTAGTGAAAGCGGTTCGACGATTGTTTTCAACAAAGAAGGACTTGCAAATTGAGGGTAAACATGCTAATATACAGAGTTGGAAACGGCAACGTTTGTTTTGTTGTACGAGAGTACAGAAAGGTATGGTAAGTAACACAATGACAAAGATTGATATTATTTCAGGATTCCTGGGTGCAGGAAAGACAACCTTGATAAAGAAGCTTTTAAAAGAAGCATTAAATGGACAGAAAGTAGTTTTGATTGAGAATGAGTTTGGTGAAATCGGCATTGATGGCGGTTTCTTAAAGGATGCAGGTATCCAGATCACTGAGATGAACTCCGGCTGTATCTGCTGCTCACTGGTGGGTGACTTCGGTGCTGCATTAAAGCAGGTTGTAGAGCAGTATCATCCGGATCGTATCATTATTGAGCCATCAGGCGTAGGTAAGTTGTCGGATGTTATCGCAGCTGTCATGAACGTTGCAGGTGAGATTGAGTTATCCTTAAATAGCTTTGTAACTGTTGCAGATGCAACAAAGTGCAAGATGTATATGAAAAACTTCGGTGAGTTCTACAACAATCAGGTTGAGAGTGCAAACACCATCATCTTGAGCAGAACTCAGGGTATGAAGGAAGAAAAGCTGGCTCAGGCAGTTTCCATGATTCAGGAGAAGAACGCGAAGGCAAAGATCATCACCACTCCGTGGGATGAACTGACAGGCGAGCAGATTCTGGCTGTTATGGAACAGGGTCATTCTCTGGCAGAGGAGCTGATGGAAGAGGCTATGAAGCTGCATGAGGAAGAGGAACACGAGCACCATCATCACCACCATGATGACGATGACGATTGCTGCTGCCATGACCACGATCACGAGCATCACCACGATCATGATGACGATGAGGACGAGCATGAGCACCATCATCACCACCATGATGACGATGACGATTGCTGCTGCCATGACCACGATCACGAGCATCACCACGATCATGATGACGATGAGGACGAGCATGAGCACCATCATCACCACCATGATGACGATGACGATTGCTGCTGCCATGACCACGATCACGAGCATCACCACGATCATGACGACGATGAGGACGAGCATGAGCATCATCACCACGATCATGACGATGATGAGGACGAGCATGAGCATCATCACCACGATCATGACGAGCACGGTGAGGAATGCAGCTGTGGCTGCCATGATCATCATCACCATCACCATGCGGATGAAGTATTCACCAGCTGGGGCAAGGAGACTCCCAGAAAGTATACAAAGGAAGAACTCGATGAGATTCTTGTACAGCTGTCGGAGGAAACTGAGTTTGGTATTATCTTGAGAGCAAAGGGTATGCTGCCGGCAGCAGATGGTACATGGCTGTACTTCGATCTGGTTCCGGGTGAGTATGAGATTCGTAATGGCGCACCGGATTACACCGGAAGACTTTGCGTAATCGGTTCCAAGTTGGATACCGATAAGCTGGAGAAGCTGTTCAAGCTGTAATCGGTAAGACAAGATAGCAGATAGAGTAAACTGGCGATAGAGTTGCCAATCCTGTAAAGCGGTGAGGCAGCTCTTCGTTATCATAAAAACGTTAGAAAGGGAAGTCAGTAAGATGGCAAATGAGATACCGGTATATGTGATCACCGGATTCCTGGAAGGCGGAAAGACCTCTTTTTTGAGATTTACGCTGCAGCAGGATTATTTTAATGATGGATCTAAGACACTTTTGATTCTCTGCGAGGAGGGCGAAGAGGAACTGGATCAGGCATTCATGGACAAGTACCATGTTGTGACAGAAACTGTTGAGGAGGAGAGTGAGTTAAGCAGAGAGTATTTCCGTGAGGTAGGAAAGCGTCACAGACCAGACCGTGTAATCATCGAGTACAACGGTATGTGGTCTCCAAAGAACATTTCCCAGCTGCCATTTCCATATTCCTGGGAATTGTACCAAACAATCACGGTTCTTGATGGCAGCAGCTTCCAGCTGTACTTAAATAACATCAAGTCTCTGGCGATGGAGCTTCTTACGTATACCGATATGGTTGTGTTCAATCGTTGTACGAAAGAGACACCGATCGATACGTTCAATCGTTCCATTAAGGCGGTAAACCGTCGCGCCGAGGTTATGTTTGAGACAAAGGATGGCGAAACCTTACAGCCGGAGGATGTGCTTCCGTATGACCGCGATCAGGATGTGATTCATCTTGAGGATGAGGATTATGGTATTTGGTACATTGATGCGCAGGACAGTCCAGATGAATATGTCGGAAAAACTATTGTCTTCAAGGCAATGGTTATGAAGAATAAGGAGTTTCCAGCGGATGTGTTTGTTCCGGGACGAAATGCAATGACCTGCTGTGCAGATGATATCCGTTTCCTTGGTTTTGTCTGCAAGTATAAGGATACTGCCAGCTTAAAGAGACGCCAGTGGGTAATGGTCACTGCGACATTTGAGTGGGAATATTCGGATCTGTATGGTGAAAAAGGACCTGTGCTTCACGCAAAGGAAGTCGCACAGACAAGCGCACCGAAGGAAGATTTGGTATATTTCTAAAATCAGCAGAGATAATAATTTCGTCACGCAACACATAAACAGTAACAGGGAATTTGTAGCAGTGACGGTTGGTAACCATAAAGATGCTGAATTATTACAAGTGAACTACCCATTACCTAAAGGTAATGGGCTTCTATTTAAGAAGTTTGATATTTGAGTTTCCACCTGA
>CAVJTU010000061.1:0-18878 GCA_963652495.1 uncultured Oscillospiraceae bacterium
TAGAACAAACGTTTTGAAGGCTTGGTTGAAATTCAGTAAAAGAAAAAAACGAGAAGTTTACTCGTCAGAGCTGGTACGAATAGGAACGCGCTTGACATTTATCATCAAACTATCTATAATGGCAGGTGCCTTCGTGTGGAGTTGTACCATACGAAAATCATATAGTAAGAGGTATTGCGATGTATTATGTACCGGATGGCACGACAAAGTGCGGTTTCTATGAGTGCAAGAGCTGCAAGAGCCGTTTTTTGTCATTGCAGACAATGAAGAAAATTCCATGCCCGTATTGCGAGCAGGATGCTGATATGGAAATTGGACCGGATGAGTCCATGGAGGAACTGACTGACACGGCAGAGCTTCAGGAGATCGTTGAGGGTGATGATGTAGAGCGCATGGATCGCCTGCTCAGTCTTGCGATTACTGGCGGTGATTACGAGTGGCTGTAAGCATAAAGACGTCAGAAGAGATGTCAAAAGGAGTTTGAATGAGAAAGATGTATGACCGCGCCTGCGCATTTTTTTTGAAATATCCGCTCATGATATCCATAGGATATATGTGCATTTATTTTCCAATCTTTTTTCTGTTGGAGCAGTTTTGTCAGCCAAAATATTTTATTCACTGTGCGTTAGATGATATCATTCCGTTTAATGAATGGTTTGTCATTCCATATGTTATATGGTTTGCCTTTGTACCGGGAATGGTTCTGTTTTTCTTACGGAAAAGCAAGGAAGATTACATTAAGTGCTGCAAGGTAATCTACGGCGGCATGTCAATATGTCTTTTGATTTATTATCTGTTTCCAAATGGTCTTTCTCTGCGTGAGCCGCTTGAAAACAGAAATATCTGCTGTTGGATAGTCAACCGGCTAAGAAGTGCGGACACACCGGCGAACGTTTGTCCAAGTATCCATGTCTCCAGCACGATCGGCATCCTTTTCGTTTTATTCCATTCTGAGAAGCTAAAGTCATACCATAAGCTAAAGGCGGCTATGCTGATACTGGGAACATTTATCTGCATCTCAACTGTAGTGATTGACCAGCATTCCGTAGTTGATGCTGTGTGTGGCATGATGTTAAGTGCAGTACTGTTTTATCTGGTGCAGCTGTCAGAGGTGCCGGATGCCGATCCTGTCCTGCAGCAAATTAAGCGATAAAGCTCAGATAGCGGGTTTGATTTGTGGTTTCGTAAAACAAAAGATATCTAGCCATAAAACTTTTTATTCAACAAAAGACAAAACGAAAAGCGCTGTGTATATCAATCAACGATGTACATAGCGCTTTTTACAGTGCGCCTTGCGGCGCAAATTTGTGATGGGTGCAGCTGCGCAAGAGTTTTTCGCATTTTACAACGCTGCATGGAAAAGCAGTTTTGCGAATCAGTGTCATACAAACAATAGCTAATCGTGCATATCTCAATCCTTCGGCATAACGATTTTCGGCATCTTGTGCGGAGGCTGATTCTTCGGACCACGATTCTGACGCTTTGGATCCGGCTTGCCAAGGAACTTCTCAAGATCATCCGGCATGTAGGTTTTAAGTTCAGTCCATGCAGCCGCGATAGAAAGTGCAGCAACCACGATATAGATCAGCTCGCAGACAGCGCTGCTTTCGATCACGCCGGTTGCACGTACAGCAAAGAAAATTCCGAAAATCAGCTGAACGCCAACAGCCTTAAACATGCTGGTTTTTGCTTTGCGGCTTAAGAAAATTCCAATCAGAAGAGAAACACCGAGGAAGGTGATCATCTGGAAAATCAGATCTGTTCCGAGAAATAAGAACTCCTGTGATGGTGTCTGAATAAAGGTTGCCATAGAGTCCAGACCGTCCTGAATCTCAGCAGTATCCATCCCTTCGTTAATCATAGAAGCAACACTTGAGGTCAGCTGTCCCTGATTGATCGAGATGGCAGCGGAGATGTAGCTCATGACATAAGAAAGACCCTGTGTTACGATTGGGAGCAGACCTACGCCGATACCAAAGATTGCGGAACTTGCAAATGCATTTTTCTTCTCAGCGGATGCATCGGGATCTGCATTTTTCTGAAAAGAATGACGCAAAGAGAAGCGGGAGAAGAAAAAGACTGCTGCAAAGCTGAATACAATCAGAAGTGTCACATGAAGGACATCTGCGGCGACTGTATTCGCGGAAAGAAATTCCTTTGCAGGTGTGATCTGCGCAATCAAAAGCTCGACAACGGATGGCAGGATGCCAACGCCGACCATGTAAGCGAGAAGACCAAATGTCATTCCATACACGTCAAAGCGAAAACGATTTTTCATGCGCATCAACAGATACACTGGAACGGCGACCATGACGATAAGTGCGATCACCATGAAAATGATGGAGAGAACCGGCACACGCATGCTATAGTCGAAGACAAAATCCTCCGGCAGCATGGATGTGACGGATGCACTCTCGGCGGCAGATTCCGCGACCGTCTCTGCCACTGTTTCGCCCACAGATTCAGCAGCAGTAGAGGCTGCTGCGATGATAGATAAGAAACTCATAAAACCTCCTTAAAAGCCTCTGTTTTCAGCACAGAAGCGTATAAGTTTAACTATAACAGAGATGAAAAAACGTGTCAATATGAGCTGTTTATACTTCATTAATTTTTTAGGAATTTGTTGACAATGAAGGGGCGATGTGTTATGCTAACCGTGTTGGCGTCAGTATGGATGCTGCGCCTCAATTTATTTTTTGGAGGTATCACCATGAAGGGTACAGTTAAGTGGTTCAATAATCAGAAGGGTTATGGTTTCATTTCTGATGAGTCTGGTAAGGATGTATTCGTACACTACTCCGGACTGAACATGGAAGGTTTCAAGTCTCTTGACGAGGGCGCTTCTGTAGAGTTCGACGTAGTCGACGGAGCTAAGGGACCGCAGGCTGTTAACGTTACAAAGCTGTAATTGAGACAGGCCGCCGCAATTAATTTCAATTATACCATGTACCTATTCTTTTGTATAAATGCAATATCGTATTAGGTAGTGAGATTAAAAGCAAAAGACATAACAGTTCGCTGTTATGTCTTTTTCAGCTTAGAGACAAATTTACGTCCGTACATGTGAAAATGTGCGGCAAAGAAAGGTTTGGTTATTAAAATGGCACAGAATCCAGTAGTTACAATCGAAATGGAAAATGGCAACGTGATTAAGGCAGAGTTGTATCCGCAGGTTGCCCCAAACACGGTAAACAACTTTATCAGCCTCGTAAAGAAGGGTTTTTATGACGGCGTAATTTTCCACCGCGTCATCAGCGGCTTTATGCTGCAGGGTGGAGATCCGGATGGCACCGGCATGGGTGGTCCGGGCTACAGCATCAAGGGCGAGTTCACTCAGAACGGTTTCAAAAACGACTTAAAGCATGAGCCGGGCGTACTTTCCATGGCAAGAACCATGATGCCAAACAGCGCAGGCAGCCAGTTCTTCATTATGCATCAGGCAGCACCTCACTTAGACGGTGCATATGCAGCATTTGGTAAGGTAACAGAAGGTATGGACGTTGTAAATGCGATTGCAGCAGTTCCGACCAACTACAACGACAGACCGCTTGAGACACAGCGCATGAAAAAAGTTACCGTTGAGACCTTCGGTGAGGAGTATCCGGAGCCGGAGAAGTGCTGATCGCAGCAGAGTAAAAAATATGCAGAAAATAAGAATGACAGCAGACGGACACGAAGTATTCCTTACGGATTCGCCTGAAGAAGCCCGCCTTCTTCAGAAAAACAGTCCTGTCATCGGCATATACAGTCCCGGAGCAGGCAAGTCCTGGTCCGGGATTTCTTTTTTAGCCGAAGATTGGGATGATGTGGATGATGCGTATGTCGAACTTGCCTATTGCCGGTATTATCATTTGCCGAGAACATTGCTTTTGACAGACGACAAATTGAATGGAGAAGCAGACGATAAAACAGCAGCAGGAAGATACGCTGACAATAGAACAAATTCAGCGTGCGTCTATTGGAAAATCAGAGAGGCAGCAGTCAAGGATGCAGCAGGCTTTGCAGCACTATATGAGGACGAATCGGTGCGTAAGTTTCTTGAATATCCGCTAAGCAGGCATGCAAAGTCGCTTTCTGACTGGGAAGAATGGATTGAGAGTCAGCACCGCTGCGTATATCCGTCTGAGGAGCCGGCTATGTGGGTGCTTGCAGATGAAAATGATGAATTTATGGGAAGAATCGGACTGGAGTACAGAGAGTCTTCACACGGAAACGCTAGCGCAAAATGCGACGCAATTTTCGACAAAGACACAGAATCAAACGGAAATCTTGTCTCAAGCATAGAGCTGGATATTCCAGACGGCTACTACTTAGGATATGCACTTCTTCCCAAATGGCGAAAAAAAGGACTGGCCGCACAGGCAGCCAGTCTGCTTCTTAAATTTTGTTTTGAATATTGGCAGCTTGACATCGTATATCTTTTGTGCAGCTGTGAAAACATTGCGTCCATAAAAACGGCACTCGCATGCGGATTTTCCCACATACGCACCATTTCGGACGCAGCTTTTTTGAACAACGCTTCTCTCGATGTGTCTGCCAATGCCTGTTATGATGCATCTTTAAGCACTTCAGGCACTTTTAAGGATATCGTCAAGCATCCCCTGAATTTGGGTTCTGGTGTAGGAGCCGGCGAGCTTTTTTTGTTCGCGCGGAAGGCTTTTTAAGTCAATCGGCTCTCCGAAACGAATTGTGATAGTTGCTGCATGGATGAATGGAAAATGATTTTCCAAAACATCAGCAGAGTGTGCGATTGCAACCGGAACCACCGGGCAGCCGGCCTTATCGGCCATCTTTAAGCTGCCCTCCTTAAAGTCAAGCAGCGAACCTTCGTCGCCGCGGTTTCTCGTTCCCTCAGGGAAGATCCACATAGAATGACCGTTTTTGATTTCCTCAGCACCGGCAAGGATGGTTTTCAATCCTTCCTTTACGTTGCTTCGATCAAGGAACAGACAGTGGATATAGCGCATCCACAGGCGAAGAAACGGCACCTTTCCCATCTCCTTTTTTGCCACATATCCGGTAATGCCGGGAAGCAGTCGGTAGGAAGCGATGATATCAAAGTAGCTTCTGTGATTGCCGACGTAGAGTACGGCGCGGTCTTTTGGAATATTTTCAAGACCTTCGGCCTTTACTTTTGTTCCGCTGAGTGCGAGAATCACACCAAAAATCCATTGAATCATATGCATGGACACCCGGTCTTTCAGATCGGGATTTTTTTTGCCGATCAGCCACAGGACGAATGCCGGAATGCATCCGATCACCAGATAGAGAACGGCGACAAGTAAAACAAGTATGGTTCTTATCATGAAAACCTCGATTTCAATTTTTAGGGCACAGTTTACGCTTTTTACAGAAATGAAAATTTAACCGAATCAGGCGAGCAGCGAAGCGGATTGCGAATGTCCGCTTCGACATCACGGAGCGTGAACTGTAAGTTACTCCTCTGGGGCGAGTCCGGGTGCAGTCTCACCAGGCTGAATGGAACCTTCCGGCTCTTTTTCCTTCTCAATTGGCTCAAGCGGCTCACATCTGCCAAACAATTCTGTCATCTTGCGAAGATTTGCTGCCAACTCAGGAGTCAGGTGATCCTTACGGAAACGGAATGCCCAGTTGCCGCTTGCAACGGATGGTGTATTCATACGGCAGTCACTTCCGAATCCAAGAAGATCCTGAATCGGATAAATTGAGTAGCGTGCGATGGAACCCATAGCAGCACGAATCATATCATAATGAATGATATTTCCGTCGGTATTTAAATAGCGGCGTACACGATCCTGCAGGGACGGCTTTAAAGACTGATACCAGCCCATAGTCGTGTCGTTGTCATGTGTTCCGGTATAGCAAATGCAATTTTCAGTAACGAAACGGTGCGGCAGGATATCGTTGTCAGCCGGATTGCCAAAAGCAAATTGTAATACCTTCATGCCCGGCAGATTAAAGTCGTCTCGTAACTTTTCGACCGGCGGTGTGATGATTCCGAGATCCTCAGCCCAGATCGGAAGATCCTTGCCAAATACTCTCTGCATGCGGCGGAACAGATCTTCATTTGGCCCTTTCTTCCATTTTCCATGCATGGCAGTTTCTTCACCATATGGGATAGCATAGTATTGCTCAAAGCCACGGAAATGGTCGATACGGATGTAGTCAACCATGCTTAACTGTCCCTTGATACGGCGCATCCACCAGTCATAGTGTGTCTTCTTGTGATAATCCCAGTCATACAATGGATTGCCCCAGAGCTGTCCGGTAGCAGAGAAATAATCCGGCGGAACTCCGGCAACTACAGTCGGGTAGCCGTCCTTTTCAAGCTGGAACAACTCGCGGTTTGCCCATACATCAGCACTGTCAAGTGCAACGAAAATCGGAATATCGCCGACAATCTTAATGCCATTTACATGTGCATAATCGCGCAAAGCATTCCACTGACGGAAGAAGATAAACTGAATGTACTTGTAATAGCCGATGGAATCAGACAGACGCTCGCGCCATGCAGCCTTGATGTCCTCGTTTGGGTCGCGCAGATCATCTTCCCATTCCAGCCAGCATACGCCGCCATGTGCATCCTTACCTGCCATGAACAGTGCATAATCGTCCAGCCAGTCCTTTTCCTGCTCACAGAATACATCAAATTCCTTTAGCAGACACAGATCTGCGGAGTCCTTGAAAATCTCATAGGAGCGATGGAGAATGCGCAGCTTTGCCGGAATGACATCGCCATAGTAGATGTGATCCGGGTTGAAGTGCGGATAATTCTTTAAATCCTCGCCGTAGAGAAGCCCGTCTTTCACCAGTTCATCCGGGCTGATTAAAAGTGGCTGTCCCGCAAATGCGGAGAATGCCTGATACGGGGAATCGCCATATCCCGTATGTCCGAGCGGAAGAATCTGCCAAAGGCTCTGACCGGCTCCAGTCAGGAAATTGATGAAATCATAAGCACCTTTTCCGAAATCGCCGATTCCGTATGGAGACGGAAAGCTTGTCGGGTGTGCAAGTACACCGGAATAACGCTTGGATAATATTTTTGCCATATAATTCCCAAACCTTTCTCTTAGATTGTAGTGACATCCTGACAGTATGAAAAACATCGAAGCATTCAAACTGCTTTGGGATATCAAGTCATGTATAACAACTTCTGTTCACTACGCCTTTATATACGTACAAGTATAACACGGAAAGGCTATATTTACAAGACAGCATGTTTTTTTTCAGAGATTTCGCTTTTCGCTTTTGGGTTCATGCATTTTTATAAAAAATCTATTTCTCTGGCATTCTATTCGCAGAGGTTATTTCTTTGAACCCCAATATGCGCAAAATCTCCCTGTGCTTCGTCTCTGCCTTTTTCCTATACTATTTTTGATCCCTTTTATACAGATCCTATCCATCTTTTTGATACAGGATCTGTTTTACGCTCTTTCTTTCGTATGTTTTGTTGGTAACATAATTATACATGAAAAAGGTGTCCTTTTTGATTGTTTACACATATAAAAATGTAACTTTTTATTCTATATGGTTCTTTACGGTTTTCCGCATAAACTGTTGGTAAAACTGGCATCTTTTTTCTTAAAAGCGAAATCTCTGGTTTTTTTCTTGAATTAAACGCCAATTGGCAAGAAGTTTCCCGCTTTTAAAAAGGTAGGAAAAGTAAAGATTCGACAGCATAGAGAAGTACCGGAAGAATATTTAGCTATGGGGGTATAAGGCGGCTAATATTTTTATGAAAAAACTTCAATATGTATTGCGATAGATGGTTTATAGTTGTATAATATCCGCATGGAATATAAATCAAATCATAATGTAACCTATTCCTGCAAGTATCATGTGGTATGGTGTCCAAAATATCGACGTTCCGTTTTAATTAATGGTGTTGATGTTCGCTTAAAGGAGTTGATTCAAGAAACTTGCGACTCACTCAACGTTGAAATCATTGAAATGGAAATCATGCCGGATCATGTGCATCTGCTTATGGAAGTGGATCCACAGTTTGGGGTACACAAAGCTGTTAAACGTATAAAAGGGTATTCATCTAAGGTGCTACGAGCAGAGTTTCCATGGCTGAAATCGAGGATTCCGAGTCTTTGGACAAATAGCTATTTTGTAAGCACAGTGGGTGGAACACCGCTTGCAGTGCTCAAGCAGTATATTGAGAATCAGAAAAAGGTATAGGGAGTGTCAAAGATTTGAAAACTAGGTATACGAGCTAATCTGCAAAGAGAGGAGAAGACGATGAGTGTCAGAGGAATTCATACAGATGTAACAGATATGCGTGAAAAGATATTCACCGAAGTAGCAAGACTTGCTTACGAAGGCGGAGATTATTCCCGTCTGGAGGAGCTTCCATATAAGATTGTACCGGGAGAACTGGCCAGCTTTCGAGAGAGCGTTTTCACAGAGCGTGCTATCGTTGGCGAACGTTTGAGACTTGCCATTGGTCTGCCAAACCGTACACTTGCCGAGCACGCGCCGGTAGCAGATGGCGTAAATGAGAGTGCCATCACAGAGCGTTATTATGAGCCGCCGCTGATCAATATTATCAAGTTTGCCTGTCATAAGTGTCTGGACAATCAAACTGTTGTCACGAACATGTGTCAGGGATGTACCGCGCATCCATGTGAGGAGGTTTGTCCGAAGGGAGCCGTTGTTGTAAAGCAGGGTGGAAAATCCAAGATTGATCCGGAAAAATGCATCAACTGTGGACGCTGCCGTGAGGCATGTCCGTATGGCGCAATTGTTAAGATGGAGCGTCCGTGTGCAAAGGCCTGCGGTATGCATGCAATTCACAGTGATGAGTATGGCAGAGCCGATATCAATTACGACAAGTGTGTATCCTGTGGTATGTGTCTTGTAAACTGTCCATTTGGTGCGATTGCCGATAAGGGACAGATCTTCCAGACAATTCTTGCAATGAAGGCTGGCACGAGAGTCTATGCGGCCGTGGCACCGGCATTTATCGGACAGTTCGGACCAAAGCTGACACCGGAGCGTTTTCGTGCAGCCATGAAAGAGCTTGGTTTTGCCGATGTTGTAGAGGTTGCAGCTGGAGCGGATCTTTGTACCATTCAGGAGGCAAAGGATTTCCTAGATGAAGTGCCGGATAAGATTCCATTTATGGGAACTTCGTGCTGCCCGTCCTGGTCTGTTATGGCAAAGACCGAATTTCCAAAGTATGCCAATTGTATTTCCATGGCGCTGACACCGATGGTATTTACAGGACGTATGATAAAAAAAGCAGACCCGGGATGTAAGGTGGCCTTCATCGGGCCGTGTGCAGCAAAGAAGCTTGAGGCGAGCCGAAGAAGTGTGAGAAGTGATGTCGATTTTGTTCTCACTTTTGAGGAAGTCATGGGTATGTTTGAGGCAAAGGGTGTTTCCTTCGACGATATTCAGCCGGGTGATCCGCTTCATCATGCCAGCGGAGATGGAAGAAACTTTGCTGTTGCGGGCGGCGTTGCCAATGCTGTTGTCAATGCAATTCACCAGATCGACCCGGATCGCGAGGTAAATGTAGTCTGCGCACAGGGACTTGATGAGTGCCGCAAGATGATGCAGATGGCAAAAGCCGGAAAATATAATGGCTATCTGCTCGAAGGTATGGCATGTCCGGGCGGCTGCGTAGGCGGTGCCGGAACGATTCAGCCGATCAAGAAGTCTGCGGCAAATGTTGCAATGAATAAGAAAAATGCACCGTTCCCGTCTGCAACCCAGAGCGAGTATAAGCAGATGCTTGAATTTTTAGAAGAACGTGATGCAAAGGCACCTGCGGCAGAGGCATCCAGTCAGGAAAAGAAAACGGAATAAGAAATTAAAAAATTGGAATAAGAAATATTCAAGTACGATTTTTGATGTCGCATCGAAAAAACAAAGACCAGAAGTACACTCGCCGAGGTTTGGCTGTCAATAGCGGCAAGTGTACTTCTGGTCTGTTGGGGTGAACGTTAAGGGTGGAGGAAGAGAAAACTTAAACGAACAGCGTGCACCCCATCGCTTTAAATTCTTCGATTTTTTTTTGAAGAAGCGAGACAGAAACCTCAAGATAGCGACTGCTGCAGTCGATACAAAAATAGGAGGAAGCTCCGCGGTTAAAAAGTTTTTTGTGCAGACCGATCTCATCCTTTGTCAGGATACGGCCGCACTGTTTGCATTTATCACATGCAGCAGTTGAATAAGTAGTAGTATCCATAGTCTAGTCCCCGGTATTCGTATTCAATATTGACTTCACGTATCAGTTTCCGGCATTATCTGGGAAAATCAGCTGCGCAATGATCACCTTTGCCTCGTCAGGTGCAACTGTTGCTGCATAACTATCCTCATAGATGCCAAGTTCCTCACCGGTGATCGCATCTGTCAGCAAAAGGCGAATGCCAGACTCGGAGTGGATGCCCAGATCATCAAAGCAGATGCTCATGTTCTGGCTCCATTGATCTTCAGCACTCAGATTAAAGAAAGCCATTGCAATGCGGTTTCCGGACAGGATTTTTCCAAAGGTATACTTTTTCGTATCGGTATGGTCAATTAAAAATGGCGGGCGGCATTCCTCATCCTGATTAATCTCGATTAACCCTTTGCAGAAAAGTATATTTTTATTTGTCTCATCAAGTTTTCTAAGGTCAGCACCGATGATAAGCGGAGAACCTAAAAATGCCCACATTGCAAAGTGCTGCTGATATTGAAGGTCACTGCAGCCGCCAACGCCGACATTGCCATTTCCATGCATACCGACGATCAGCATATCCATATCGTTCCAGCAGCCCGGTGCATTGTTTTCCACATTTTCTGCCTGACTGATGAAAAGATCCTTATAACTCTTTGGCACGTCGAAGATATCACCGGTAGAGCGGTAGCTGTGAGCACCGCGTGAACGCATCCAGCCAGACGGATCCAAAACGCCCCAGTTGCAGGCTGCAAATAAAATATCGCGTCCGGTGCTGCGCAGTGCCATTGCCATAGTCAGATAGGCATTCTTTGCATCACCGCTGACCGGGAAATTGCAAAAATCATATTTCAGATAGTCTACACCCCACTCAGCAAATTGCTTTGCATCGGAAAATTCGTGACCATAGCTGCTTGGATAGCCGGCACATGTTTTCGTTCCGGCACAGGAGTACATGCCGAACTTTAAGCCCTTTGCATGGATATAGTCGGCAAGTGCTTTCATGCCGCTTGGAAACAGAGCAGGGTCGGCAACAAGCTTTCCATCCACACGCTGCTTTAACGACCAGCAGTCATCAATAATTACATACTCATAGCCGAGTTCGCGGTAGCCGTCCTCCACGATGCGGTCTGCCATCTCTTTAATCAGCTGCTCATTGATATTCGCTCCGAAAGTATTCCAGGAGTTCCATCCCATAGGTGGTTTCTTTGCGATCATAATAAAATCTCCTTTTTCCATTTAAATTTTTAAAAATCAACTTTCTGCCATTATTATAAAAGTAAAACAACAAAAAAGAAATAACATATTCTATTGTTTCCTTAACGTATCATCGGATTCTGTCAATGGGTATGAATGTGAAAAAATACGAGAATAAAAAATCTATGATTCATGGATTGTCATGAGAGAATATCCTTGCTATAGTGGAAGCAAAAAGATGGAGGTCTTCCTCAAATGACAATGGCAGAACAAATCATGCGGGCAAGAAAAAAAGCCGGATTAACACAACGTGAACTTGCAAAACAGCTTAATGTCACCAACAAGGCTGTCTCACGGTGGGAGACTGGTGGAGGCATGCCAGACATTTTTCAGTTGGTGCCGTTATGCCGTATTCTTGATCTTTCTCTTCAAGAACTTTTGGATGGTGTTGAAGAGGGGCTTGGAAAGCAGTTTATCAGCAGTCTTTTGATTCATCAGACTGCTGATGAAAATAAAGATGATGAGAAGCAGGCATCAGATGATTGTGTTGATGTATGCCCTCAGATACACCGGCAGATACCAACATCTCCATATATTTTTGGCCATAATCTTGAGCATACACGCGCATGTATTTATGGCGGCTTGAGTGCGCAGGTTCTTCGGAATCGTAAATTCGCAGGAAAACCATCAGGCAGTGATGGCTGTGCGGCAGAGTGGATTCCAGTTGGGGCAAAACATGCGCTGTATGTGCTTGATTCTGACAATGGAACCCATACATCGGTTGCTTATACGCATCATAAAGAAATTGGAGAAGAAATGATGGGTACGGGCAAAATGAACCGTAGAAATGAGTGTCAGGCGCTTGATGTACAGCTGTTAAAGGAAAATCATATCTGTGGAATTCGACAGGAAAAACTCGACTTGAGAGCGTGCGAATATAAATTGCGCATCATTGCGAAGGCAAGTGATCTAGTGGAGATTTGTGTGGTTTTGATGGAAAATGGTATAGAGAATGATAGAAAGAATGACATAGAGAACGTGAAGGCATTATCCTATCGTTTTACTCTTCATCCGGGCACTTGGCAAAAAGAAAACTTTTCAATGCAAATTCCGAAGGCAGGAATGTATTCTTTCAGTATTACATTTTCAAAACGTGCAAGAGTTACGTTCGGCGCACTTTCTATGCTGCCATTTGATCATTTTCACGGAATGAGGCGTGATGTGATTGAATATATGAAAGAGATTGGCGTCAAGATACTTCGTTGGCCGGGCGGCAATTTTGCAGGAGAATATCGTTGGCAGGATGGACTGCTTGATGTGGATGAACGTGCACCATTAGAGGCATACATGGAAAATGAGACGCAGCCTTATACCAACGGATATGATTATAACGAAGTTGGAATTGATGAATTTATTGCACTTTGCAGAAAGATCGGTGCAGAACCATTTTTGACAATCAATCTGGCAAATGCGTCTCCGAAAGAAAATGCAGCATGGGTAGAATATTGCAATGGTGCAAATGATACTCGTTACGGGCGGCTTCGCGCACAGCGTGGTCATAAAGATGCCTATCAGGTTCGGTATTGGTCTCTCGGAAATGAGATGGGATATGGTCACATGGAGGGACCGATGACACCAGGACAGTATGCAATGCTTGCAAGCAGGCAGATGAAAGCGATGCTGGATGTTTCATCAGATTTGCAATTGTTTTCGTCTGGTCCATATCCAAGCGAGGAATGGGGAACAAAATCGGCAAAGGTGCTTGCAGAGAATGTGCAATATGCATCCCTTCATCACTATACCTACGTGCCACTAGATTACTCATCGGATGAGGCAGCGAAAAATACCTGTCAGGCGATCATGGATGCACCAAAGGAGGCATATCGTCTCATGCAGGAGATGAGAACGTGTCTGGGCAATCAGATACACATTTCATTTGACGAATGGAATTGCTGGTATGCATGGTACCGCCCGTCATCGGCAGCAGAAGGGTTGTATGCGGCAGGAATGCTGCAACTGTTCCTTCAAAAATCAAATGAGATGGATATGCCGGTGTGTTGTTATTTTCAGCCAATTGGCGAGGGTGCAATTGAAATAAAAGGCAATCATTGTCGGCTGACAGCTGCAGGGCAGGTATTTTCCATGTTAAAAGCACATTGTGGAGGAGCGTTGTGTCCCTGTCCGAAAAACAACAACGTGGTGGCAACAATAAAAGATAACATCGTGACGATATCGCTGCTTCATACAGGACAGAAATCTTCGCGCGTATTTCGGATACGAATGAGAGGAAAACTGCTTAATGCAAATGTATTGCGTGCAGATTCGCTTCTTCCGCATTCAAGATTTGAGGAAAAGACACTTTCTGTTTCAGAGGCAGGAGGCATATTTAAAGTGATCCTTCCGCCACACAGCGTTGCACGTGTTCAGTTTCGTGTATGACAAAAAGAAAGAGAGGAGTTTTGCTATGAGATTGTATTATCAGCCGAAAGGATATTGGTTTGGAGACTGCATGCCATTTGGCAAGGGGGACACTTTTTATTTGTTCCATCAACGGGATACCAGAAAACCGTGTCCGTTCGGGGAGCCATTTGGATGGGATTTGGCAACAACAAAAGATTTTGTGACATATGAAGATTGCGGCACAGCAATTTTGCGTGGCGACGATACGAAACAGGATCAGTTTATTTTTGCTGGAAGTGTTTGTGAAGATCGGGATGGTGTTTATCATGCATTTTATACTGGTTTTAACCGTGACTATCCAAAACAAGGGAAACCTTCACAGGTGCTAATGCACGCAATTAGTCATGACTTAAAGAACTGGGAAAAGACGAATGATGCCGTGACCTTCACACCGCAGCCGGGGTATGATCCAGATGACTGGCGTGATCCATTTGTACTGTGGGATGACGAGGAAAATCAGTATATTTTGATTTTGGGAACGCGTCTTGCCGGGGATAAGCATAGACAGACTGGAAGAACCGTCTATTTCACATCTGCAGATTTAACCAATTGGACATTTCAGGGCGATTTTTGGGCGCCGGATCTTTTTACAATGCATGAGATGCCGGATTTGTTTAAAATTGGAGAATGGTGGTATTTGGTTACAACGGAATATTCTCATGCATCAAAGCAGGTATACCGAATGGCAAAAAGTCTGAAAGGACCGTGGATTGCGCCAGAGGATGATGGTTTTGATGGCAGAGCGTACTATGCAGGAAGAACTTTTGAGCTGAAGGGGCAGCGCATCCTTTTTGGATGGGTGCCAAGTCGTGCAAACGAGACCGATTGTGCGCATCTGACGTATGATGAAGATTCAGATAATGAGCAGTTTATTTGGGCAGGTACCTTTGTGGCACATGAGATTTACCAAAGGGAAGATGGAACGCTTGGCTGCCGGGTGCCTCAGACGGTGTGGGATGCGTTTAAAGAAACGAATATCGTGCTTGCTGACGAAACACTAGAGCGGGAGTCTGGTCGGGTGACAAAACAGGTTGTATCAAATGCAGGAGACTGCTATCGTTTTGAGACAACTGTGACAGCAAAGGATGGATTGCGCTCGTTTTCAGTAGGTCTTAGAAACCATGCGGAAACAGGTGTCAGCTATTGCTTTACCGTGTTGTGTGCGCAAAATCGAGTGATCTTTGAGAAGGTGCCAAACTGGCCGTGGCCTCAGATGAACAACATTGGTTTGGAACGCCCGGTGCATCCAAACGAGGATGGAACCTATCATATTCAGATTATAGCAGATGATACAATTGCAACTTTATATATCAATGGTGTTGCACTGAATGCGCGCATGTACACCCAGCCGGGAGATGGCATTGTGTTGGCCGCAGAGGATGGAAAGGCTGCATTTACGGATATGTCTTTTGCTAAGCTTTCGGACATTGATCATGACACCAATAATGGCACCAATGCCGTCAAAACATATGGCTTTTCTGTGCAGGCAGTTCATACAGAAAATGGGCAGGATATGGATATCGTGATTCAAAATCAGAATCACTTTCGCATCAATGAGATTGCTGTCACGGTAACAAATCATGCGGCAGCATCGGACTGTGCATGTGTACAAAAAAATCAGTATCACATTGCTTCGCTGGCAGCAGGAGAGAGTTGGCATTCCAAGGATGCAAAGGAAACAGAAAACAAAACAGGAAAGGCATCACCATTTGTCCCATTTGCTTACTATGAGGGAAAAGAACAGATTATTGATCCGTCCCTGTACGACGAAGAAAAAGGAATTTATCAGGGAGAGCCACATCATGCACTGGTATGGCCGGATGAGGATAATGATGACACAGAAAATTCAAATGACATAAAGAATGCAGGAAATACAAATGACGCAGATCGCACAAATGAGACAGACGAGAAATGGAAGAGAACACTTTCCTTTGAGCCAGTGCCACATGTACAGGTGACACTTGAATTTATCGCAAGAGGGCCGAGAGTGGCATTTTGCGGCCATAGCTTTACCGGACTGTGGGACAGTGCTTATTACTACTTTCGTGAGCTTGCAAAGGCAGCAGGATGGAATGCACAGATTGCTTACAGCTATTGGGGCGGAACCGGAATTTCGCGCTATGCAGGTCTGACAGAGGGCTGTGGAAAGCGTGCCGCCCAGTGTGATGCGCTTTTGGATGCAAATGACTATTACGATTATTTTGTCATTGCAGGAAACAGCGATGAGGCGGTGGAAAAGAAGAAAAACGCATCGGGTGAAGTAATCTATGCCCAGCGGGAAACTATGCTTCGCGGTGCGCAAATCTTCTTAGAAAAAGCCAAAAAGAAGCAGGCAACGCTCGCGCTGTGGGCGCCTCATGCATACAAATATGGTTTCCTTCAAAACATGGGTGTAAAGCCTTGGAAAAAAGGAAACGTAGGAGATCAATATGAAAAAGATGGAACTATGTATACACTGACGCTTACAAATGAGGATATGGCAAAAGAAAATTTGACATGGTATCAGCATATGGCAGAGGTATTGGGCGAGGGAACCATTGTGCTTCCTGTCTGCGAGGCTTACCGCGCCGTGACAGAGAAGCATCCAACACTTGTCGACCCGTATCTGGAGCCGGGAGTGGAGTGCGGTGATAACGGTCATCAGAACAATCTGGGCAACTATATTTCGGCATGCGTTTGCTTTCAGTCAATCTTTGGCACACTTCCGTCGGCTGTTGTTCCAAAATCGCACACGTCAGGTCTTCCGGGCGGCAGTATCACAAAAGAGCAGGCAGAGGCCATCATACATGCATTGGCAAACCAATCTTGAACGTCCAAACCCGACTATGTCGGACGAGGTTTTCAGCAGAAGATTTTTCAGCAGAAAAATGGATAAAAGTGAGGGAGCTGCGTAAGCATCATAGTTCTAGCTGGCAAATCGAAAAACAAAGCGTACACAGAGAAAACTTATAGAAAGAAAACGCGCTCGCGGTGATTATACCGGAGCGCATTTTCTTTCTTTTAGGTTCGGATTATCGAAATGCCGTTTTCACGGCGGGTAAGTAAGTCTTTTTATTTAATGAACTTTACATTTGGATAGATATCCTGCTTTGCTTCTTCCTTCTTTTCATTAAAGGTAATCTTGTTCTCCTCAAAGAGATTTCGTCCCTGTGCATCGATGGATACGATAAGAGGGCCAAATTCCTTAACCTTGCAGCACCAGAGTGTCTCCGGCATGCCAAGTTCATCCCAGTGATGCTCCGCAATGCGTTCAACTTCAGTTGCAGCCACAACAGCACATCCGGCCGGGAACACACAGTGGATCGCACCAAATTCCTTGCAGGCACGCTCTGTATTTGGACCCATGCCGCCCTTTCCAACGATGACTCTTACACCAGTATGCTGGGTAAACTCATACTCAAACTTTTCCATACGCATGGAAGTAGTCGGGCCAACGGATACCATCTCATACTCATCCTCAGTGCCGTCCTTCTTGCGAACAATCGGACCGGCATGGAAGATTGCCTTGTTGCGAACATCATACGGAAGTTCTCTGCCATATTCAACGAGGCGGCGGTGAGCAACATCACGGCAGGTCATCAGATCGCCGTCCAGCCATACAATGTCACCGATCTTAATATCAGCCAAATCTTCTGCACTTACAGGTGTAACGAGAACCTTCTTGTCTCCTCTGATTTCTATCATAATTCTTTCCTCCGTTTCTGAAATCCTGAATTTAAATCCTAAATTCTATTTAAATCGAACATTATAAATCTAATATTACAAATTCAATATCATGATGCTGGGGTCAAAAGGTATTTTGACCCCTTTGATACCAGATTGCTACGTGCTTTGCACTCTCGCAATCTTGCATCGGCTTTCTGACCTTTTGACTCTGGTATCATATATCAACATGATAAATCTGCTTGCAGTCTGGTTCTTATGCGTTAAACTTCCATGTAGAGTGAGTATCGCATGTAACGGTCAGGTTCGGGTTTACTACGATATGACCACGGCGGTGAGACCAGCATCCAACATTTACTGCAACACCGATGGTAGATGGATGACGAGCAGTATTCTCGATATTTACCCCCATAACGGAGTAGTTTCCACCCATACCCTGCGGGCCAAGACCAATCTTATTGATGCCGTCCTCTAACAGTTGCTCCATCTTTGCTGCATTTGCGTTGTCATTGTGGGAGCCGATCGGGCGCATCAGAGCCTTCTTGGAGTTTAATGCGGCAGTCTCAATGGAAGTTCCAACGCCGACACCAACCAGAAGCGGAGGACATGCGTTTAATCCGTAGCTTGTCATCTGGTCAAGAACAAAATCGGTAATACCCTCATAACCTGCACCCGGCATCAGAACCATTGCTTTACCCGGAAGTGTGCAGCCGCCGCCTGCCATGTAAGCGTAGATTTCGCACTTGTCACTGTTTGGAACGATATCCCACCATACAGTCGGAGTACCTTTACCAACATTTCTCTTCGTATTATACTCATCAAAGGTTTCAACAGAGTTGTGGCGAAGCGGAGCAGCGAAGGTAGCCTGTACGACAGCTTCTTTTAAAAGGACTTCCAGCTCATTGATGTATGGAAAGTTCGTTCCGCACTTGAGCCAGAACTGAAGGACACCGGTATCCTGGCAGCTTGGACGGTCTAATGAAACGGCCAGCTTTTGATTCTTTGTCATAGTCTCATAGAGTACCTTTGGCAGTGGGGCGGTTTCCTTAGAAGCCAGATCCTCAAGCTTTGCTACTACGTCATCCGGCAGCTTCTTACTGATGTGATCAACAAAGCTTGCCACCATATCTGTCAGCTGTTTTACTCCATTTTCGTTTGTCATAATTGATTACCTCCATTTATTTTATTAAATTAGTGTTTTTGGCGCTTTCAATCAGCATAAAACATGTCTGTATATATTTACTTTAATCGAAAATCGAATCAAGTAAGCCCAAAGGGGATTTGCACTGCAAAGCGGCTATTCGGTGCAGAGCTGCGCAGCGGATTGCAAATAGATGCTTAATAAGATGTTGGTGTCAAAAATCCTCTTGCAAGCAAGCTTGCATCGGCTTTCTGACCTTTTGTCCCTGGT
>CAVJTU010000062.1:0-18281 GCA_963652495.1 uncultured Oscillospiraceae bacterium
GCACGTAGCAATCTGGTATCAAAGGGGGCAAAATGCCTTTTGACCCCAACATCATTAATATTTTTTGTGACATGCCGCAGCATGCATACGATAGCCTTCCCCTGAAAGTACTTGCATCTGCGGCATATCTTTTTTGCATCGTTCTGTGCAATATTCACATCTGGTGTGGAATGGGCATCCGCCCGGCGGATTAGACGGACTTGGAATCTCACCTGGAAGCACCTTTACATTTGCGTCAAATAGTGCTTTTGTGTATGGATGCGCCGGATGCGCTAAAATCTCCTCTGTCGTACCCAGCTCAACAAGATAACCTAAATACATGATGCCGATGCGGTCGGACAGATAGGACACAACACCCAGATCGTGCGATATAAATAAAGATGTCAGCTGATATTTTTCCTGCAGCTTACGCATCAGATTCAAAATCTGTGCCTGCACAGAAACATCGAGTGCTGAGACAGGTTCATCTGCGATAATAAAGGACGGATCCATCAAAAAGGCGAGTGCAATACTGACACGCTGTCGCTGTCCTCCGGACAGTTCCTTGGGATAGCGGTTTGCATGATCCGCACTCAGTCCGACCTCCTTTAACATTTCCTCCACTCTTGCCTTTCGCTCTTCTTTTTTCATATCTTTTCGATGGATTTTAAGCGGCTCCTCTAACAGCCAGCCGATCTTTTTTCGCGGATTAAGTGAGGAATACGGATCCTGAAAGATCATCTGTATTTCTTTGCGAAGCGGATGATATTGACGTTCATTCATCGAAGCAATATCCTTACCGTGAAATAAAATCGAGCCAAAATCCGGTGTCAGCAAATGGACAAGCAAATTTCCAACGGTTGATTTTCCACAGCCGGACTCACCGACAAGACCAAGCGTCTCGCCCTCATAAATCGTGAGATTTAAATCAGAAACAGCAAGCACATTTCCTCTTTTGCCATCATTATATGTTTTTATCACATTCTTTAATTCAATCAACGGTTGTTGAAACCCTGGCTGCCCAGTCATGTGTACGCTCTCCTTTCTGTTCAAAATCCCTATTCCAGCAGGCGACGGCACGCCCATCCTTTTCGACAAGCGGCGGCACTTCCATCTTGCATCTCTCGGTGCAAGATTCACATCTGTCTGCAAAACCGCAGCCTGCTTTTCTTCTGGCACATAGTGCCGGCACATTACCCGGAATCGCCTTTAATGGCTTGCCCCGCTTTGTAATATCCGGAATTGCCTCAATGAGCCCTTTTGTGTATGGATGAAGCGGATGCGTCATAATCTCTTCTACCAGACCACTCTCTACGATACGCCCCGCATACATAATGTAGACACGGCTGCACAGGCGGCTGACTACACCAAGATCATGTGAAATCAGAAGAATTGCCGTGTTTGTCTTTTGATTCATCTGACGCATCAGTTCCATAATCTGCGCCTGAATCGTGACATCGAGTGCAGTAGTCGGCTCATCGGCAATCAGCAGCGCCGGATTATTAACAAATGCCATTGCTATCATCACTCGCTGGCGCTGTCCTCCTGAGAGTTGATGCGGATAACACTCATACAAATTCTCCACATCCGGCAGCCCTACACTTCTTAACTGCTCCAAAACAAGACGTTTTGCCTCTTTTTTCCGGATCGTCTTCTGATGCTCCAACAAACATTCACGCACCTGCTTTCCCACCTTGATTAATGGATTCAGTGCCGTCATCGGTTCCTGAAATATCATAGAGATTCGGCTTCCGCGAATCGCCATCCACTCTTTTTGCGTTAATTTATTTAAATCCACAGCACCGTTCTCACCATCCAGATACATGTGACCATCCAGGCGTGTGTCTTTGGGCCAAAGCCCCATCATCGAAAGTGCCGTGATCGATTTTCCGCAGCCTGACTCACCGATGAGTGCCACCATCTCTCCCGGAGCAATGTACATATTCAAATCCGTCACCGCCGGATACCACTTTTTTTCACGTTCAAATTCCATTGAAAAATGCTCTGCATGAAATTCATTCAGACTCACAGTTCTGTCACCTCCTGTATTCCATCACCAATTAAATTAAAGCTCATAACAAGCAATGTAATTACAATCGCTGGCATAGCAATGTTCCACGGTGCTATAAGTAGTGTCTGCTGCGCATCTGAAAGCATCAAGCCAAGACTTGGTTTGGGCGGTGCCACCCCAAGTCCAAGGTAGCTTAATCCTGCCTCGGACATGACAGCAGACGCAAAAGTCAGCGATGCCGTTGCTATCAGCTCAGAAAACAAGTTCGGCAGGATATGCAAAAACATGATGCGCGGTGCAGATGCACCTCTGACGCGCTCTGCTTTTACAAAATCAGCCTCGCGCAGCTTCAAAAATCCACTTCGTGACATGCGCACGAAACGCGGAATAGACATGATGGCAAGTGCTAAGATCGTATTGTTTAATCCGCGGCCAAATACGCACATCAACATCAGTGCAAGCAAAATACCAGGAAATGCCATCTGCGCATCCACGAATTTCATAATAATTTCATCGACATAGCCACCAAAATAGCCGGAACAGGCACCAAGAAATGTGCCGATTACACTTCCTGACACTACAACGACCACGCCAATGCCAAAAGACACCTGTATTCCCTTCATAATACGGCTTAACACATCACGGCCAAATTGATCGGTTCCCATTGGATGTGATAAACTTGGTAATGACAGCTTTGGTGCAAGATACATTTCCTCCGGATCATATGGCAGCCAGAAAAGACTGACAAGCATCATCAAAAGCATGATTGCTGCCAGAACTGCCCCTGTAAGGAAGCTTTTATTTTTCAAATATCGTTTCATATCATTACTCTTATTCCTTTTTTGTTACCGTTCATCGTACTCTGTTTCATGAAACACGCATGAACAGGATTTCTTATTTCAACCGAATCCTCGGATCGACTAGCGAATAGATCAGATCGACTGCAAAATTGCACACAACAACAATGAGTGCCAGATAAAATGTAAGTCCCTGCAGTAATGGCAGATCACGGCTGGAAATGGAAACAGAGATCAATCGTCCGATTCCCGGCATGGAAAAAACATTTTCGACAATGATGCTGCCGCCTAAAATATCTGCTGCTGTCATTCCAAAGATTGTGATGACAGGAATCAGCGAATTACGTACAACATGACGATACAGCACCTTATTTTCTCCTAAGCCTTTACTGTAGGCTGTTCGCACATAATCCTGCTTTTTCTGACTGTTCACAGACACCTTGACGTAACGGATGACAACAGCACTTGTGCCAAGTGCCAGGGAAAATGACGGCAAAATTAAGCTTTGCAGCCAACCGGACGGACTCTCTGAAAATGAGACGAAGCCGATGGACGGAAACCATTTTAAACTGACTGTGAAAATACTGATTAAAAAAATCGCCATACAAAACGATGGTATGGAAATGCTGACCTGCGAGAGCATCGACAACGGCAGGCTGTACCATTTGTCAGAATGGCCGGCTAGCCAGATGCCAACCGGAACACCTATAAGCAGTGTCAAAACAAGCGTAACAAATGCCAGACTACCCGTAACTTCCAGTGCATCTGACAATAGCTGTGCCACAGGCTGCTGATAACGGTAAGAAATGCCCAGATCACCGCGAAACAGACCACCAATCCAGTTTAAATAACGAACAAGCACCGGCTTATCAAGACCCATACTCTTATTCAATGCCTCGATCTGCAGCGGATCGGCATCCACGCCCAGAATGATATATGCCGGATTTCCCGGAAGGACTTGAAACACATTAAAGGTAATAAAAGACACCAACAGCAGAGTCACCACCAACCCTACTGCTTTTCGTACATAATAATTCATTTTTTACAAAACCCAAACAGCCCGCCGGAGAAAAAACTCCGCCGGACTGCCTTTCTTTTTATAACGATTCTCATTCTTCGTAATAAAGCTTGCTCAGATCAATGAAACTTACCGGATAGAATGTATATCCCTTTAAATCGCTTCTTGTAACAGCGATTGCATTTGGATCGCAAATCCATACGGCGGCAGCGTCCTCGGTCAGTACCTTCTGACACTCCTTAAACAGTTCTACACGTTCCTCATCGGAAGCTGTCTTTGCTTCTTCAATCAGCTTGTCATAATCCGGATTGCTATATTTCATAAAATTCTTAGAATAATCACTTACATAACGTCTCAGGATATCGTCCGGTTCAAGCTTTCCTGTCAGACCGACGATTGTTGTCTGATACTCAGCATTCGTGTAAACATCCTCTAACCACTGCCCCCACTCAACCGGCTCGATAGTTGCATTGACATTGATTTCCTTTAACTGCTGCGCGATCACCTGTGCAGTGTCGACATGCTTCTGATAGTTGGATGGCACAGTGATAGTGATATCAAAACCATCCTCATATCCTGCCTCTGCCATAAGTTCCTTTGCCTTTTCTACATCATAGGTATAAACATCTGTCAGCTCATCATTGTAAAAATAAGACATTACAGGACTGAAATTGCTGTACAACTCGGTTGCGTATCCGGCGAACACACCGTCAATGATCTGTTCCTTGTTAATCGCATACTCAAATGCCTGACGCACACGTATATCATCAAATGGCTCTACGGAATTGTTCAATGCAAACAGCTGAACCATATTCTGCGGAGAACTGATGATCGTAAAATCTCCGCTTAAGTAATCGGCACTGTCAGCATATACGATTCCTGCATCGAGCTGGCCTGACTGGAGTGCAGTCAACACCGAACTGTCATCACCCATGATATAAATCTGTGCCTCGTCAATCTTTGCCATTCTGGATTCATCATAATAATTTTCATTCTTCTTAAGAACAACCATCTGCCCCGGAATATACTTTTCAAATACGAATGGACCGGTTCCAACTGGTGAACTTGACTGATCTTCATATCCCTTTGGAAGCACTGCAACTCTTGTATACTGTAAAAATGCGGCATCTGCTTCGCTAAGTGTCATCTTTACTGTGTAATCATCAACTGTTTCAATGGATGCTAAATTTGTAAATTGGGAAGAGAGAGCCTCCTCACCTCCAAGACCGGAAAGCGACTCATAGGTATACACGACATCCTCTGCCGAAAATGCTTTTCCGTTGTGGAAAGTAACGTCATCTCTTAAATGAAAGGTATAGGTCAGTCCGTCATCGGAAACGTCCCAGCTCTTTGCCAGTCCCGGAATCAGTGCGCCTGTCTCATCAAACAAAACAAGTCCTTCAAATACATTGTGAAATACGGCTTCTGTGTCACTCGCTGCTGAAAGCCACGGATCCAAGCTATCCGGCTCAGACTCCATGTTGATGCGAACAACCATTTTCTCTGTTTCCTCTGCCGATACGCCAAACGGCATTGCGGTCACTGCCATTGCCACGGTCAGTGCTAATGCTGCTGTCTTACCTGTCTTTTTCATTTTATTTTCCTCTCTGCGCCGCATATACATGAGTCTGCCACGGCGGCGCTGCAAACTCTGGTCAGCGGCTGTCTGCTCGCTGCCACGCCTTCATTGTAGAGTTTTTTTTTTCATTTGTATAGGGGGTTTTCTTACTTTTCTGTTCTAAAATAGATACATTTTCTATTTGATTTCCCTTTTACCTTGTAGTATAATAGGTTTATCTGTTGTGACAGAAAACAGACGTTACAGCCTATTTTAATTTTGAGGTGACATATGATTGTATCTACCAGAGGGCGTTACGCCCTGCGCGTTATGATTGATATTGCAGAACATCCAAATGAACAATACATTCCGTTAAAGTCGATTGCCGCCAGACAAGGCATCTCCGAAAAATATCTGGAGAGCATTTTGAAGATTCTCGTACAGGAGCATCTGCTTGAGGGAATGCGCGGCAAGGGCGGCGGCTACCGCCTGACGATGGCTCCAAAGGAGTACACAATCGGACGCATTCTTCGTCTGACAGAGACAAGTCTTGAGCCTGTCAGCTGCATTGAGGATGGCACGACATCCTGCCCGAAGGCTTCGGAGTGCCGCACCATTGGGATGTGGATGAAACTTGGGGAACTTGTGAATAATTATCTTGACAGCATTACATTAGCAGACCTGCTTGCCCAGTGATGGGTAGGCAGGTCTTTTTTATCACATACACTTTAATATTGAAGGCAGCTAACCTGATGTCTGTCTGCTACATTTTTGAGTTTTGGTCTGCATTCTGCACATTGCGATGTCGCATACGGACAGCGCGTGCGAAAACGACATCCACTAGGCGCATTCATTGGACTTGGCAATTCCCCTTTTAACACAATACGTTCCACCTTTTTTCCATCTACGATCTGTCCTCTCATCACCGAAGAAAACAGTGCCTTCGTATATGGATGCAATGGATGCGTAAAAATCTCTTCTGTTGTTCCTTTTTCAATTAAATTTCCCAAATACATTACACCAATTTCATCTGAAATGTGACGTACAATAGCCAAATCATGCGAGATAAACAGATACGTCAGCTTCTGCTGTTCCTGTAAATCCATCAAAAGGTTGATTACCTGTGCCTGAATTGAAACATCTAATGCAGCAATCGGTTCATCACATACAATAAACTCCGGATTCACAGCCAATGCTCTGGCAATTCCTACTCGCTGTCTTTGTCCTCCTGACAGTTCATGTGGAAATCTGGCCGCAAACAGCGCAGGCAGACCAACTTTTTCCAGAAGTTCCCGAACAATCTCCTTTCTATTTCCGGCAGATTCTTTAAAATGTACTTTTCGACCTTCCGAAATAATTGTTTCTACATTCATTCTAGGATCCAGGCAGGAATATGGATCCTGAAAAATCATCTGTGCATTTTTGTGGAATTCTTTTTTCTGTACTGCATTCATTTTCTGAATATTATTTCCTTTATAGAACACATTGCCCTGTGTGACATCATACATTCCCATAATGGTTCGCCCACATGTTGTCTTACCGCAACCGCTCTCCCCAACCAGACTAAATGTTGTTTTTCTGGGAATTGCAAATGAAACATCGTCCACTGCCTTTAATATTTTTCCTTTTACCTTGAAATATTTTTTCAGATTTTCTACCTGAATTAACTCGTCCATCTGCTCACCCCTTAAACTCATCTATTTTTGGTGCCTTTTCATATAGAAGAAAACATTGAGCGCTATGTGTTTCTGAAATTGTTATAGACTCCGGTTTTCGTCTCTTGCATATATTCATACAATACTTGCAGCGAGCTGCAAACGGACAGTATTCCAGCGGAAGACGCAAATCCGGCGGTGTACCGCCAATCGTTTGAAGCCTGCTTTTCGTCTGCATGTAACTTTCGGGCATTGCCTGAAGCAATGCCATTGTATAAGGATGTCTGGGATTTTCCATAATTTCCTGTGTTGTGCCATACTCTACAATCTGACCAGCATATACCACTTGTATACGATCTGCAAAATCCTTTACCACACTTAAATCGTGAGTCACAAGAATAATAGACATATCAAACTTATATTTTAACTCTGCTAACAAATCCATCAGCTGTGCCTGAATTGTCACATCCAAGGCTGTAGTCGGCTCATCTGCCAGCAAGACCTTAGGTTCACAAGCTAATGCCATTGCAATCATTGCACGCTGGCGCATTCCTCCTGACAATTGATGCGGATATGCTTTCATACGCACTTGCGGATCGGGCATTTCCACCATTTTCAAAAGTTCCAGCACACGCGCATTTCTTTCCTCCTTCGACATCTTTTTGTGAAGCAATAAGACCTCCTCTATCTGCTTTCCAACCTGTGTTGTCGGATTTAAGGATGTCTGCGAATCCTGAAATATCATAGCAATCTGGTTGCCGCGAAGTTCCATCAGTTCCTTCTTTGACATTTTTCCAATATCTTTTCCTTGAAATAAAATCTGAGAATCCGCTGCTATTACTGCATTCGTCTTATCATGTAGGCGAAGCAATGACTTTATCATGACCGTCTTGCCACAGCCGCTTTCTCCTACCACTGCCAACGTTTCTTTCTCTCCCAAATGGAAGCTCACATCACGTACTGCATATACTACACCATTCATTGTGTGAAAGCTTACGTTCAAATGATTTACATTAAGAATATCCTTCATATCACTACCTCCACAGCTTTGGATCCATTGCATCTCTCAGTCCATCACCGATTAAAATAAAGCAAAGCATCGTAAGTGAAATCATAAGCGTTGGAAAAAAGAGCTGATTCGGATGTGTCAGAAAGCTAGCCGTTGCTGCACTGGCTAATGCTCCCCAACTGGTTTCCGGTGACTGGACGCCTAAGCCCACATAGCTTAAGAATGCTTCCGAAAAAATCAGCCCCGGAATACGGAAGGTTAAATTAACAATTATAATACTCATACAATTTGGTATCAAATGTGTCAAAACAATCTTTATTGAATGAACTCCTAATTGCCGCGCTGCCATTACATACTCACTCTGACTAATTTGCAGCATCTGAGACCGTACAAGTCTTGAAAGATCACACCAACTAGTCACAAGCATAGCAAACATCAATGTACCAATGCTCTTACTATCCAGCACAATTGAAATCATGATTACTACAAGTAAATGCGGCACGCTGCTGATAATCTCTACAATTCGCATCATAACAGTGTCAACAGCACCTCCCATATATGCAGATATGCCGCCGTACAGACAGCCAACTATCACGGAAATAAAAGCACCTGCTACTCCTATTGTAATCGAAATTCTTCCTCCCCTGCAGACTCTGGTAAAAAGATCGCGTCCCAGCTGATCCGTTCCAAAAAAATGTGATAAACTTGGCATTTGATTTTTTGCTTTCATATCCATCTGTTCAAACTGATATCCACTGAAAACCGGTCCAAATATGCATAAAAAAATAATTAAAAGCATAACAATTGCCGCAATCACAGCTACTTTATTGGCGCAAAAACGTTTCCATGTTACTTTCCAATAACCGCTTGGTAAAGTCGCAATCTGTTCCATATTAGCAGTATCCGCCCCGCAAAATACAAAATCATCTGCCTGATCCTGTATTTGGTTTTTGCTCTTAATATTCTCTACATACCCTGTCTTTTTTTTGGTACTCACGCTGCCTCCTCCTTTTGCCGTTTTCGGCTGTATTTTTTTCTGCCTGTGCTGCTTAAACGAATTCTCGGATCAAGAGCCACAAGAAGAATATCTGTCACAAGCACCGAAATAATATAAATACCAGTAAAAACAATATTTAATCCAAGTACCATCGAATAGTCTCTGTCATTAATTGCACTGATAAAATATTTACCCACACCCGGAATTGAAAAGATGGTCTCTACAATAAACGAACCTGAAAAAATATTGGCAACACTAACACCCAGCAGCGTAATACAAGGCAAAAATGCATTTTTCAGCATATGTCTGGTGACAATGCGAAACGCCCCCGCTCCTTTTGCCTGTGCTACTAAGATATAATCCTGATTGCTCACATCAAGAAGGCTTGAGCGCATATACCTTGCGTAAGTAGCTAGCGGTCCCACAAACATGCAAATCACCGGCATAACCGCATACTGAATCCCTTTCCATCCGGTAGGCGGAAGAACCTTCAGCTTTACGCTGAAAATATATTGAAGCAGCGATGCTATTACAAATGCCGGAATTGTCGTTCCTAAAAGTGCGATCACCATAATAATTTTATCAATCACTTTATTACGGTTCAATGCTGCTATAATTCCAAGAATGATTCCTAAAACAAATCCAAAAAGCAACCCAATTCCGGCTATTTGCGCAGAAACAGGTGCATACTGTACGACAATATCCCATACCTGTCTGCCAGGATAACGAATTGATTCACCCAAATTTCCATGAAAAAGTTCTTTTAAAAATTTTAAATATTGAATATACAGTGGCTGATCGTAGCCATACTTTGCCATATAAACATCCACACTAGACTCTGGCATATCCTGAACCATTGCAAGCAACGGATTTCCCGGTATCTTGTGTATAAGAAAAAAAGTGATCGTTGTGACAATAAAAAGCACTATCACCATGTATCCAATTCTCTTTATTATATACCTTGTCACAGCCTGCCTCCTTGCTATTCATTTGTGTTCTCAAAATAGCGACAGTCAGCTTTTCTGTAACAGGAAAGCTGGCTGTCTCTTTACTTAACTATTTGATTATTACTCTCTCCCGGATGTGTAAACAGGCTTCATTCCTGTCGTATCAAACTGATTATCCTGAATACCTCTTACATATTTATACTGGAAGCGCATACTTCCGCCATAATAAATTGGAGCAATCATAGCAGAATCCACAAGTTCCTTTTCCGCTTCTCCATATAACTCCAAACGCTTCTGATCATCCTGCGTCGTAATTGCTTCATTAATATACTGATCAAATGTCTCGTTATCTACTTTATGCTGTCCGCCGCCGATCCATCTTGTCAGCAGAAACTGTGGTTCCAAATTTGCTCCCCAACTTGTCATCGCAACCTGATAATCACCAGACTTAATATTTGCCATATGTGTGGTGCTGTCATTAAATTCGAGCTCTATTGTCACGCCAAGAGCAGCCTGCCAAATCTGCTGATAATATTCACCATACAGCTTTGTGGTCGCACCTGTATTGCCAAAGCTTAATTTTACAGTTACATCAGATGCAGAAAGTCCCAGCTCTGAAAGTCCTTCTGCAAGCAATTCTGTTGGATCCTCTGTCGCACTCTTTAACGGCTCCTCCACATAATCCCGATAATGTAAATCTCCTACACTGCTGGCATCTGGTATTAATCCATAAGCCGGCGTTCCAAGTCCGTTATACAAATCTTCTACTATTGCCTCCCGATCAAGTGCCAATGAGAATGCACGTCTCACCTTTTCATTTTGAAACAGCTCGTCTTTACCATTAAATACAAACATGTATGTTCTGGTTCCTTCTACACTTACTCCCTCCAGATTTTCGTCTGCTTCAAGCGTTTCAATATTGTCAATATCTGTCAGACTCAGATAATCAATGGTACCTGCCTGCAGCGCCGCAAAGCTCGCCGCTGAATCTGTGATAATCTCAAAGGCAAATGTTTCCAGTTTTACATTATCTGCATCCCAGTAATTCTCATTTTTGGAAAAAGTCAATTCACTATTATGAACCCAGCTATCCAGCACAAATGGTCCGCAGGATGCTACGCTTTCTGCCTCTGTTCCAAGCGAATCACCATACTTCTCCACATAATCTGCACGTTCCGGATAAAAATCAAAAGTAGAAAGAAGTGCCGGGCTTGGCGCATTCAGATGAAGCACCAGAGTGTCGTCATCTGGTGTCTCTACACCAATCTCATCTACAACAACATTTCCATTAAATGCATCCTCAAAATTTTCAATGCAGTAGATATCCGAAGCAAACGCAAAATTGTTCGCAGGATCAGCCTGTCTGTAAAGTGCTTCTGCATAATCTCCCGAAACTACTCTTTGACCATCATTCCAATAATTTTCTCTCAAATGAAATGTATATGTAAGACCATCATCTGATATTTCCCAACTCTGTGCACCTGCCGGTACTACGGTACCATTTTCTACTCTCGTCAATGGCTCTAACACGTTATAAAACACGTTTCTGTCTGCAATTCCAAGAAATCGAACAACATCCAGAACATTCGGTTCATTCGCTGTTACTGCAACATGAGCATTCTCATCCACTGCCTCCTCAACGGTTGCGGCAAATACGCTGTTTTGCACACTTTCTACACCAAAATATGCGGTTGCTGAAAATGCAAAAGTCACCGTCATCGCTGTTGTTAATACTCTTTTTCCCCAATTTTTCTTCATAATACTTCTCCTCCTGTTTGCCTTTTTAATAAAGTTCTCTTTTATTGATCAGAGTTGCTTCTTCGTCAAATAACTTAGAAAGCCTCTCTGGTAAAAGACTTTTGTGAATTGTAACGCTTGTAACATAATCGCCAAACCAGTTATCCATGCATATATAGAAGCCATTGATTCCCATTTCTTTTCCATAGCTGTTTTGAACCTTCCAACGATCCGGCTTTGCGTTTTTATCCAAATTCACTCCGGTGAATGTCATAATATGAGTTCCTGCCAATTCCTTATAAAGAATCCGATCCTTTTTGCTCATTGCAAATGATGTATGAAAAACAGTCTCATAATCATACAAATCTGAATCCATATAACCATCTGCTTTGCTGTTCTGGCGTCGAACATCTGCTCCGAATACTACACCGTCTCCCATTGAAAGCTGCCGGATTACTAATTCCCGAATGTCATCTATATCCAGATTCAGCAACACTTGCGGTCCTTTTCTCTCATTCTCTGCAAATCCGTCAAACACGTATGTTTTTTCAAATGGCATCGTATCCGAAGGATGATGAATAATCATCACATCCTGCTCTTTGTATCCATACTCATAAAAAAACTTCTGCGGTGTCATTTCTTCTAAACGACAGAATTGCCCTGCTGTGTTTCGATATTCAAAATCAAACTTCACAGGCGGGCGTCCAAAAAATCGACAAAGGATGCCATAAATTCCTGAAAGTGCCTCTTTTTTCTTCTCATCGAGTTGTTTTTCATTCCCCTGCTGTGCTGCCTGTCTTAGTTGTTTTGCCTCATAACGAAGTTTAGAGGAAAGCACTCTGGTCACAACTCTGGTATCAAACGAATATCGTGTGTCTGGATATACATACTTTGGTACCACGCCATATTTTTCTGCCAAATTTTCAAAGCGAAACCATTGTCCATTGTCTTCAATCGGATAAGAAAGTCTTCTGTATAACATCGGATCTTTCAAGCTTTTCTCTGCGGTGTCACAAATAAAAGTAAGAAAATCCCAACTTTTTTCCAGCTGATCATAAAAATAAATATAATTTTGAGACAGTTCAAAATTTTTCTCTTTTATTTGCAATTTACGCTGAATATTAGTTCTCGTAATATTCAAAGAAGCAAATGCCCAGCATCTCATGCTGTCTCCCTGATCAGTCACCTCATCCATCCCTGTATCGATTGAAAAAACATTTGGCACACCACACCTGCTTTGATAATTCAAAAAACTCGGTGTCAACCCATTTGTAATTATGGCATTGGATATTGCCTTTGCCTGTAAATCCTGATCAAATGAATCTCCCCATTTGTCAAAAAGCTCTACTGGAATCCTGGTGTCATTCTCCATTTCTTTTTCCTTTCTGCCTTCGTCTTCCGAAAAACATTTTCATTTTACAGACTGAGTTTTCTTATTTTTCTATCACTTCTAATTTTTGAAAATTCTCCAAAAACTCCACTACTCCATCTACCATAGCATCCAGAATCACCTTACCTTTTTCTGCCGTTGCCAATGTTGCATTTCCATTGATTCCATGCGGCGTATCCATTTTTCCACTCATCGCAATCTTCTGAATGCCATTCTTGCGCATACCAGGCATCGGAATCTGATATTCTTCCACTGCTTTCTCCATATGTACCAACTCAGGATGAATATACAGCATGCACGAGGTTTCACCTTCATCGCCATGACCGCCCATTTTCTGTTTGCATACTGCACTTTCTGCCTCCGCACCAAGTCCAACTACGCTTGACACAGCTACTCGAACGCCATATTTATTGTACATTTCACTTGAAAGGATTCGCATGGGTGCCTGCGTCGAAACACCGCCATCCAAAATCAAAAACTTTTTTACACCAAATCGAATATAACAGGTTATGATATCTTCCATCACCTTAATTGAGGTATTATAATCCAAGGACACACTGCCTGCCCATGTAATAAATGCCGGATAATATGCGTAGGACACGATTGGAAGTGTAATGCAATTGCTTCTTTTCGTCACCTTTGCTGCCACATATTCTGTTACATACATATCAGTTCCCATTGGAAGATGATAGCCGTGTTCCTTCGTACCTCCTCCAGACGGAATCACAATAATTGTATCCGGTCCAATTTCCTTTTTGCATTCCTCATACGTCATTTCACACAAAAACTTTCCCATTTTGCTGCCATCCTTCCTGTTAATCTTTTAATAGAATGATACCAGGGTCAAAAGGTCAGAAAGCCGATGCAAGCCTGCTTGCAAGAGGATTTTTGACCTCTTGACCCGCCAAAAACCATGAGTAAGATTACGAATGTTTTTGAAGATTGCGAGAGTGCAAAACACGTAGCAATCTGGTATCAAAGGGGGCAAAATGCCTTTTTGACCCCAACATCATAGAATCATTTCTGGATCACTTAGCTCATCGCATTGTAAATTTTTGTAAAAAAACGGAATATGCCCGGTAAGCTGCATAAATATCAACTTTAGCAGCCACCTCTGATGGTGCATGCATTGACAAAAGCGGAACCCCTAAATCTACTGTATCTATATTCCATCTTCCCAAAAATCTGGCAATTGTCCTGCCGCCTCCCCGGTCGACTCTTCCATTTTCACCAGTCTGCCATCGAACCTGCGCCTCATCAAACAATCTTCTCAATGTTGCCACAAACTCCGCTGTAGCATCCTGTGTCTCTGCCTTTCCTCTGGTTCCCCTGTACTTTGTCAGTACCACACCTCCGTTTAATACACCGGTATCGAATGGATCCATTGTATTTTGCGCATACAGTGGGTCCTCTCCTACGATTACATCTGCAGACAAGCAGCACGAATTACGAAAAATCCGCCCTGTATCCTGCGTCTGAAAAATTTCAGCTATCATATCATGCAGATAAGTACCATTTGCGCCTGTACAGCTGTCTGACCCCACTTCCTCCTTGTCCGTCAAATACACAACTGCTGTCTTCTCTGGTTTTGTCTGTTCAAAAATAGCTTGAAGTGCTGTATAAACACATACCCTGTCATCATGTGAATATGCGCAAATCATACTTCTGTCAAACCCCATATCTCTTGCCTTCTGAGCCGGGACCAATTCAAGCTCTGCACTAATTAAATCTTCTATACTGATTTCATATCTTTCTTTTAAATTTTCCAATACCATTAGCTTCACTGCATCCTGAACAGTCCTTCCCTCTAGTCCAAATGAAGCACAGAGTGCATCCAGATCCTCCCCTTCAATTGCCATAGCTGCGTTTTTTTGGTTTTGCAATTCAGAAAGATGCGGCTGCAGATCCGTGATGCAAAATACCGGATCTTCATCGTTCTCTCCAATCGAAACAATCACCTTTCGACCTTCTTTTGTAATAACGGTTCCATGCAGGGAAAGCGGTATGGCAGCCCACTGATATTTTTTTATTCCACCATAGTAATGCGTGTCCAAATAAGCCAACTGCTTCTTCTCATACAGGCACCGCGGTTTTAAATCCAAATGGGGCGCATCTGTATGCGCTGCAATAAGATTTAAGCCTTCTTTCGGCGATTGCGTTCCAATTACGGCCAGAATCATTGATTTTTCCCGATTCACATCGTAAATTCGATCGCCCGGCTTTAACTCCATCCCTGGAATATATTCTATAAAACCAGCTTTTTTTGCAAGTAAAATGCTCTCTGTTATAGTTTCCCGCTCCGTTTTTGCCCGATTTAAAAAAGCTTTATAATCTTCACAAAATACGTTCGCGTTTTGAATTTCTTCTCTGCTGACTTTTTTTCTGCGATTTTCAAAATCCTTTAAGTTTTTCAGCTTCTCTTCAAATGTTCCTTCCATCATTTTCCCCTCTTGCAATAACCTAACAGTTTTATATTGTAATACTGCGATTTCGCGCAGTAACTTCCCAAATACCGATGAGTTGTCCCTGTCTTGCTACATGTGCGTACGGATATAAAGCAGTTGTCGGACAGATATGTGTAGGAAGAATGTAAACCAGTTCTCCCACTTTAGGAGCCGCTTTTCCCTCCGGCATATGAAATGCCCAATGTTCTTCACACTGAAAACGCTGTATTGCATCTTCATATCCAATAATGGTTCCTCTGCTTCCCGGCGGATCCGCTGCAATTGATTTGTATCCGCAATCCAACGTAAAATCGCCTGCCTCTGTAGAACTTATGACCCTTGAAATAACTGCCCCAGCAGGGATAAAATGCAGATCCGGAAATCTTTTCTGATACCCAATATCAGTAATAAATGCAGTTCCCGGTGACAGATAGACATCTTCATATTTCAAGTAACAGGGCAGCGACGGCGTACTTCCCACAACCAACGTATCGCAACAATTTTTTTCCTGCAATTTCTTCTGAAGTTCTACAACAACTGGCGCCGTTTTATCTACGCATTCCTGTCTTTTTGACACATCTGTAATCTTAAATTCCGCACTAAAGCAATGCAGCCCACGAAGCTGGATTCCTTCTACTTTCGCAAATTCTTCATAAACGCATTCTGCAGCTTCTAACAAAACGCCGGTGCGATTCATACCGATATTGACATCCAAAAGTACCGGCGGCCTCTGCCCTTTTTTTGCTGTTTCCAATGCCAGCATTTTCAAATTTTTCAAATCATCTGCCACTGCCCAAAACCGGGTTTGTGGATAGGTCTCCTGCAGCATTGCAAAACGTTTTATATTAGGGCCTACCAGCGGATACGCAATCAATACCTCCTTTGCGCCACTCATTGCACACATCTGTGCCTCTGCTATTGTTGCGGTTTTAAATCTCGTAATTCCATAACGAATCAGCAGTTTCGTCACTGCTTCCATCTTAAATGTTTTCACATGCGGCCACAGTCTTTTTGTACCGCCTGCCAAACGAATCACTTCTTCTATGTTATTTTGAATCAACTCTTCATAATAAATCAGCCCCGGCGTTATCACATCATCAAGACCCTTCACAAAATATTGCTCATTATTCTCTTTCATTTACTTCTTTCCTCTTCTTCTCTTGATTTATATTTTGTTTTTCTTTTAGGCATTTTCTTTTATTCGTCATGAAAGTCTTTATCCAAAAACTTGCTGAAATGCCTGTTCAAGATCTTCAATCAGGTCTTGTGCGTCCTCTAGTCCAACGGAAAGACGAATGGTATTGTCTGTCAATCCCACCTGTTTTTGCTGTTCTTTTGTTAATTCCAAATGTGTGGTCTGTGTTGGATTAATAATTAAACTTCTCGCATCTCCAATATTGGATGCATATTTAAAAATTCTCGTGGATACCAGAAACTTTCTTTTCTCCTCTTCCGTTCCTTTGAAGCCAAACGAAAAAATACTGCCGGCCCCTTTGGGGAAATACTTCTTTGCTCTTTCCTTAAATGAACTATCAACAGCGAAAGGATGTCTCACCCATTCTGCATGCGGATTTTTTTCCAGATATTCCACTATCTTTTTTGTGCTTGCTACCTGCCTGCTTAATCTTTCAGAAAGTGTTTCCATGCCAAGCATAATAAGATACGCACTCATCGGTGCCAATACAGCTCCTAAATAATTTAAATACAATACTCTTAAACGTCCTGTAAACGGATCACCTGGGAAGAGATCTTTTACACTTCTCTTTTGCTCCTTTTCATCCTTTAAAATCCACAGGGTTTCATAAAACTGAGGATATTTTTCTTTATCAAATTCAAATTTTCCATTTTCTACCACAATACCAGCCAATGCATCTCCATGCCCGGAAAGCCCCTTCGTTGCAGAATACACTACAATATCTGCGCCAAAATCAAATGGATTTATCAGATAAGGGGTTGCCATTGTGTTATCAACAATAAGAGGAATTCCATGCTCATGTGCCAAATCTGCAATTCCCTGTATATCAGGAATTTCCGCAAAAGGATTGGTGAGAGTTTCTATGTAAATTGCTTTTGTGTCTTTTGTGATGTGTCCGGCAAATTCTTCTGCATCCGTTCCTCTTTCCACAAAATCAACATTCACGCCCATCTGGGGAAGAAGGGTTGCACAACAGTCGACACTGCCGCCGTATAAATTCGCTGTTGTTAATATCCTTCCCCCTTTCCCTGCTACATTTAGAAGTGTAGTCGACACTGCCGCCATTCCTGATGCCATGGCGATGGCACCACTTCCCTTATGCAGTACCTTTATTCGCTCCTCCAAAACAGTCACAGTCGGATTTGCAAGTCTGGAATACACCGGTCCTTCCTCTGCAAACGCGAATTGCCGATCTGCATGAAAAGTATCCTCCAGTGAATAAGCTGCTGTCTGATAGATTGGAACTACACTGGCTCTATGATGTTCAAACGGATCATATCCTCCGTGAATTTTTAAGGTATCAAACCGTTGCGTCATCTTTATCATCCTCCTGCTGTTTTATCAGATTTAAACGAAAAAAGTTCAGCCGATGGATACGAAGCCTTAATCCTGTGCTCCAGCCCCATCGCTGAACTTTTATTTTGTCTGCTATTATAAGAAAAATGTGCTCATCTGTATAATAGTGTTTTCTTTGAACCAGTTATCAAAATATTATATGATACCAGGGTCAAAAGGTCAGAAAGCCGATGCAAGCTTGCTTGCAA
>CAVJTU010000063.1:0-18213 GCA_963652495.1 uncultured Oscillospiraceae bacterium
AGCAATCTGGTATCAAAGGGGTCAAAATGCCTTTTGACCCCAACATCATATGATACCCACATGTTTCTTTGGAGAGAGAAAACATGTGGGTATTTCTGCGTAATCAGGTAAAAATTGTTATGTGGATGCTAATTTTGCTTTTGCTCGCTATAGAAACAGTAGGAACCAGCCTTTACACTATGGCAAACACCGTCAATTACAATGTCAGCCTCAACGGGTACTGTAATTTCATAACGCCACTCAGTATCCTCTTTTGTCCAGAAGGAGCTGATGTGACCGTGGCGTGTGTCCAGCTCAGCACGCAGCCAGTCCAGACGGACATCCGGATGCGGAGCGACCGTGACTTTTTCATAACCTGGTGCATCTTCACGTGTGAGGATACCGGCAGCAGTATCATATACCCAATCGGCAACGGAACCATATGCATAGTGATTGAATGAGTTCATATCCTTGCTCCAGAAATTGCCATCCTCCATAATACCATCCCAGTGTTCCCAGATGGTGGTAGCCCCCTTTGTGACCGGATACAGCCAGGATGGGTATTTGGTGCGAAGAAGCAGATCCCATGCAAGATCGGTATAACCATAGTCACTCAATACATGCAGCAGATATGGTGTGCCGACAAATCCGGTCTGAAGTTTTGTACCGCAGGCGCGAATCATATTTGCCAATTGATCGGCTGCCAGCTGACAATCCTTTGCCAGTTTAAAATGTGCAGCCAGGACACATTCCGTCTGCGTATTATAGGTTGGCCAGGTCTTTTGGAAGGTGCGAACAATATTGGCATAGAGTTCTTTTAGCGCACTCACATCTTCTCCTAATACCGTTCCTGCTTTGATAACCAGACTGGTCGAGTAGGCATAAAAAGCAGAAGCAATGAGATCTTCATTGCTGGAACCCTTGTAGCTGCCAGATGGAGCATCAAGACCCAGCCAGTCACCATAGTGAGTTCCGCCAGTCCATAAATACTTCGTTGTAGTCGTTGCAGCAATATAGGAAATCCATTTTTTCATGCTCTGATACTGATTGCGCAAAATCTGCGGATTGCCAAAGGCCAGATAAACCTGCCACGGGCAAATGGTTGCTGCATCGCCCCATGCACTGCTTGCCTGAGGATTTTGAAGAAGATCCGGGATGACATGACCTACATAGCCGTCCTCATGCTGGTCAGCAGCCAGATCAGCCAGCCATTTTGTGAAGAATTTTTCGGTATCATAATTTAAGCAGGCAGTGCGGACAAACACCTGCGCATCGCCAGTCCAGCCAAGACGCTCATCACGCTGCGGGCAATCGGTCGGTACGTCTAAGAAATTACCCTTCTGTCCCCAGATAATATTGGAGAACAGCTGGTTTAATAATGGATTCGAACTGCTCAAAAATCCGGTTCGCTTCATATCGGAGGAAACAGCAATCGCCGTAAAATTTTCTGGTTTTGCGGCACATACACCGCCAGGAAATGCATTGACGCGGACATAACGAAAACCATAAAAAGTATGCGTCGGATGCCAAGTCTGGACACCATCTTTACAGATATAATGATATTGTGCTTTTGCACCACGATAATTTTCAGTATAGAAATTGCCTTCCTTATCCATTACTTCGGCAAAGGAAAGATCTACGCAGTCGCCGGCTTTTGCATCTACGGATAATTCTGCATATCCGGTTAAATTTTGGCCAAAGTCAAGTACAAGTTCACCCTTTGGTGTAATAAAACTGTTTTTTACGGCAAGGCATTCCTGCTCGTGAACCTCCTCACCCTGCTGTGGAATCAAAGTATCCGTTGGCCCATCAAATACGATAGCGAACTGATCAAGGCGAGGCAGTTTTGTTGCATCATAGAGTTCACCGTCATAAATTTCAGAAAAACGAACCGGACCATCGGAAACCTTCCAGCTTTCATCTGTAGATAAAATTTGGCTGCTGCCATCCTTAAATGTAAGTGTAATTTGTGCAGCCAGACCGCACGGACGCGCGCGCAGTTCATTCTGACAGGGGCTGCCCCATCCTGGAAGAGGGCTTCGATACCAGCCTTTCCCCACGGTGATTTCAATTGTATTTGTGCCTTCTGTCAGCAAATCTGTAATGTCATATTCCTGATATTGCAGTCGCTTGTGATAACTTGTCCAGCCCGGCGCCATAACAAATTCGCCGACACGATTGCCATTTAATTTTGCCTCATATACACCTAGCGCAGTTATGGTCAGCGTTGCCTGTGAAACATTTCTTTCGGAAACAAATGATGTACCGAAAACGGCTGCCGGATCGCCCAGATCCTGTGCAGGGCAGATCCATGTTGGATTCCAACTCATAGAAAATACCTCCTTCAAATTTTGAATAGTTATGATGTTGGGGTCAAAAGGCATTTTGACCCTGGTATCAAAGTTATTATTTTTGAATGTATGTGTGAAGAATTCTGTTACTATATGCTGAATTGTAACACGAAATAAAATAAGAAAAAATATCCGAAATACACAAAATGATGGAGAATCATTGCCAGAAACTACCGGAAGGCATATGTTACGTGGTGAGCAGTGAGACGAGTTGCTTTTATGAAGGCACTGACGTCTGCTGTGCAGTCGCCCGTGTGTGAACAAGGGGGCGCCGACAAAACAATCGTCGAACCGCCCGTCGTAAGACTTCTGGGTGATCACATCATAACCTTCCGGATTTCATAACTTTCCGTGCAGCCATTTCGTAACCTTCCGGGTCACCATAATAAAACAATTGACTTTTGAATCGCCCCTTGCTACAATGATTCGTGGCACCATCTTTACATTATAAGGAAGAAAGGCATAAGAAACAGGGATTGAGTATGAGATTTGTCACGATAGCCAGCGGAAGCAGCGGAAACTGCACCTATATAGGAACCGATCATACCCACCTCTTGGTGGATGCAGGAATCAGCTGCAAGCGCATCGATACCGGAGTGCAGGATCTGGGCATCAGGCCGGATGAGCTCGACGGAGTTTTGGTCACACATGAGCACAGTGACCATATCAGCGGTTTGCGTGTGTTCTCAAAGAAACATCATATACCGATTTATGGCACAAAGGAGACACTTGAAGCCATCGAGCACATGGATGTCAAAAAAGAGATCGATCCGGAACTTTTCCGTCCGGTTCTCGCAGATGAACAAATCGTAGTTGGTGATTTTACTGTTACACCATTTTCAAACAGCCATGATGCGGCAAATCCGGTAGGATATCGCGCAGAGGCCGAAGGTCATGCGGTTGGTGTGGTTACGGATCTTGGCATGTATAACCAATATACCATCAATCATCTGTTAGGACTTGACGCTGTCTTGCTTGAAGCAAATCATGATGTGCATATGCTTGAGGTTGGATCATACCCATTTCCATTAAAGCGGCGTATTCTTGGTCAGAAAGGCCATCTGTCCAATGAAGCGGCAGGTCATCTGTTAAATGAACTGCTTCACGATGACATGAAACATATCATTTTGGGACATTTAAGCAAAGAAAATAATTATGCTGAGCTTGCTTATGAGACCGTCTGCTGCGAGGTCAATATGGGGGAAAATCCGTACCATTCCGGCGATTTTCCAATCACAGTGGCCAGACGGGATGCGATGTCAGAAGTAATCTACATATAAGAGAGAGGCAGGGTTTGGAACATGACGAAAGCAGTTATCACAGTAGTAGGAAAAGACACAGTAGGTATTATTGCAGGAATCTGTACTTATCTGGCAGAAAAGAAAGTAAATATTCTGGATATTTCCCAGACGATCGTACAGGGATATTTCAACATGATGATGATCGTTGATATCAGCGATATCGAAGGAAATTTTGTTGATTGTGTAACAGAGCTTGAAGAGCTTGGCAAGAAGCTTGGCGTAGAGGTTCACTGCCAGAAGGAAGAGATCTTCACAAAGATGCACCGCATCTGATTTTACCGTTCACGAAACGTGAGGTTTTGTGAATGCGTGTTTGTGATTTTTAATGAATAAAACATCAAAACAGAAAGAGAGTAACTTCCTATGATAAATATGTTTGAAGTAAATGAGACGAACAACATGATCACGCAGGAAAAGCTGGACGTGCGTACCATCACAATGGGCATCAGTCTGCTGGATTGTATTGACAGCTCGGTTGAAAAGGTCTGTGAAAATATTTACAACAAGATTACAACACTGGCAAAGAATCTGGTGTCAACCGGACAGGATATCGAGAAGGAATATGGTATTCCGATCGTCAATAAGCGAATCAGTGTAACGCCGATCGCACTTGTCGGCGGTGCAGCCTGCAAGACAAGCGACGATTTTGTTGAGATTGCAAAGACACTGGACAAGGCAGCAAAAGAGGTTGGCGTAAACTTTCTTGGCGGTTATTCTGCACTGGTAAGCAAAGGCATGACAAAAGCAGATGAACTTTTGATTCGTTCCATCCCGAAGGCACTCGCCGTAACCGATCGTGTATGCAGCTCTGTCAATGTCGGCTCCACAAAGACCGGTCTGAACATGGATGCCATTCGCTTAATGGGAAATATCGTAAAGGAAGCAGCTGAGTATACAAAGGATCAGGATTCTCTTGGCTGTGCAAAGCTTGTTATTTTCTGCAATGCGCCGGACGACAATCCATTTATGGCAGGTGCATTCCACGGTGTAACCGAAGCGGATGCCGTTATCAATGTCGGTGTCAGCGGTCCGGGTGTTGTTATGCATGCGATTTCTCAGGTACACGGACAGAACTTTGAAGTTCTCTGTGAGACCATCAAGAAGACAGCCTTCAAGATCACAAGAGTAGGTCAGCTTGTTGCACAGGAAGCCAGCCGAAGACTTGGTATTCCATTTGGCATTATCGATCTGTCTCTTGCTCCGACTCCGGCAGTGGGCGACAGCGTGGCAGAGATTTTGGAAGAGATCGGCTTGGAGGAAGTCGGCGCACCGGGTACCACGGCAGCGCTTGCCATGTTAAACGATCAGGTAAAGAAGGGCGGTATCATGGCGTCTTCTTATGTCGGTGGTTTGAGTGGCGCATTCATTCCGGTCAGCGAGGATCGCAACATGATCGAGGCAGCGACTCACGGAAATCTTTGCATCGAAAAGCTTGAGGCCATGACTTGCGTATGCTCCGTTGGTCTTGACATGATCGCCATTCCGGGCGATACAAGTGCAGCTACGATTTCCGGCATCATTGCAGACGAGGCCGCCATCGGTATGGTAAATCAGAAGACGACCGCAGTACGTCTGATTCCGGTTATCGGTAAGAAAGTAGGCGACACTGCTGAGTTTGGCGGACTGCTCGGCTATGCACCGATCATGCCGGTCAACACAAAGGACTGCAGTGCTTTTATCAACAGAGGCGGACGCATTCCGGCTCCGATTCACAGCTTTAAGAACTAATAAGAAAAGTAAGACAGGTAAGAAATTTATGAATATTATTGTTGCAGCAGATAAGAAAAATGGAATCGGTTATCAGGGAAAGCTTCTTGTCACCATTCCGTTTGATCAGCAGCTGTTTCGTAAGGAAACGATCGGAAAGGTCGTTGTCATGGGAAGAAAGACCTTAGAGAGCCTTCCGGGTGGCCGCGTACTCGAAGGTCGCACCAATATCGTATTGACTCGTAATGAAGACTATACGTGTAAGGGTGCAATCATTTGTCACAGCGTCGAGGAGGTTCTTGAACAGATCAAGCAGTATCGCAGCGAGGACGTCTATGTGATCGGCGGAGAGAGCATTTACCGTGAATTTCTGCCGTATGCAGACCGTATTCATCTGACACGAATTGATTATGTCTATGAGGCAGATACCTTCTTCCCGGAGATTTCCTCTGAGAAATGGACATTAACCGATGTCAGCGATGAGCAGACCTATTTTGATCTTGTCTATGATTTTCGCTGCTATGAAAGAAAGCAAAAATAAGAGAAACGATAGAACAAAATAGGCAATAAGAGAAACAAAAACAAAGCAAATCCAAAACAAAAAATGAAAAACAGAGCCGTTTTGCACATCGCAAGCGGCTCTGACTAGTCAGAAGTAGCTATTAAATAATAATAATACCAGCACGGTATTCATCTGGAAGCGTTTCATGAAACTTGCACCAGACAGCCTGACGGTAAAGAAATGAAGATGCAAGCTCGTGGGACAGGAGTTTATTTCCTGCCTCATCGAGCTTATTTTTTGCGTCTGCAAGCTTTGTAATGACAGGAATATCAGTGTTTTGTTTAATTGCCTTTAATAGTGGCGATGCTTCTCTTTTAAAACCAAGAATACGCGCATAGGAGCAAAAGGTATCGGCACGAAATTCTTCTATATCATTTTGACGGATCGCAAGCAGACAGTGGAGCAGCGCACGGTTGATGCGGGCACGCGTGAAATTCTTTGTCTTTAATGCTTCAGCTAACTCGTTAAATGTAAAAAGCTTACCACTAGAAAGAAGGTGATGAATCCGGTCAGACAGTTCCGGTGTCATATCAGCTGCCTGTAAAATATTCATGCCGTTTGTCATTTGTCCGACATTTAAAATCATTCCCAGTGGAAGCGAGAAATCATCCTCAGTCACTGGAAAGGTATGACCAAAAGCATTCGTCATTCGTGAAAATGAAGTTTCAGGAAGAAAGGGCTCAAGCACAGAAATAGCAGAAGAAAGCCCAAACTTCATCGGATAAACAGAAGAATTCAATTCAGTAAGTGTTTTAATCTGCTGTTCAAGTTGATTTCGGATGGCAGAGGCACTGGCAAAGCCAGAGGACAGACTTGTCTCATGATACCCATTTCCTTGTCTCTTGATTGCAATCGGTGTGATCGCACTATTATATTTTAATAAAGCCTTGATATATTCAATCGCAAGTGTGTCATTCGGAGAGGCAGAAAGCTCATTTCCCAGTTCATTACTTAGTGACCGTACCGCCATCTGCACACTCTTTGGGTAGCTGTTCCCTTCCTTTAAAAAGCGCTGCAAAAGCAGCTTATAGTTAGGTGGTTCCTCCATCAATATGCGCGCGGTTGCGATAAGAGAATTTACATCGCCTGATTCACTTCCAAAACACAGTGCATCCACGCAGCCAAGATGGTGGAAAAGCGATACACCGGCTTCAGCAAAAATCGGAGCGGCAGCTGTAGCAAATGGAACAGGCAACTCAAGAACCAGATCGGCACCGCCGTCAAGTGCCATTTTGGTGCGCGTATATTTGTCGATTATGGCAGGTGCTCCGCGCTGTACAAAATTGCCGCTCATAGCGACAACCACAAAATCGGCACCGGCAGCTTCTTTTGCCTTTTGAATATGATAGGCATGTCCTTTGTGAAAGGGGTTATATTCCGCGATAATTCCAACTGTCTTCATAAATAAAATCCTTTCTGTCCACGGGCAAAATTTATGAAAGACCCTCGTTTTAGGACGAATTCAGATTATGATATTTCCGCAATCTGGTATCAAAGGGGTCAAAATGCCTTTTGCCCTCAACATCATATCTATGGTATACGTCATAGTATACGACAGAAAAGGCGCAAATACCAGAGAAATCGCTGCATAAATCTTTGTACCGCAAAAGAAACAAAAATATGGAAAATCCTGTCTTGCCTAACCGAGGGGATTGTACTATAATTGGTAAAAGAGAGACGGCGCTTAGCGCGTCCAAAGAATGAAAGGAGAATTAAAATATCATGGGATTTATTGATGAGATTAAGGCAAAAGCAAAGGCCGATAAGAAGACAATTATCCTGCCGGAGTCTATGGACACCAGAACATGGGAGGCAGCAGAGAAGATCTTAAAGGAAGGTCTTGCAAACCTGATCATTCTGGGAAGTCCGGAAGAGGTTGAGAAGTATGGTAAGGGTTACGACGTAGCCGGCGCTACCATCATTGACCCGGCTACATATGAGAAGACCGAGGAATATCTGGATCTGTTCGTTGAGTTAAGAAAGAAGAAGGGTCTGACAAAGGAAGAAGCTAGAAAACAGGCTCTGTCTGATTATGCATATTATGGCTGCCTGATGATCAAGGCTGGTGATGCTGATGGTATGGTATCCGGTGCGTGCCACTCTACTGCTAATACACTTCGTCCGTGTCTGCAGATCATCAAGACAAAGCCGGGCTGCAAGTTGGTTTCCGCATTCTTCTTAATGATCGTTCCGAACTGCGAGTATGGCGAGGACGGTGTATTTGTATTTGGTGACTGCGGTCTGAATCAGGATCCGAATCCGGAAGAATTAGCAGCAATCGCAGCATCTTCAGCAGAGTCCTTCGAGCAGCTGACCGGCAAGAAAGCTAAGGTTGCTATGCTGTCTCATTCCACAAAGGGAAGTGCAAAGCATGATCTGGTAACAAAGGTTGTAGAGGCTACCAAGATTGCAAAAGAGCAGTATCCGGATCTTGATGTTGATGGCGAGCTTCAGTTAGATGCAGCACTTGTTCCGTCCGTAGCAGCTTCCAAGGCTCCAGACAGCACCGTTGCAGGTCATGCAAACGTTCTGATCTTCCCGAATCTGGATGCAGGAAATATCGGCTACAAGCTGGTTCAGAGACTTGCAAAGGCAGAAGCATACGGCCCGGTTACTCAGGGTATCGGAGCTCCTGTAAACGATCTGTCCAGAGGATGCTTCGCAGATGACATCGTAGGTGTTGTTGCGATCACCGCTGTTCAGGCTCAGTCTATGTAATAAAAAAATTAGAAGAAAACAGTTGACAAATGATAGCGAAAACTATATAATGTACGAGTGTGTGCGAAGTGTCATGTAAAAATACTTGACACAGGTTCAGCCTGTGAGGAGGTCTGCTATGGTAATTAACATGTCTGAGCTTTTTGCGGCAGATGGTATTGCAAAGACATATGAAGTTCCACTTGAGATGTCAGAGGTCGTCTGGAAGCGTAAGAAGTATCCGATTGTCAGTAAGCAGCCAGTGAAGCTGAGGCTTACACATGAGGGAGACAGGAAGATTGCAATAACGGCTAAGGCAGTTCTTGTTCTTGAGATGCCATGTGACCGCTGTCTGGAGAGCGTAAAGGTACCGATGGATCTCGAATTTAAAAGAGATGTGGATGCCAATGCGTCAGCTCAGGAGCGTATCGCACAGTTGGATGAGCAATCCTACATTGACGGGTATCATCTGGACGTAGATGGTATGGTTTGGGACGAAATGATGACGGATATTCCGGACAAGGTACTCTGTAAAGAGGACTGCAAGGGTGTATGCCCAAAGTGTGGAGTAAACTTGAATCGCCAGACCTGCAGCTGCGATCGAACAGAGTTAGATCCCAGAATGTCGATTATACGTGAGATATTCGCTCAGAATAATCGCACGGATTCCTGATACAGTAGTCACATCCTGCCAGCCAGGATGTGTATGGCAGGCTGTGAAAGCTTAAGTATTGAAGGAGGTGTAAAACATGTCTATTTGTCCAAAGAATAAAACTTCTAAGGCTAGAAGAGATAAGCGCAGAGCAAACTGGAAGATGGGTGCTGTTAATCTGGTAAAGTGCAGCAAGTGTGGTGCTCTTATGATGCCGCATAGAGTTTGCAAGGCTTGTGGTTCTTACAACAAGAGAGAGATCGTTTCTGTTGAGGACTAATCAAAAATTTTAGGGAGGCATACAGTTTTCAGGCTGTATGCCTCTTTTTTTATGTTTTTATGCTTTTGTAACTATTCAGAGCCGCACCTCGATTCCACTTCGTGTTGCTCCAGATGGAGCAATTATCTCGTTGTGGCTTCTCGCCAGATAGATTTTCAGTCAAACGGAATTGCTCATGCGAGTATGGCAATCCGTTTTTCTGAAAAGCTGCCTGGATCTGAATAGTTACAAAAAACAGTTGATTTCTATGACAGAATCGTATATCATGGTACTGGGATAAAAACTCCCCTGTGAATTAACGAGAATGGAAGAAAAAGAATGATTACAGTAGCAGTAGATGGTATGGGAGGCGATAACGCTCCTGCCTGTATGGTGCAAGGCGCAGTAGATGCCATTAATAAAAACAGCAATATAAAAGTGCTTCTGACCGGTCGCCCGGATGACTTAGACAAAGCACTCGAAGGACTGACGTACGACAAGTCCAGGCTTGAGGTTGTACCGGCATCTGAGGTGATCCCGACCGGAGCACCGCCGGTAGAGTCTGTGCGCACGAAAAAGGATTCCTCGCTCGTTGTCGGATTAAAGCTTGTAAAGGAACAGAAGGCAGATGCATTCGTTTCCTGTGGAAGTACAGGTGCGGTATTGGTTGGCGGTCAGCTGATTGCAGGAAAGATCAAAGGCGTAAAGAGAGCACCGCTCGCACCGGTGATTCCGACTGTAAACGGAGCAATGCTTTTAGTAGACTGCGGAGCAAACGTAGATGCGCGTGCAGAACAGCTCGTTCAGTTTGCAAAGATGGGATCTATTTATGCGGAGAACGTCATGGGCATTCAAAATCCGAGAGTCGGTATTGTCAATATTGGCGCCGAGGAGGAGAAGGGGAATGCACTTGTAAAAGAGACTTATCCACTGTTAAAGGAATGTCCGGATATCAATTTCATCGGAAATGTCGAGGCACGCGAGATTCCATATGGACCATGTGACGTGTTGGTGTGTGAGGCATTCGTCGGGAATGTCATTTTAAAGCTGTATGAGGGTGTTGGAAAGGCATTGATCAAAGAAATCAAGAATGCGATGATGTCCACGACAGCAGGAAAGATCGGTGGTCTTCTTGCAAAGCCTTCGCTGAAGGGCGTAGTCAAGAAATTTGATGCCAGTGAGTATGGCGGAGCGCCGCTTCTGGGCTTAAAAGGTCTTGTTGTAAAGGCACATGGCAGTTCAAAAGCAAAGGAAGTTACTACTGCAATCGAGCAGTGTGTATCTTTTACTGAGGCAGATATTGCCGCAAAAATAGAAAAAAGTCTGAGTGTGTAAGGAAATCAAACAAAGAAAATATAAGAAAGGGTGGCTTGTATGGAATTTGAAACATTGCAGAAAATCATTGCTGAGGTTTTAGACGTCGAGGAGGACGAAATCACAATGGATACGAGACTGCTGGAGGATCTCGGAGCAGATTCACTGGATGCGGTTGAGATTATCATGGGAATCGAGGATGAGTTGGGAATCACCGTTCCGCAGGAGGAACTCGAGGACAAAAATCTGGCAACCGTTGGCGATGTGTACGAACTGATTAACGATACGATGGCGTAAAAAGAAAACTGGTACATGAGCTGCGAGGGCAATCCTTGCGGCTCTGTCTTTTCATTTCTAAATTTTTACGCTGTCTATTTCTAATTAGTTTGGCTTATTTCGTTTTGCTTGTTTCATTTAGAGGAGGAATTATGAGTGAATTGGAGAAAACAGTCGGATATACATTTCATGATCCGAAGCTGTTAGAACTTGCTCTGACGCATAGCTCATATGCGCACGAACATTATGCAGGGAAGAGACATGATAACGAGCGTCTGGAATTTTTGGGGGATGCCGTACTCGAACTTGTATCAAGTGATTTTTTGTTTCACAATTATAAGGAATATCCGGAAGGTGAGCTGACGAAGCTGCGCGCAAGCATTGTCTGTGAGCAGTCATTGGCGATGTGTGCCGAGGCTATTTCCCTTGGAAAATATCTTCGCCTTGGAAATGGAGAGGATTCCACAGGTGGAAGACTTCGAGCATCTATTACATCCGATGCCATGGAAGCACTGATCGGAGCCATTTATCTGGATGGTGGATTTGCTAATGCAAAAGAATTTATTGTCCGTTTCGTCTTAAACGATCTGGAAAATAAAAAACTCTTTTATGATAGCAAAACTATCCTTCAGGAGATTGTGCAAAGAGATTTTAACGAGCAGTTATCCTATGAGCTGCTTACAGAAGAGGGACCGGATCACGATAAGAAGTTCCGTATGCAGGCAAAGATCGGTGACAAGGCATTTGGAATTGGTGTGGGTCATACCAAAAAGGGCGCACAGCAGCTGGCAGCCTATGAGACGATCCTGATATTGAAGAAGAATCATTAAGACAAGAAACAGTTGTCTAGATTTAAAAAAATTAAAGTGAGAAAAAACTTTCATGTATTTAAAAAGTATTGAGGTGCAAGGCTTTAAGTCATTTGCAAACAAGACGCTGTTTGAATTTCACAATGGAATCACATGCATTGTCGGACCAAACGGAAGCGGAAAGAGCAACGTCGCCGATGCGGTGCGTTGGGTACTCGGAGAACAAAGCTCTAAGCAGCTTCGCGGTGCCAACATGCAGGACGTTATCTTTTCCGGAACGCAGAACCGAAAGCCGCAGGGCTACGCCAGCGTGGCGATTACCTTTGACAACACCGACCGGCATCTAAATCTGGATTACAATGAAGTCACCGTGTCCAGACGAATCTATCGCTCCGGTGAGAGCGAGTACCGCCTGAACGGAACACTGTGCCGCCTAAAGGATGTCACCGAGCTTTTCTACGATACGGGTATCGGAAAAGAGGGTTATTCGATTATCGGACAGGGTCAGATTGATAAGATCCTTAGTGGCAAGCCAGAGGATCGCCGTGAACTCTTTGATGAGGCGGCTGGTATTGTAAAGTTCAAGCGCCGTAAGGCAGCAGCTAAGAAAAAGCTCGAAAGCGAGCAGGCGAATATGGTCCGCTTAAATGACATCATGTCCGAGTTGTCCAGACAGGTAGGCCCATTGGAGCGCCAGGCAGCGTCAGCAAAGGAATACTTAAAGCTGCGCGATGAGTTAAAGCAGTATGATATCGACGCATATGCAGCAGAAAGCAGCAAGGTTGAGAGTGACCTCGCCGCACTCGAAAAAAATCTTGCCATCACGACAAGAGATTACGAGGATACCAATAAGAACAGCGAGGCATTAAAAGCAAAGTACGAGCATCAGCAGGATGATTTTAATCGTCTTGAAGAGCAAATTACACAGCTGCGCGATGAAGTTGCAGCCTGTCAGACAAAGTGTCAGGAAAAAGAGGGCGCAGTCAACGTATTAAAGGAACAGATTAATACGGAATATTTAAGGCGCACCCACACCGCAGAGCGAATAGAAGTGCTTGAAAAAGAGCAGGAAGAGTACACTGCACAGGTAAGTGAGGCGCAAAAGAAACGTCAGGAGTGCAGCCGCGAGATCTACGATACAACAGCTAAGAAGGATAGCACACAGAGTGTTCTCATTCAGGTGCAGGATGGACTTGCAGCCTATCAGCAGGCATTAAAGGACGATCAGGGAAAGATGATTTCCCTGTTAAATGAAAAGTCTTCCTTTGTCGGTGAATTGCAAAAGTACCAGACGCTTCTTGAGCAGGCAAAGACCGAGCAGGCGCAGATGAACCGAAGACTCTTAGAGAGTAAAACAGAGGAATCCATCTGGCAGAAACGCGCGACTGAGAGTGAGCAGTCCTACCAGACGATTTCAAAGCAGAAAGCAGAACTTTCAGAGAAGCAGCGCGAGGCAGTTGCATCACTTGAGACTGAGCAAAAGACAAGAGAGCAGCTGCAAAATGAGTATTATGAGCAGCGCCGTCTTCATCAGGTATCTGTGACACGTGCCGAGTCCCTTCGTAATCTTGCCGAGCGCTATGAGGGTTATGGAAACAGCATCCGAAAAGTCATGGAGGTGCGTAGTCAAAATCCTGGTATTCACGGTGTTGTGGCTGATCTGATTCATGTAGAGAAACGTTTCGAGGTGGCAGTCGAGACGGCACTTGGTGGTGCGATTCAAAATATTGTCACCGATACTGAGCAGACCGCAAAGCAATTGATTGAATACTTAAAGCAGGGACGCTTCGGACGAGCAACGTTCCTTCCGCTTGATGCGATCACGGTGCGCGATGAATTTGCACAGAAGGATGCCTTAAAGGAGCCGGGTGTCATCGGGCTGGCAAGCAGCCTTGTCAAGACAGAAGACACCTACAAAAAGCTTGTGCAGTTTCTTCTGGGAAGAATCGTGGTTGTCGATACGATCGACCATGGACTTAAGGTTTCGGCAAAGTTTCGCAGAAGCCTTCGCATCGTCACCCTTGAGGGCGAGCTGTTAAATCCGGGCGGTTCCATGACGGGAGGTGCCTTCAAAAACAACAGCAACCTTCTTGGACGAAATCGAGAATTAGAAGAGCTTGAGGCGAAAATCAAGAAAGAAACGGAGCAGTTAAAAAAGCTGTCTGCACGTTTTGAGGAATCTGAAAAGAAGGTAAATACGCTGTCGCAGCAGGTTCAAAAGCAGCAAAATGAGATTCAGAACCTGACATTAAAGGAGACAGAAGGTCGTCTTCGTATGCGGGAAGCAGTGAAACGCGTCGAGGAGATCGTAAAGGATCGCGAGCATTTGAATAATGAGCTTGTATTGCAGGAAAGAAAACTGGAGCGCATCAAAGTAAGTTACGAGCAGGTTGCAGGTTCTATCAAAGAACTTGAGTCTGCGGGTGATGAGTCAAAAGACAGCGCTGACCGTAATCAGAGTTTTGTCGATGAGACGATTAAGAAACGCGATGCACTCACGAAAGAGATTTCTGATTTGAGTGCAAAAAAGATCCGGCTGCAGCAGCAGGAACAGTTCATTCTCGAAAACATTCGCCGCATGGCGCAGGAAGTAGATAAGCGAAAGGCTGAGCAGGACGAATTGCAAAAAAGCTTTGCACAGTATGATGACGCTGTAGCGCAGAAAACAGCACAGATCGATGAAGCACAAAAGCAAATTCAAAGCTTAGAGCTGACACAAAAGAAAAAAGAAGAAGAGTTGGCACAAGCAAGTGAGCACCGCAACCGCGCAAACGAGTCATTAAAGGGATTCTTTGCAAAGCGCGAGGAACTCTCCGCGAGACTCTCCGCACTTGACCGCGATTTGCTTCGCATGAACAACCAAAAAGAGCGCTTCGAGGATCGCCTTGACGAACTGGCAGAGTATCTGTGGGAGGAGTATGAGCTTCGTCCGAGTGATGCAAAGGCAGCGGCAAAGAGTGAGAAGCCGCTTGCCGAACTGAAAGTGCATATCAATGAGCTTAAAAAGAGCATTCGCGGTCTGGGAAATGTCAACGTAGGAGCAATCGAAGAGTTCAAGGAAGTGTCTGAGCGCTATACCTTTATGAAGACGCAGTATGAGGATCTGGTTGAGTCGGAAAAGACTTTGCAGAAGGTCATCGAGGAACTGGATGAGGGGATGCGAAAGCAGTTTAAGGAAAAGTTTGAGGAGATTCGCGTCGAGTTTGACCGCGTCTTTAAAGAACTTTTCGGAGGCGGAAAGGGTACGCTTGAGTTAGTCGAGGACGAGGATGTCATCGAAGCTGGTGTTCGCATCATCTCACAGCCGCCGGGCAAGAAGCTTCAAAATATGATGCAGCTTTCCGGCGGTGAGAAGGCACTCACGGCGATTGCGCTGATGTTTGCCATCCAGAATTTAAAGCCGTCACCGTTTTGTCTTCTTGATGAGATCGAGGCCGCACTCGATGATTCCAATGTAGGCCGTTTTGCCAATTACCTGCATAAGCTGACGGCAAATACACAGTTTATCGTAATCACGCACCGACGCGGCACCATGACATCGGCAGACCGTCTGTATGGTATCACAATGCAGGAAAAGGGTGTCTCCACGCTGGTCAGTGTCAACCTGATCGAAAAAGATCTTGATAAATAATAGATAGAGGTGGACTATGGAAGAAAAGAAAAAAGGATTTTTTGCCCGCTTAAAGGAAGGTCTGACAAAGACAAGAAATAGCATTGTCTCCGGAATTGACTCTGTTTTCAGAGGTTTTACCGACATTGATGACGATTTCTATGAGGAGATCGAAGAAATTCTGATCATGGGCGATCTGGGTGTCGATGCGACCGAGAAGATCTTAACCGACATGAAGCAAAAGGTAAAAGAGCTTCATTTGAAGGAGCCTCAGGAGTGCAAGGAGGTCTTGATCGACAGCATTCGCCGTCAGATGGATTTGGGTGAGAATGCCTACGAGTTTGAGCACAGAAAGTCTGTTGTGCTCGTCATTGGTGTAAATGGTGTTGGAAAAACCACATCCATCGGAAAACTGGCTGATCAGTTAAAGGCAGAAGGAAACAGCGTGCTCTTAGCAGCAGCTGATACCTTCCGTGCTGCTGCGATTGACCAGTTGGAGGAGTGGGGGAAGCGCGCTAATGTCGGTGTCATTTCCCACAAGGAAGGTTCCGACCCGGCAGCCGTTATCTTTGATGCCGTTCAGGCAGCGAAGGCTAGAAATACCGATGTATTGATCTGTGATACCGCCGGCCGTCTTCATAACAAGAAGAACCTGATGGAAGAGTTAAAAAAGATTAACCGTATCATCGACAAGGAATACCCGGAGGCCTACAGAGAGACCCTTCTGGTTCTCGATGGAACGACTGGTCAGAATGCGCTTTCTCAGGCAAAGCAGTTTATGGAGGTAGCTGATATTAGTGGTATTATCTTAACCAAAATGGATGGAACCGCAAAGGGTGGAATCGCAGTTGCGATCCAGTCTGAGCTTGGCATTCCGGTTAAGTATATCGGTGTCGGCGAGCGCATTGATGATCTGCAAAAGTTTAACTCTGAGCAGTTTGTCACCGCACTGTTTGACCGCAAGGATACATCATCTGAGCAGTAAATTGCCTGGTATATCGATTCTTGAATAATTAGTCAGTTCACGAACAGTATACGAAGCCTGGACAGGAAAAACACAGCAAAAAGGAACCAATATGGCAAAGAAAGTGCAATAAGTAACGCATAACAAGCAAAAAGAAAGGCATAAGAAAATGGAAGAATTGACATTAGAAAAATTTGAGGAAGCCAGTGAGATCGTCAGCCGTGTTACACTGGAGACAAAATTAAAGTACAGCGAGTATTTTTCAAATCAGACTGGAAATAAGGTCTATTTTAAGCCTGAGAATATGCAGTACACCGGAGCTTACAAGGTAAGAGGTGCATATTATAAGATTTCTACATTAAGTGAGGACGAACGCGCGAAGGGTATCATCACCGCATCTGCAGGAAACCATGCACAGGGCGTTGCCTATGCAGCAAAGCTGTATCGTGCAAAGGCAGTTATCGTTATGCCAACTAGCACACCATTAATTAAGATCAACCGCACCAAGAGCTACGGCGCAGAGGTTGTCCTGTACGGAGATGTGTATGATGATGCATGTGAGCATGCAATGAAGTTAGCAGAAGAGAATGGATATACATTCATCCATGCATTCAACGACCTCGATGTTGCCTGCGGACAGGGAAGCATCGCAATGGAGATCATCAAAGAACTTCCAACTGTTGACTATATCCTCTGCCCGATCGGTGGCGGCGGACTGTGCACCGGTGTTTCCACGTTAGCAAAGATGCTTAATCCAAAGATTCAGATTATCGGTGTCGAGCCTGAGGGCGCAAATTGTATGCAGGAATCCTTAAAGGCTGGTCATATCGTGAGTCTGCCAAGCGTCAATACCATTGCAGACGGTACCGCCGTGCGTACCCCTGGCGATAAGCTGTTCCCATATATCAAAGAGAACGTAGACCAGATCATTACCGTCCCGGATGATGAGCTGATCGGCGCATTCCTTGATATGATCGAGAATCACAAGATGGTAGTCGAGAACTCTGGTCTTCTGACTGTTGCTGCACTCAAGCATCTGGATGTAAAGAATAAGAAGATTGTTTCAATCTTAAGTGGTGGTAACATGGATGTCATCACCATGTCCTCTGTTGTACAGCACGGCTTAATTCAGAGAGGTCGAATCTTCTCCGTATCCTGTCTGCTTCCGGATAAGCCGGGTGAGCTGGCAAAGGTAGCTTCTTTGATTGCAGAAGTAAAGGGCAACATCATCAAACTTGACCACAATCAGTTTGTTACTACAAACAGAAATGCTGCAGTAGAGTTAAAGATCACCATGGAGAGTTTTGGTGACAATCATAAGAAAGAGATCATCGCTGCACTGGCAGAGGGTGGCTTCCGTCCGAAGGAAATCAGAGCAAATCTGTAATTATATTACAATAAATGGAAGAGGACGATGGTAATTAGCCGCCGTCCTCTTTCATTATTCAAATTCCTCTTTTTGATATTTTTCAATTAGACATTGATGAGAATGAAAGCATTTCGTCCCATGAACGATCTTCAACTGCAACCATAAGTTCTTGGCGGATTTCCTCGTTTGGCACAAAGGCAGTTCTTTGAGTTTGATCATATCCAAGGTAGCCTAGATGAATCAGATAAGTCAATACATCATCTTTATTTCGAATATTGATTGTATCATTTTGAAAAGTGATTGTGTTGACTTTAACCTAATCCGCTAGAAGTCCTCCACCTCTTAGGTGGGGGATGAAGGCGG
>CAVJTU010000064.1:0-17652 GCA_963652495.1 uncultured Oscillospiraceae bacterium
GCTTGGTTGAAATTCAGTAAAAGAAAAAAACGAGAAGTTTACTCGTCAGAGCTGGGTCAGCAAAAAAATACTTGACAGAAATCGTTTTCGTGTATAAAATATCATAATATAAGGTAAAGGCGCCCTATTTTTGGGGCGTCTTTTGCTTTGTTCTTCTGCTTTCTTGTGGTAAAGTGGAAAAGAACTATAGAAAAAGGCAAAGGAGTTGGTGGCATGTACCGAGAATTGGTAGAACATACAGAAGAAATCAATCGTCTGCTGGCAAGATATGGAGTAAAATTTGGTATTTATAAGAATGGTGAGTTCAAAGAGCAGTTGTTTCCATTCGATGCGATTCCCAGAGTAATCACAAAACAGGAGTTTGAGGTGCTGGATCAGGGACTTCGCCAGCGTGTTGATGCACTCAATCTGTTTCTTCGTGACGTTTATGGCAAAAAGCAGATTATAAAGGATGGTGTGATTCCGGAGGATTTTGTCTATTCCTCAAAGGGCTATCTGCCGCAGTGCGAAGGAATTGTGCCGCCAGGAGGCATCTACAGCCATATTTCCGGTATTGATCTTGTTCAGGCAAAGGACAAATCGTGGTACATATTGGAGGATAATCTGCGAATCCCGTCCGGAGCATCCTATCCGATGATCGCAAGACAGCTGACGAGAAGTGCATGTCCGACTACATTTGCCAGAACCCACATCATGGATAACCGCGATTATGCGCAGCTTTTAAAAGAAACGATGGACTATGTAAACACAGGCGGCATCAATGTTATTCTGACACCGGGTCGCTACAATGCCGCCTATTTTGAGCATTCCTATTTAGCAGAGCGCAGCGGTGCCGTGCTTGCAATGCCGCAGGAGCTGTTTGTGGAAGATCAGGTTTTGTACTATAAGGACTACATGGGTGAAAACAAGCGCGTTGGCGCAGTATATCGCCGTTTGTCGGATGAATATCTGGATCCGCTTACCTTCCTTCCGGAGTCCGTGATCGGTGTGCCGCATATCATGGATGCATATCGTGCAGGCAATGTAGCTATTTTAAATGCACCGGGAAATGGTGTTGCGGATGATAAAGGTATTTACTATTTTGTACCACATATGATAAAATATTATTTGAAGGAAGAACCAATCCTGAAAAATGCGCCGACGTATTTGGCATTTTACGAAAAGGATCGCACGTATATCCTTGAAAATTTGAAAAAGCTTGTCGTAAAGGATGTATCAGAGGCAGGCGGATATGGAGTTGTCTTTGGTCGCGATCTGGATGCAGCAGGACTTGAAAAGATGGAAAATCTGATTAAAGAGCAGCCAAGACGCTTTATTGCACAGGAAGTGATTGACTTTTTGGATCTGGAGATCATGGATGGCAATCAGGCCGTGCCAAGAAAGGCCGATCTTCGCGCATTTGTGTTGAGTGGAAAAGAAACGCGTGTATGGCCGAGTGGTCTGACTCGTTTTTCCAGAAACGAAGGTTCATTTGTAGTAAACTCATCTCAGGGAGGAGGATTTAAGGATACATGGGTATTGTGTCAATAGAAAAAGCAAATCATTTATATTGGCTCGGACGTTATACCGAGCGCGTATTTACAACATTGAAGGGGTTCATCAGCGTTTACGATAATATGCTGGATGCAGACCCGACTGCATATAAAAAGTATTGCGAGAGCATCGGAATTGCAGATATTTATCAGTCAAAGGACGACTTTATTGAACGTTACATCAACGACAGATCGGATGGAAATTCGATTATCAACAGTCTGAACCGCGCATATGACAACGGAATTGTGCTTCGGGGAGAGATCGGCAGTGAGACGCTTGGCTATTTGCAAATGGCAATTAATTGTTTTGAGGAATATGCATCAGGCAGCTTTTCTCTTTATCGCTATCAGCGCGTACTTGACTTTTTATATGCATTCTGGGGCTGTGCCGATGATTGCGTGGAAGATGAAACGAGCCGCAACATTTTGAAGTGCGGTCGTTATATGGAGCGCCTTGATCTGTATTTGCGACTTAGAATGCCATATCCAAAGATCGAAAAAGAGTATAGCAAGCTGAAAAACCGCATGGAAAAGAGCAGACTTTCTGTCGATGAAAGTGCCAAAATATGTCTCTGTGAGATTCTTGGTAAGGATGAAGAGTGGCAAAAGTCGTATCGGGAAGCGATCAACAGTTTGGAGGGATTATTTATCATATGAGAAAGCTTCGGTTTTCTTTTCATACACAGCTGCAGTTTGACCATCCGGTTACACGGCAGTTCTATACACTTCGCTGCATTCCGTCTTCGGACGGGGTGCAGCAGTTGTTTTCTGTAAATTGCAGGGTTGCGCCAAACGGCAATATCCGTTATAATAAAGATGGTTTCTGCAACACAATCGGTACTGGCTGCATCAAGGAGGCGCATCAGTACTTTTCTTTTGATGTGGAGGGTGTTGCGTTTGTAAATGACAAAAAACGCCCCGTGCAGGATTTGGATGGAAGAGATGCCATCTATCGTTATCCGACTTTGCTGACTATGCCGGATAATGCAATAAAAAATTTTTTAACACAGCAGCAGATAAAAAAAGAAGATGGCGCAGACGGACTGATTCGCTTAAATCAGGCACTTTCAATGGCAATGGAATATAGGCCGGGTGCGACTGACGTAAAGACAACTGCATCACAGGCATTTTTGCAAAATAGGGGTGTCTGCCAGGATTATGCACACATTTATCTGACAATGGCAAGGCTTTTGGGCTACCCGGCACGGTATGTTTCCGGCATGATGCTCGGAGAAGGAGCCACTCACGCATGGGTAGAGGCAGCAGTTGACGGAATGTGGCTTGGCATAGACCCGGCAAACGGTTGTCTTGTGGATGATCGTTATATTTGCTTTGCACACGGACGCGATTATGCAGACTGTCCGGTGGAGCGGGGTGTTTTTCTGGGAACGGCATCACAGAGTCAGCAGGTGCTTGTGACAGTCCGGGAGGAATCATGATCTGCGCAGACAAAATCGATCTGTAAAATGTGAGAAGGAAAAAACGATGATAGAAAAAGTGGTATCAGTGGGCCTCGCAGTCGATGAGGCCATGGAAATACGAAAGAACCATCTGGCGCCAAAGGTGCTGACAGGAAATGAAAAGCGTATCTGTATCGTCACCGGAACGCATGGAGATGAGCTTGAAGGACAGTATGTCTGCTATGAAATTATCAGAAGAATCAACGAAAATCCATCCTGCTTAAAGGGAATTGTTGATGTATATCCGGCAACGAATCCGCTCGGAGTGGACTGTCTGACAAGAGGCGTTCCGATGTTTGATCTGGATTTAAACCGTATCTTTCCGGGCAGTGAGAATGGTCATATGGCAGAATATGCAGCATCCAAAATCGTAGAAGATATCGTTGGCGCAGATGTCTGCATTGACATTCACGCAAGCAATGTATTTTTGAGAGAAATTCCGCAGGTACGTATCAATGAGCAGACAGTTGATACGCTTTTGCCGCTTGCAAAAGAGTTAAATGTCGATTATATCTGGATTCATGCGGCAGCAACGGTACTGGAATCAACGCTTGCATATAGTCTGAACGTGCGAAATACACCGACACTTGTTGTAGAGATGGGCGTTGGACTGCGCATCACAGAGTCGTTTTGTCATCAGCTGACAGATGGCATTTTCCATTTGATGGCACAGCTTGGCATCTGGGACGGCCCTCATGTTGAGACCGTAAAGAAGCCAATCATTTCCACAGATGGCTGCGTCGGCTTTATCAATGCAGAAAGCACGGGTATTTTTGTGCCATGTGTAAAGCACTGGGGCAGTGTCAAAAAGGGTGAGTGCATCGGTGAAGTTCTTGAACCGATATCCGGAACTGTTCGCCAAAGAGTGGAGTCGCCTATGGACGGCATGGTCTTTACACTGCGTGAGCATCCGATTGTATCGGAAGGCTCGCTTTTGGCAAGAATACTTGGAGGCGTAGAAAACAATGATTAAAGAGTCGTTATATACATTTAAATCCCCATACCGTCAGGATATGCATATGTATGGCTATCATTTCGGAAAGGGAGAAAAGAGTGCATGCATCGTTGGTGCAATCCGTGGAAATGAAGTTCAGCAGCTTTATATCTGTTCCCAGCTGGTGCAGCGTTTGAAAGAGCTTGAGCAAAAAGGAGCAATCGCATCAGGCAAGCGAATTACTGTAATTCCATCCGTCAATCACTATTCGATGAATGTCGGAAAACGCTTCTGGCCGTCCGACAATACGGACATCAATCGTATGTTTCCTGGCTATAATCTGGGTGAGACGACACAGCGCATTGCAGCTGGTCTGTTCGAGGCAGTAAAAGGCTATGAGCATGGCATTCAGCTTGCCAGCTTTTATATTCCGGGTGATTTTGTGGCGCATGTGCGTATGATGGAGACGGGTTATCAAAATGCCAGTCTTGCAAATTTGTTTGGACTTCCTTATGTCGTCATCCGAAAGCCGCGCCCAATCGATACAACAACATTAAATTATAACTGGCAGGTATGGGAGAGCAACGCATTTTCTGTATACACGAATAAGACAGACAGTATTGATGAGCAGAGTGCGAAACAGGCAGTATCCGCGATTCTTCGCTTCTTAAACCGCATGGGAATTTTACGCTATAACTGTCATGGCGGTTTTATTTCCACTACCATTCGCGAGGAAGAACTTGTAAGTATTGTGTCTGACGTTCCTGGTGTTTTCCTTCGCCGCAAAAGTGCAGGCGAAGAGGTGCATGTAGGCGATGTGCTGGCACAGATCATCGATCCGCTTGAAGGCGATGTGAAAGAGGAGATTCTGGCACCGGCAGATGGTGTGATATTCTTTGCGCACAATGAGCCGCTTGTGATGGAGCATTCCACAGTCTTTAAGTTTATGAAACGTCTGCATGTTTGATGAACAGATGTAACACTTGTTACGGTTCACGGGACAGTCATTGGGCGGTAAAAGCAGTCGAATTACAGAAAGGCAATTAATTAGGTTATGGAAAATCAGTTTTATCAGATGTATCTGGATGAACTAAGTGCGATTCCGGAGTGCACGAGGGAAGAAATCGAGACACTGTTAAAGAATCTTCCAAGTGAGGAAGCAATCAAGCGTCTGGCAGAAGGAAGTCTTGCATATGTTGTACGTGAGGCTGCCAACTATACCGGAAAGAATGTTGAAATTTCCGACTTGGTTCAGGAAGGAAACATGGCACTCTTACTGGTATTGAAAAATTATGCGGCGCATCCGGCGGCAGATGGCGATGCTGCCGCCTATTTTGAGCAGCTTCGCGAGCGTGCCGTTCATATGGCAATGCAGAACGTCACCGATGATCAGAAGCAGAACGAGCAGACGGCTGAGAAGATGACATCATCGGTCAATGTGTTAAATGTCGTTATGACAAAGCTGGCAGAGGAACTTGGTCGTGAGCCGAAGCTTTCCGAGATTGCCGGGAAAATGCAGATGAGTGAGGATGAAGTGCAAGCCATCATGAAAGAAGCGATCAATGCCGTTTCCGTTGACAGAAGTGAAGCGGCACAAAAGGAAGATGAGGCACTTGAAAACCAGTAAGCCAAAAATAAAATGAAATAGAAAAGAGGCACTTCTTATGAAGCGGGCGATTGTAAAGCGGTTTATTGTTGTATTGATTCTGGCGATGACAATCTGCAGCATTGTCATCAGTATGTCTTATTATCGTCTGGCGAGCCATCGCGTGATGGAAGATATGAAGCCGGTTCTGATGCTACTTGATGTCACGATTGACTGGGACAGCGATGACTTAGAGACTCAGGTGATCACGATTGGAAAAGAGATGAATGATAATTACCGCATTACGATCATTGACAAGGATGGAAGCGTGCTGGCGGATTCCGAGGCGAATAATCCGGAGACAATGGAAAATCACGCGAATCGAAAAGAGGTCAAGGAAGCGTTTAAAAACGGTTTTGGAACGCAGACTAGAAATTCCAGCACAATTCATGGCAGTATGCTGTATGCGGCATACTGTTCGCCGATACAGCAAAAGGTCATTCGATTGTCGATTCGTCATGAAGTCCTTACGGATCTGATGAGTATGATGATTCCGTCGATTGTTCTTAGCTTTGTGCTGGCATTGTCTGTTGCTGGTGTATTGACCAATAAGTTTGCAAATTCCGTGACAAAGCCACTTCTTGAGATTTCCGGAAAGCTTGAAGGAATTTATGATGAGAAAATTGATTTTAACTTTCCGGAATATCAATATGAAGAATTGAATATCATTGCGCATACGACTACTGATATGTCAAAAAGTGTGCAGGACTACATACGTAAGCTCGAAAAGGAAAAGACGATCCGCCAGGAATTTTTCAGCAATGCCTCCCATGAGTTAAAGACACCGCTGACTGCAATTCGTGGTTATACAGAATTGCTTCAGAGTGGTATGGCATCTGATGCCCAGATGCAGAAGGAATTTTTGGGACGTATTCATTCTGAGGTGGAGGAGATGACAAGCCTGATCAACGACATTTTAATGATTTCAAGGCTGGAGAGTAAGGAACTCATGCCAACGAAGGAGATGCTAAGTGTCAAGAGCGTTGTAAATGAGGTTCAAAAAACACTTGGACCGTTAGCCGATGAGAATCAGGTTTCCCTTGAAATTCATTGCTGCAGCGATATGGTTTATATGGATAAAAGCCATTTGCAGGGAATTTTAACGAATCTGATGAGCAATGCAATCAAATATAATCGGCCGGGTGGATTCGTTTTGACTGATATTACAATGGACAGCACAGGACTTATGGTTCGCGTCGAGGACAGCGGAATCGGTATTGCAAAGGAAGATCAGAAGCGTGTCTTTGAACGTTTTTACCGTGTTGATAAGGGGCGCAGCAAGCGTGTCGCCGGTACCGGTCTTGGTCTTTCCATTGTAAAGCATGTCGCGGAATTTTATGGTGGCTGTGTCAGTGTGGAGAGCCAGCCGGGTGTGGGAAGCACTTTTGTAGTACAGCTTCCGGCGGCATCGTTGGTTCAAAAAGAAAGCAGGTAGCTTTTGGTGTGTCTGTATAGCGGGTAGTCAAATGATGCAGCCAACTGCCCATCACCTGAAGGTAATGGAAGGAGCCTGCGACGGCAGAAAGGATTTTATTTATGAAAAAAAAGAAAGCGCCTCTTGGCCGCCGTATGAAGGAGTACGTGAGAGCAAGCGTTATATGGGGGCCGCTTGATCATAATTTGTTTTTTACGATTATTTTCCTGAATGTATACGGAATCATCATGGTATACAGCGCGAGCTACAACAATACAATTACAAAAAATTCAAATTATTTTATGATGAATCAGCTGAAAAATGTGATATTTGGTCTGATTGTTATGCTGGTTGTTTCCTATGTTAATTACCATCGCTTTGTGCGGCTTGGTTTCGGCTGGTTCTGGCTGTTTCTTGCGTTTTGTATTATAGGGGCGTTAAAGACGCCGTTGGCCCGCAGTGAGCTTGGTGCAACGAGATGGATTAGGCTGGGACCGATCAGTTTTCAGGCAGCAGAACCCATAAAAGCAGCGTTCATTATATTTTTGGCCTATTATGTAAAGTATGTGGGGCTTAAAACGTGGAAGCAGCAAATCGCTCTTGCTGCGGTTTCACTTCCGCTGCTTGTTCTGCTGTTTGCCGTTTCCAATAACTTAAGTGCATTTATTATATTATTCTCTATCTATATTGTTATTGATATGGCTAGTATCAGGAAGCAGGATATTCCGAAACATATTATTTGCTTGATAGTGGCTGGTATAATAGCGGTGATTGCTTATATTATATATTCAGTGATAAAGAACGGATCGCTGGAGAATGATTTTAGAATCCAGCGAATTTTAGCGTGGATTAGTTCAGAAGGCCAGTCCTCGACCGATGTTGCATTCCAGTCATTGCAGGCGAAGTATGCAATTGGTGCAGGCGGCTTTTGGGGAAAAGGACTTGGTCAGAGTTTGATAAAGTTTAAACTTCCTTATTCATATAACGACTTTATTCTCGCAATTATCTGCGAGGAACTTGGCGTATTTGGCGTTATTCTCATGATGTCATTATTTGGTTATCTGCTGTATCGTGTTTACAAAATTGCGCAGAATGCATGGGATATTGATGGAAAGATTTTAGCAATTGGTGTCTTTATGCAGATTGCAGTGCAGCTTTTAATCAATGTTATGGTTGTTACAAGCATAATTCCAACAACTGGTGTCACGCTGCCGTTTTTTAGTGCAGGTGGTACATCTGTTGTGTTTTTGTTAGCAGAGCTTGGAATGATACTAAATGTAGATAAGTATGCAAAGGAGCGCCGTTTCCGCGAGGAGGCTGAGCGACATGTTGCACAGGTAGAACAGCGGGGTGGAATTGGAGCCGCGGGATGGAGACGTCATCTTGATTCGCTTCGAACCCATAAGGGATAAAAAAGAAAAAGAGCCGGGCGGCGTGTGCTGTCCGGCTTTTTTTTATCCATAATAACGTTGGGGTCAAAAGGCCTTTTGACCCCTTTGATACCAGATTGCTACGTGCTTTGCACTCTCGCAATCTTCAAAAACATTCGTAATCTTGCTCATATTTTTGGCGGGTCAAGAGGTCAAAAATCCTCTTGCAAGCAATCTTGCATCGGTTTTCTGACCTTTTGACCCTGGTATCATAATAATTATATTCGATCTGCGATTGTATAGATCAGCTGTTCAGAACTATTCCAATCCAGACAAGGATCAGTGATAGACTTTCCATAAATGTGCTCGCCAATCTTCTGGCTGCCAGCTTCGATGTAGCTTTCGATCATGACACCCTTCACCAGCTTCTCAATTTCCTTAGAGTGGGCGCGGCTGTTCATAACTTCCTTTACGATACGAATCTGTTCCATATGTTTCTTCCCTGAGTTGGAGTGGTTCGCGTCTACGATACATGCCGGGTTTACAAGTTTTCTCTCCTGATACATCTCGTACAGGCGGTACAGATCCTCGTAGTGATAGTTTGGGATAGTCTTTCCATACTTGTCAACAGCACCGCGCAGAATGGTGTGGGTCAGCGGGTTTCCATCAGTCTGAACTTCCCAGCCGCGGAAGGTAAAATCATGTCCGTGCTGTGCAGCAACAACTGAGTTGAGCATAACGGAGATGTCACCACTTGTCGGATTCTTCATACCGGCAGGAATGTCAATTCCACTTACGGTCAGACGATGCTGCTGATTCTCAACGGAACGTGCACCGACAGCAACGTAAGAAAGAATATCAGACAGGTAACGCCAGTTTTCCGGGTACAGCATTTCATCAGCAGAAGTCAGACCAGTCTCCGCAACGGCACGCATATGCATATGACGGATGGCAAGAATACCAGCTAACATATCAGGCTTTTTCTCCGGATCTGGCTGATGAACCATGCCCTTGTAGCCCTCACCTGTGGTACGCGGCTTGTTCGTGTAGATACGCGGAATCAGAATCAGCTTATCCGAAACCTTCTCCTGAACACGCGCCAGACGGTGAACGTAATCTAAAACAGCTTCCTCATTATCAGCTGAGCATGGTCCGATGATAACAAGAAACTTATCGCTCTCCCCGGTAAAGACCTTGCGGATCATTTCATCGCGCTCTGTCTTTGCTTTGATAATGGCCTCAGATACCGGATACTGCTCGCGGATCTCTGCAGGTGTAGGAAGCTTTTTCACAAAATTGAAGCTCATAGTAAATCCTCTTTTCTAATCGTGCAATTCATAATCGAAAGTTTATAGCAATTCTTCAAAATAATGCTTTCAATCCCCATATGATTGCATTCCTTTATTGAATCGCTATAGTAAACTTTCACAACCAAAATTATAAATAGGAAGGTTTGGAATGTCAAGGCTAAAGATTCTCAATTCGCGCATACTACTATAGTAATGATGTTGGGGTCAAAAATCCTCTTGCAAGCAAGCTTGCATCGGCTTTCCGACCTTTTGACCCTGGTGTCATAATAATAACAGCAACTGACAATAAGCGCATTTGCAGATTCGGAAAGGAGAACTTTATGTGGATGGCAGTTTTGATTGTTATGTGCGTGTTTGCTGTCATAATCTGTTTTTCACTTGCAGCGGCGGCAAAGAATGCAGAAACACTCTCACAGCTGTGGCTTAAAAATCAGAGTGGGAAACAGGCGGCACCATGTACGGATAAAGCAAAGAAAGAGCAGGAAATATAAAAATCAAGGTATACTTTTTATTTGATTTGAATTAAAATAATAGTGAGTATCCTGTGGCGGGAGCAAACAGTGAAAAAACGTATTCAAACTGTTTTTTTATGCCTTATTTTTTTATTCAGCTCATGCAGTTTACCGCAGACTGCCCGGGCAGAGGAAGTGGCAGGTGGGATTTTGCTCACTTGTCCGTCTGCTATCTTAATGGAAGCTTCCACCGGGAGCGTGATCTGTGAGAAAGCACCAGATGAAAGAAGAAGTCCTGCCAGCATCACAAAGATCATGACAGCGATTCTGATTTTTGATGCCATTGAATCGGGAAAGATTTCTCTCGAAGATGAAGTGACAACAAGTGCCTATGCAAAATCTATGGGCGGTTCGCAGGTCTATCTGGAGGAGGGCGAAAAACAGACGGTTGAAACTTTGATTAAATGTATCATGGTTTCCAGCGGAAACGATGCCAGTGTCGCCATGGCAGAGTACATAGGAGGCAGCGAGGCAGGCTTTGTGCAGATGATGAACGAGCGTGCCGTTTCTCTCGGAATGGAAAATACGCATTTTGAGGACTGCTGCGGACTGATCGATGCAGACAGCCATTATACAACTGCGCGCGATGTGGCACTGATGGCACGAGAGTTAATCACGCATTATCCACAGATTCCGGATTATACCACGATCTGGATGGAAAATATCACACATGTAACCATACAGGGCAGCAAGGAATTTGGTCTTGCGAATACCAATAAACTGTTAAAACAATATCCGTATACGACGGGACTGAAAACAGGCTCAACAGATAAGGCAAAATATTGTGTCTGTGCAACAGCAAAGAAAGACGGCGTGGAGTTGATTGCCGTGATTATGGGCTGCCCCAATTATAAAGATCGTTTCACGGAGGCACAGTCACTGCTCCAATATGGCTACACAACCTGTAAGCTGTACCGGGATGAGAATCCGCCAGAACTTACGCCAGTACTGGTGAAGGGAGGAATAAAAGAACAGGTCCCGGCAGTTTATCAGGAAGAATTTTCGCAGCTTTTTGTATCCGGTGAGGATTTTTCCGGTATGGAAAAAACACTTTTAACAAAAGAACTCGCCGCTCCGATTGAAAAAGGAGAACAAATTGGCACCGTGACGTACCAGCTAAATGGAAAAGAACTTGGAAGCATCGGTGTTTATGCGGGTGAATCTGTTCGAGAAGCACATTTTTTTGACTATATGATTCACATCCTGCTGCAATGGATTGCGGTTGTCTGATGTGTTTATAAAACTGTGTAATTTACAAGGCTCTTCCCACCTCACGAGAAAAGTGAGAAGAGCCTATGCCAAACGAAAGGATTTATTTATGAACAAATGGATTACAGCGGGCACGGCAGCGGCACTCACAGGTGCGGCTGCACTGGCACGTTCCGAATATGAGAGAACCCATCTGGATGTCGTGCGATATGACATCACAACAAAAAAACTTGGCTCGGCATGGAACGGTTTTAAGGCTGTTTTTCTGTCGGATTTGCACGACAACAGCTTTGGATCAGAGAATGAGAAGCTTCTTGCAGCGATTGAGGACGAACAGCCCGACATTGTGCTGATTGGCGGTGACATGCTGGTGGTAAAGGAGTGGGTACAGCCTGATTTTGCACCGCTTGCAAGACTTTATCAACAGCTCGCATCTAAGTATCCGGTCTACTCTGCATTTGGCAATCATGAGCAGCGCATGATTGAAGAGCGTTCCAATTATCCGGGGTGGTGGGAAGCGTATCGCGATGTGCTTAAAAACAGCGGGATGCATGTTCTTGTCAATAAAAGTGCCACGCTCACAAGAGACGGCACATCGATGCGCATAAGCGGAATTACGATTCCAAGTGAGTGTTACCGAAAGGGGCGGATTCCAGCACTGTCTGCTGGCTATCTAAACCATAAAATTGGAAAAGCTTCACCTGCGGACTTTGAACTTTTGCTCGCGCACACGCCGACTTTTGCAAAGACTTATGCCAGCTGGGGTGCAGATTTGGTGCTGAGCGGTCACTTCCACGGCGGAACCATACGCATTCCGGGTCTTGGCGGTGTCATGACACCGCAATTGCAATTTTTCTCACCGCTTGCAAGAGGCAGTGTCACGGAAGAGAATACGCGGATTATCGTCAGCGGCGGACTTGGAACGCACAGCATCAATGTGCGCCTCAACAATTTGCCGCAGATTGTTGTGCTGACGTGGCATTGTTAGAGCGAAGTTCACGGGGAAAGTTTTACGAAAGCGGTTCGACGATTGTTTTGTCGGCGTCACTTGTTCCCACGGCACCTTCTACGCACCTTTTCATCTCAGTTACTGCGTAAGTCCGCTCCCACACGTTCCGCCTCGTAAAAGCAACTCGTCTCACCGCTAATCTAGGTTATGAACCGTGAACTATATAGGCTTTGAAAAACTTCTAGTAAACAAAAATATGCAAACAGATTGAATTTCGTTCAGCATTATGATATATTAAAATGGTTATCAACAAAAAAGAGGAGTGTCGGATGTTATCATACAAACTGGAAAAATTTGAGGGACCGCTTGATCTGCTCCTTCATCTGATCGAAAAAAATAAAGTCAGCATATACGATATTCCGATTTTTGAAATTACAAATCAGTATATGGAGTATGTAAGTGCCATGGAAGAAGAGGATCTGGATATTGTCAGTGATTTTCTTGTCATGACGGCGACCCTTCTGGATATCAAGTCCAGATTGCTGCTCCCGGCTGAGAAAGATGAAAACGGTGACGAGATTGACCCAAGAGAAGAACTGGTGACTCGTCTGGTTGAATATAAAACATATAGAAGTCTGGGTGAGCAGCTAAAAAGCAGACAGCTTTTGGCATCCCGTTTGCTTTATAAGGATCCTACAATTCCGGATGAAGTGGCAAAGTACGAGCCGCCTGTCAATGTGCAGGAGATGCTGAGTCGTGTGACACTGGAGCGTTTGCAGGAGATTTATCGCATGGTGACACGCCGTCAGGTCGATAAAATCGATCCTGTGCGAAGCAAGTTTGGAAATATCGAAAAGGAAACAGTGCGTCTGTCGCAGAAGCTTGCGTTTGTGTATGAGTATGCCGAGCAGAAAAAGCATTTTTCCTTCCGTGGGCTGCTGCAAAAGCAATATACGAAGGCAGATGTTGTCGTTACATTTTTGGCTTGTCTGGAATTGATTAAGATCGGACGACTGACGGTACAGCAGGAAGGAACCTTTCAGGACATTCATCTGGACTGGAATGAGTCTTGCACGACGACGATTACGAGAGAGGACATGGAGCAATACGATTAAGTATCAAGTGAATTGAAAAACAGGAGTAATTAGATTTATGGAAAACCGCGACTATTATCCGATTGTGGAGAGTATTTTATTCACGATGGGAAAAAGCGTTGAGATAAAAGCGCTTGCAGAAGCGTTGAAACTTACCGAAGAAGAGACAAGACAGGTGCTTGACGGCATGGCAGCAGAATATAGCAAACAAGACAGAGGTATTCGGATTGTTTTTTTGGAAACGCATGTGCAGCTTTGTACGAAGCCACAGTATTATGAATATCTGATTCGCATTGCGTCACGACCGCAAAAGCAGGTACTTAGCGATTCTGTTTTGGAAACATTATCAATTGTAGCGTACAAGCAGCCTGTTACCAGAGGCGAGATTGAGCGCATCCGCGGTGTCAAGTCCGATCATGCAATTGCCAAGCTGTTAGACTACGATTTGATTGAAGAAATCGGAAGACTTGATGCGCCTGGCAGACCAGTCTTATTTGCAACAACAGAAGAGTTTTTGCGCTGCTTTGGTGTGTCCTCCGTGGCTGAGCTGCCGCAGGCGGCACCGGAACAGATCATGGAATTTAAGGAAGAAGCTGAAAAAGAAATTCCAGTAACAGTATAATCCTCAAAGTGTGGAAAAGCACGAAACGCTCCGGTATGGCATATGCTATAGAAAGGTGCATAGCGGGGGATTTCGTTTGGAGACGTTCAGGAAACCTCTTACGGCGGCACAGGAGAAGGAGTATCTCGTACAGATGCACCAGGGTTCATCTGAGGCGAGGGCTCTTTTGATTGAGCATAATATGCGTTTAGTGGCTCATATTATCAAAAAATATGCGTTTACGGATAAAGAGACAGACGATTTGTTGTCCATCGGAACCATTGGATTGATAAAAGCAGTCAATACCTTTGATATTTCGAGAGGAAATCGATTATCAAGCTATGCAGCAAAGTGTATAGACAATGAGATACTGATGCTGCTGCGTGCGGAAAAGAAGATGAGCCGGGAGGTCAGTCTGTATGAACCGATCGGAACGGACAAGGAAGGAAACGAGATCCACTTGTTTGATGTGATTGAGTCCGGCGAGTGTGATGCCTCAGAACATTATTGCAAGAAAGAGGATATGCGTCGTCTCCATAAGGGAATACAGACGGTGCTTTTGCCAAAAGAAAAACAAGTGCTCCTCCTTCGTTATGGTCTTTGCGGGCATCGTGTTCACACGCAGCGTGAGGTTGGGAGCGTGCTTGGCATTTCAAGATCCTATGTCAGCCGCATTGAAAAGAGTGCTCTTGAGAAATTGAAGTGCTTTTTTACTAGTCCGTGAAATCGGTTCCATATGTGTGTGATTGATGAAAAGAAAGGCACAGGTAGAACATGAAAGAAAAGTATATTGATTCAAGCAGCAGAAGAGACCGTTTACACCTGTATATCTGGATGCCAAAAGATCAGCCCAAACCGGGCATGATCGTGCAGATGACACATGGCATGGTAGAGCATATGGGGCGTTATGAGGAATTGGCACGTTACTTAAATGCGCATGGTATCGGTGCGATCGGTCATGATACACTTGGACATGGAAAGAGTGCGCCGAGCAGTTCGCAGTTTGGATTTTTTGCCAAGAAAAATGGAGATCGCTGCCTTGTCACGGATGTTGCGCGAGTGACCGCTTATATTCGTAAGCAGTATCCGGACAGCCGCATTATCCTGCTGGGTCATAGTATGGGTTCCTTTGTGTCCAGACAGTATCTGACTCAGTATGGATCCAAGATTGATGGTGCAATTCTGATGGGAACAGGAGATCCGGGAAAGCTAAAGGTGGCATTTGGCCTTAGCGTGGCGGGCTTTCTTCGCGTACTTCGCGGCGATTTCTACCGCAGCAATCTGGTCAATTATCTGATGCTTGACAGCAACGATCACTATTTTTTTGAAAAGGAGTGTACCAGTTGGCTAAACAGCAATCAGGAAGAGGTTGACCGCTACTACGATGACGAGTATTGCGGCTTTCAGTTTACAGTAAGTGCTTATCTGGATTTCTTTAAGATTCTGATGAGGCTTGCGAGAAATAAAGGCACAGAAAAGATTCCAAAGAGACTGCCAATTTTGATGTTGTCTGGTGAAGATGATGCGATCGGTGAATTTGGCAAGGGAGTACGGCGCGTGTGCAGCCGTTACAAACGTGCAGGTATTCGCGATGTTTTCATGAAGCTCTATCCGGGAATGCGCCATGAGCTTCTTCACGAGACAGACAGAAAGCTAGTTCAACGCGATATCTTAAACTGGATCGAAGTACACTTTGACCCTGGTATCATGAAATAGTTTTCAAACTGTACAAAAAGATAAAAGATACGATAAAATACCTTTCGATAAGACAATTTACCCTTAAAAAACAGGGGTAGATTGTCTTTTTGCGCTTAAAACAGTAAAAATTGCGAGCTTATTTATAGGCAGGCATTGATGAAATGCAATTTTACAAAGCTTAGAACAGTTACAAAAATACTGTAACTCAGAAAGGATAAATTATGGTTGCGAAAGTATATACAGGAACAACAAATGGAATCGAAGGAATTTTGGTATGCGTAGAGGCCGATATCAGCGATGGACTCCCGATGTTTGACATGGTCGGATATCTGGGGGCAGAGGTCAAAGAAGCAAGAGAACGTGTGCGCACGGCACTCAAAAACTCAGGCTACCGTCTGCCGCCGAGCCATATTACCGTAAATCTGTCGCCTGCAGATTTAAGAAAACAAGGAAACTATTTTGACCTGCCAATTGCGCTTGCAGTCCTTGCCGCAGCAGGATTTGTGCGTGTGAATGAATTGAAGGATAAGATTTTTATCGGGGAACTTGGGCTGGATGGAAGTGTACGCCCGGTAAACGGTGCGCTCGTCCTTGCCGAGTGCGGATGCAATGCAGGTATAAAAAGGGCAGTTGTGCCGCAGGAAAATGCAAAAGAAGCGGCTTATCTGGAGGAAACCGAGGTCTACGGCATCAGGAATCTGTCAGAGATCATGACGTTATTAAATAATCCGGACCGTTTTCAGGAAAAAAGACAGTTAATCAGTGAGGAAGAGCGAAAAAGAAACGAAAATAACCAAAAGACTGCCCTCGATTTTTCTGACCTTTACGGGCAGGAGCGAATGAAGCGCGCTGCAATGATCGCAGCCGCCGGTTTCCACAATCTTCTTTACATAGGTACGCCCGGCTCAGGCAAAAGCATGGCAGCCAAGCGTATTCCGTCTATTTTACCGCCAATGACATACCGTGAACAACTCGAAGTCACAAAAATCTATAGTGTCGCAGGGCTTCTTGATCATAAGGAAGGTCTGATAAAAGTGCGTCCATTTCGCAGTCCGCACCACACCATTTCTGCGACAGCACTCGCAGGAGGCGGACGTTTCCCAAAGCCGGGTGAGATCAGCTTGGCACATCATGGCGTTTTGTTTTTGGACGAGCTGGCTGAATTTAAGCGTGATACGTTAGAAGTCATGCGTCAGCCTTTAGAGGATGGAAAAGTCACAATTAGCCGTGTTAATGGCAGCTGCAGCTATCCTGCTGATTTTATGCTTGTGGCAGCCATGAATCCCTGTCCATGCGGATATTATCCGGATCGAAGTCGCTGCCACTGCAGTCCGGGCGATATTCGTCGCTATCGTGATCGCATTTCACGTCCCATGCTGGATCGTATCGATCTTTGTACAGAGGCATGTGTGGTAAAGTTTGATGATCTGTCTCATGCGAAAAAGGGAGAGAGTTCAGCCGGTATGCGAGAGTGCGTCACAGAAGCCATTAAACGCCAGCAGATGCGCTATCAAGACGAAGAAATTCTTTTCAATTCTCAATTGTCAGGTGCAAGACTTACCAGATTTTGTCACCTTAGCAAATCTCAAAATGCACTCCTTCGCCATGCATTTGAGTCCATGGGACTTAGTGTGCGCGCAAGAGACCGCATTCTTCGTGTTGCAAGGACAATCGCAGATATTGAAGGTTGTGAAGAAATTAGGGAAAATCATTTAGCTGAGGCCATCAGCTACCGCAGTATCGACCGTAAATACTGGGCAGACGTTTGAAAATATCATGATGTTGGGGTCAAAAGGCATTTTGCCCCTTTGATACCAGATTGCTACGTGCTTTGCACTCTCGTAATCTTCAAAAACATTCGTAATCTTGCTCATATTTTTGGCGGGTCAAGAGGTCAAAAATCCTCTTGCAAGCAAGCTTGCAT
>CAVJTU010000065.1:0-17223 GCA_963652495.1 uncultured Oscillospiraceae bacterium
GATTCCATCGATTGGAATCATCTCATTAGACTTATTTGTCCTGTTTGTTTCAGTTACTCCATTCATAATTCTTTTTCCTCTCTTTTTTGATATTCTCTTTCTTACCGCAAAATTTTTCTCTCTTTGTTTTTTCTCTTCGTGTTGCGGTATCACACATTCTGTCAGCCTCCTCTCTCTGACAGTTGTTATCTTATCAGAATGTATGTTCTTTTAAAAGTGAACGTGTTCCACTTTTGGGGTGAACTCGTTCCACCTTTTTCGCTATTTCAAACATTGCCTCGATACTTATATTGACTGTAAAGCAAAAAACTCTCTCAGCTTCCTTTTGAAGCCAAGAGAGTTATTATTTGCTATTTATTATTCTTTATTTTGTATATTATCTAACTGCCTCTTCACCTGCTACCAGATAATCAAGTGATACTCCGTAAATATCCGCTATTGCCAAAAGTATTTCTACGCTTCCTGCATATCCTCGTTCTAGTCTTTTAACCGTATCCACAGAAATATTTGCCTGCTCAGCAAGCACCGACTGTGTAATATGACTATTCCTTCGCAACTGACGTATTCGCACTGCACTTTCTTTCGTATTATAGTATCGTTTCATTCACATTTCCTCTTTCATTATGTTTTAGGAACATTTGTTCTTTTTGTTTTGGTTATAGCGCACTTTTTGAATTATGTCAAGTTGTTTCGAATATTTGTTCTTGCGATTAGAGCAAAAATATAGGGACTGTCACACTAACATGTGGCAGTCCCTATCTCCTTGCTTATCCCAGCAATCCAGCCTCTTTCTTTGCTTTTTCCACTGCTGCCGCGAGATTATCCCCGGCACGCTCCATCGCATCAAATATTTCCTTCTGCTCATCCTGATGGCCTGCTGCCTCGCTCGTTCCTGTCAGAACGCTTGTCTTTTCATCTGGTGTAAACGCTTCCGCGTCCTGTACGTCAATCCCAAAAGTAAGTGGGTCAAGCTTGCTCAATTCTCTTGCGATGAATCGTGCAAACAGCCAGGAACCGTACTCATTTGTATGCGTCATATCGCCCGGATGGAAATAGACACGGCTGGCCTCTTTTCCGTTTTTCTGAATCAGATCTGCGGCAAACTTATGAAGGTCAATGACCGGAGCTCCCGTCTTTTCGCCTACCTCAAAGACAGCCTGTGCATGCTCTGCTAACAGATCGTTGTAAGTGCCGTCCTCCTTCCAGGTGTTGCGCGCAAGCGGTGTTACCAGAATCGGAATACCACACAGTCCCCGAATTTCATTGACGTAATTCATCAGATTTTCTTTATATCCCGTCTGAGCCTGTAAATGCGCAAGCTTCTGATCGTTATGGCCAAACTGGAACAGACAAAAATCGCCCGGACGAATCCATTTTCTTACGATGTCGTAATGACCTTCCTCACGAAATGTCTCTGTGGTCAATCCGCTGTGCGCCTGATTATCAACAGCGGTGCTGCCTCCGATAAAGTACGCAAGGCACTGCCCCCATGAGCTGTAGCAGCCACCCGGCACGTATGGCTTTGGACAGGTCTGATCGGTAACGGTGGAGTCACCTGCCAGATAGACAGCCGGGATTTTTGTCTGTGCTGAAAGCTTTTCTGCTGCCATGCCGACGCTCTTTAACTTGGTCAGATCTTCACACGCTACCGCAAAGCCAATCTTTGTGATTGGCATGCAGTCTTTGTGAAAACGCGGAATTATTTCGCCAAAGTGCAAATAAAGTGTTCCCTCAATCACTTCGCCTGCCTTTCTCTTCCCCAGTCGTAAAAGCTGCTTTCTTCCGGCAAATACAAATAATTGCTCGACATCTGCCGCAGTCTCAATCTTATACGTGATGTAGTAGATGCCTTCGCCATTCGCATCCGCATAGTAGTCGGCTGTCTGTAAGCCTTTTTCTTTTTTGCTGCCCTCGCTGCCTTCTTCAAATCCGTCTCCGAGTTCCGGAATGTAATCAGCTGCCTTTGTATCGAGTGTGTGAATCATAGGCGTTGTCCCTCCTCTTATTTTTCCTGATTATCAATCTGTGAGCCTTATGCAACGACAATCTTCTTAAAGTTCTTCTTACCCTTTTTGAGTACGAGTCCCTCTGCCGGAATCTCATCTGCTGCAAAGCTAAGTTTAATATCCGTTACTTTCTCGTCATTTGCGCTGACACCGCCCTGCTCAACTGCGCGTCTTGCCTCAGAACGGGACTTTGCAAGACCAGCCTTTACAAGCAGACTTAAGATATCAAGCTTTGCGCCCTCACCCTCTGCAAAATCAGCTGCACTAAGTTCAACTGCCGGAATCTCGGCTGCACTTCCTGCACCAAACAGTGCCTTTGCTGCGCTCTCAGCCTTCTTTGCCTCTTCCTCGCCGTGAACCAGCTTGGTCAGCTCGAATGCTAAGATTTCTTTTGCCTTATTTAACTGGCTGCCTTCCCACTTATCCATCTCATCGATCTGCTCAAGCGGAAGGAAGGTCAGCATACGGATACACTTTAAAACGTCTGCATCCGCAACGTTTCTCCAGTACTGGTAGAAATCGTATGGACTGGTCTTCTCCGGATCAAGCCATACAGCACCTGAAACGGTCTTACCCATCTTCTTACCCTCGGAATTTAACAGCAGTGTGATCGTCATTGCACCTGCATCCTGTCCTAACTTACGGCGAATCAGTTCCGTACCGCCCAGCATGTTGGACCACTGATCGTCACCGCCAAACTGAAGGTTGCATCCGTACTTCTGGAACAGCATGTAGAAATCGTAGCTTTGCATAATCATGTAGTTAAACTCAAGAAAGCTTAATCCACGCTCCATTCTCTGCTTGTAGCACTCTGCGGTCAGCATTCTGTTTACGCTAAAGTGAGGTCCGACCTCTCTAAGCAATTCAACATAATTTAAATTTAACAGCCAGTCCGCATTATTTACAAGAAGTGCCTTTCCATCAGAGAAATCAATAAAGCGTGACATTTGCTTCTTGAAACACTCTACGTTGTGATCGATGGTCTCCTTTGTCATCATCTTTCTCATATCGGTCTTGCCGGACGGATCACCGATCATACCTGTACCGCCGCCAAGCAGCGCGATCGGCTTATTTCCTGCCATCTGTAATCTCTTCATCAGGCAAAGTGCCATGAAATGACCTACGTGAAGGCTGTCTGCTGTCGGGTCAAATCCGATATAAAATACAGCCTTTCCGTTATTTATAAGGTCGCGGATACGCTCCTCGTCTGTTACCTGGGCGATCAGCCCTCTTGCTACTAATTCCTCGTAAATCTGCATTATTTTTCTCTTCTCCTTTTCTGCGTTTTTAATTGCTTTCGCCTGAGAACTACAAAAAGCCCCCGTCCTAACAAAAGGACGAGGGCGAAATCTCGTGGTACCACCTTTCTTCACAGCCTGCTCACACAAACTGCCTTTCAAGTACACGCATCATGCAGCTCTAAAAATAAATATGCCAAATCGGACATATCAAAAAATCAATCTGCGAATACTCTGACGGGATAACGGCTGCCAGGCCGCTGCAGTCTACTTTCAAAACGATTCCAAAGCAGCAAATCTTGTAATGCATCTCGCAACAAAACATACAGAAATCCAGCTTTCAAAACCGATGAGTTCAATGCAGAGCTCAGAGAGGTATTCCGCATAAGCTTCCCCTGCGCCTCTCACCTGCCGGCTGCTCTCTGTCGGTTTCCCTTATGTGTACTTGTTCTCCTCAACGCTGATATTCAGAGTATAGCAACACACTTTGCACTTGTCAAGAGTTATCTTCTCGCAAAACAGCTTTCGTAACCGCCCTTTATTCTATTTACAGGCAGCTCAAAAAATATCTAAGCGACTGTTTAAAGGCGGCATCACTTTTCAAAGATCAGCATCAGTACAATCGCTGCCGCCAGATAAATTGCTCCGGCAAACAGCATGTTTTTCACGCCGCCTGTCTTTTTCTTGTGCTTTTCGCGGCGCATCTGTACATATGTCAGGTAGTTCACGCGCTCCTCAAACTTTGTCTTTGACGGAATCATTTTCTCAAACAGCAGTCTGCAAAGATAAAAGATGTGATCGAACCCTCCGAACCCGTCTATGAATCCAAGCAGACCGATGCCTATGAGCATTACGGCTGCTGTAAAGCAGCCGTCACTTGCCACGCGAACCATATTTCTTGCAATCATTTTGTATTGACCGCTTTCAAAAAGGGCTGCTGCCACTGCAATTACCAGTCCGATTGCAAAGCTGATTCCCTTTCCGATATGTTTTTTCCAGAAATCACTCATATCACTCACATCATCTCCATTTTTCGACATACTCCCACAGTCAGAGCCATGGGCTTTCCCTCCGGATTTTTGCAGCGATTCCATATGTCACCGTTCGGTAACATATCCATTCCTTACAGCTGATACTTTGCTTTGCAGCGTTCAAATTCCTCGCTATTGCAAAGGAATTCATGTCCCGGAGAAATCTCACGAAGAATCGGCTGTTCTTTGCTGTAATCATGAGCGATTTCCGGATCGTATAGGATACGCTTTCTTCTCTTCTCATAGTGGGGATCCGGAAGCGGTATCGCTGACAGCAGTGATCTGGTATACGGATGGCACGGATGTGCAAACAGCTCATCTGACGGTGCGATTTCCACGACTTTTCCAAAGTACATAACCATGATGCGATCTGAGAAATATTTCACTACGGACAAATCATGTGCGATAAAAAGAATGGTCAGTCCCATCTCTTCTCTTAATTCATTCAGCAGATTGATAACCTGCGCCTGAATCGAGACATCGAGTGCCGATACTGGCTCATCTGCAATGATCAGCTCCGGATTCATGATAATGGCTCTGGCGATTCCGATACGCTGACGCTGTCCTCCTGAGAACTCGTGCGGATAACGGCCTGCATGCTCGCGCACCAGTCCTACTTTCTCAAGCATCTCATAGACACGCTCGTTAATATATTTCTGGTCGCGAATCCCCTGAATGCGAAGTCCCTCTGCAATGATCTCTCTTACTGTCATACGAGGATCAAGAGAGGCAATCGGATCCTGAAAGATCATCTGAATCTTGTTGACAAGACTCATGTGAGCAATCTCTTTCATTTTCTCATCGCGTTCCTTTTTATATTGCGCAAGATCCTGCGGCGCAGCGTGTATCATTTTTTCTTGAAACTCACACTCAATCTCAAGTTCTTTTCTTTCGCGATAAAGCTTATCACAGTTTTTATGATCACTCTTTGCATCTGTGATATATTTTTTCTGCTGCATGATAAATACCTGCGTTTTTTCTTTCTCTGCCTTAACGCCTGCTTTATCACCCTTCGCCTTCAGCTCCTTAATGCGTTTTTCGCTCTCTCTTTTCGCAGCAGCAATCGCATCTGTGTACTGTCTGATTCCTGCTACAATGCGCTGTCCCTTAAAATATACGTCACCGCCAGTCGCATTATATAGTCGTATAATCGAGCGTCCTGTCGTAGTCTTTCCGCAGCCGGACTCTCCTACGATACCGAGTACTTCACCCTTCTTAACAGAAAAGCTGACATCATCAACAGCGCGAAAATCATTTTTCCCAAAGTACTGCTTTAAATGGCGTACCTCTAAAATTGTATTGGATTCCTTTTCACTCATCTTTGCCCGCCTCTCTTTCTTCCATCTCTCTCATCGCCTGTATACGATCCGTAACACTCTTTGGCGGAGCTACCTTTGGTGCATCCGGGTGAAGCAGCCATGTTGCCGCATAATGTGTATCCGATACCCGAAACATCGGCGGCTGAGCCTCGAAGTCAATTGCCATCGCATATTTGTTTCGCTCAGCAAATGCATCTCCCTTTGGCGGATAGATCATGTTCGGCGGTGTACCTGGAATCGCTTCGAGCTTATCCTTTGTGTCAAGTGACGGCATAGATGACAAAAGCGCCCATGTATATGGATGTCTCGGATCATAGAAAATATCCTCTGCTGTTCCATACTCCACAATCTTTCCGGCATACATAACTGCTACTTTGTCAGCCATGTTTGCCACAACGCCTAAATCGTGCGTGATAAATAGTACCGAAATACCGCGCTTTTTCTTAACATCATTTATCAATTCAAGAATCTGAGCCTGTATCGTAACATCCAGTGCCGTCGTAGGCTCATCACACAAAAGTACTTCCGGATTTGCCGCGATTGCAATCGCAATCACGATACGCTGTCTCATACCGCCCGAAAACTCATGCGGATATTGATTAAAACGCTTCTCAGGATTCTTGATTCCCACATCCTTCATGATCTGTATCGCCTTTGCGTACGCTTCCTGCTTTGTCACTTTTGTTGCGGCTTCCTTTTTCCGCTTTTCCAGATATTCATACAGCTGCACGGATGCTGCCTTGCAGTCCATCGGTGTATTCAGCTTTTCTGTATAACTTTCGATAAGCGCATCAATGCTGTGAAGCATGTTTTTCTTTGTCAGCTCCAGGTCAACTAAATTTGCCGGCACTACCTTAGGCGCATGCTTTCTTGTCTTTAATTTCTTTTCTCTTTGCTGCGTCTCTTTCTTTACGCGCGCTTCTTCCTTTGGATTATTCTTGCAGCCAAAGAAATATCGCTCCAGATTTCTGCTCATAGACGTCTTAAAGGTATATGCATTGCTGTTTTTCTCCGGTGCAATGCGGTTTATGGATGCTTCCGTCTGTCTGGAAGCATTTTTTACTGCCTCATAGCATTCGTTTTTATCTAGTGTACTCTTTTCAAATACAGGACGAATCTGCTTCAATATGGCAATTGTCTTTTCTACTTCAGGACGCTTCTCAGTCTCTGCCTCGGAAAGTGCCTTCTCAATCACTTCTGCCGTATATTCTCCTGCTGCCTTTGATATACCGGCTTTCTTGGCATAAGCTGCGATTTCCTTTTCCAGAAATGCGATTTCCTTTTTTGCATTCTTTCTTTTTGTCTTATTATTTAACAGCGTAGCCTCCGTCATCTGCTTTCCGATCTTCATAATCGGATCAAGCGACGACAACGGATCCTGAAAGATCATCGTAATATCATTTCCGCGAATCTTATTAAAATCCCTCTCACTGTATTTTAAAAGATCTTCTCCATGATAGATGATCTCGCCGCCCTCGATAATCGTATTGGCAGCATTTATTCCAAGAATTGATTTGGCTGTAACCGATTTTCCCGAACCGGACTCACCTACAATGGCAAGTGTCTCGCCTTTTTCAATATCAAAGCTTATATCGCGCACTGCCTTTACATTTCCGTTATTTGTTCGGAAGGATACGCGCAGGTTTCTTACCTCTAATACTTTACTCATGACTATTTCCTCCCGAATTTATTGTTCTGAACCGCGAAGCGACGGATTAAAGGCATCGCGAAGACCATTTCCAAAAATGTTAAAGCATATCAAAAGGAGTGACAGAAATACCGCCGGGAAGAATACACAGTGCGGAAATGTGGAGAGTGTTGTCTGTCCATTCTCCAGCATCGTACCGATACTGGTCATGCTCGGTGAATTTAAGTTTACGATACCGAGGTACGAATAAGAAGCCTCCGAGAAAATGATACCCGGAATCGAAAGAACGGACACCGTGATGATAAATCCCGATGCATTTGGCAGGATGTGTCTGAAAATCAAACGTCTGTCCTTCGCACCAAGCGTTCTGGCTGCCATGACATATTCCTGTCCCTTGAAGCGGTAAAACTGCGCACGCACAGTAGAGGAGGAACTGATCCATCCAAATGCGATGAAACAGAAAAACATTGCAAAAAGAGGACTGGTCGAACGTGAAAAATACATCTGGAATAATGTCATAAATACAAGCGACGGAATATACCATAAAATATCCTTAATACGCTCCATAATCAAATCGAATGTACCGCCATAGTAACCTTCAAGCGCACCGACGATGATTCCTAAGACAAGATTGATCAACGCTGCCGCTACTGAAAGTGACAAAGACAATCTTGCACCGGAAGCAAGACGCACACAAATATCATATCCAAACTCATCGGAGCCGAATAAGAAGCTTGCTTTCTTTCCATTTTTATACTCATACCAGTCCGAGTAAAGAGTACGGATCTGATACTGTCCGCCGTCCATCTTTGACTTTACATACATATATCCATCCTCGGAATTCTCATCTGTCAGATAGATATTTTGATAATTTCCATCCTCATCAAGTGTTGCCACACCCTTTTGATTCATCAAAAACCATGCGTTCGGATCCTGATTATATGCCTTACAGCTGATCTTGGAATCATTTACAAGCGGATACAAAAGCTGAATGCCTGTCTCCTCCTGATAAGCATATACATCGTCCAATTCGCTCTTTGTCAGCAGCACATTTACATATCCTACCTTCGCGTATGAGTCAAGCAAAATGTTATACATCGTCTGCGGACGGTTTGCTACTACTTTTTCTGTCGTGCCATAGACTTCCTTTATGGCACCCGGAATTGCCGCATAGTAATCATATGTCTGCTGGTTTACTGTCTTTTTTGAACAGCCATTCCAAAATGGCAGATTTTCACTCAGCCTCGGAAGACAATATGCGTAATATCCGTCATGCTCACTTACTTTATAATCCGATAAAAATGGTGTAATAATTGCAAATAAAATCTGAGCAAATAAAATGACTGCACAGACAACAGCACCCTTATTGTGCGCAAAGCGAATCATTGCATCCTGAAAAAAACCGATCGGTTTTGTGTCCAGTTCCTTATCATGCAGTTTCGCATCCATCTGCACAAAGGAAAATTTCTCTTCTGAAATATGTTCGTAAGTCTGTTTTTCTTCTCTATTTTCCATACGAATTTTCCTGCCTTTTCATTACATCTCATTTGTCTTTCCGCCGCCCATACGGATTCGCGGATCGATGATTCCATAACTTAGGTCAAATAATATACCGGAGAGCAGTCCGACTGCCACATAAAACATGCTTACTGCCAGAAATACACTATAATCAAGCAAATTGATGGATGCCAGATAGGTACGTCCGATTCCCGGTACAGAGAATATCTGCTCAATAATAAGTGAACCGCTGATTATATAGATAACATCAGCCAGAAATGACGGCAATATCGGCACCATAGAGTTTCGGAATGCGTGTCTCCATGTTGCCTGCGCTCTTGTCAATCCTTTCGTTCTGGCTAACAGCATATAGTCGCTCGTTAACGTTTCTGTCAGCTCTGCACGAACCAGTCGCATGTCTCCGGCTATCGTTCCGACTGCCATCGAGAGGATTGGAAGGATTGCAGAGTGGAACATCTTCCATGAAAAATAATTTGTTCCGCTGTCTAATATAAGCGGGCACCAGCCCAGCTTGAAACCGATGAAATACTGAAACATGACAGCATATACAAAGGAAGGAATTGAGATAAAAAACATGATGAAAACATTGATTACCTGATCCTGCCACTTATTCTTAAACACAGCAGCAATGATTCCAAAAAGAATGCCAAGCGGAAGTGCGATCACCAGTGCCAGTCCGTTGATATAAAGCGTGGCAGGGAGCTTACTCATCAAATATTCTCCAACCGGCTGTAAAAATGTGCCGACTGTGGTACAAAATCCCCAGTCAAATTCCAGAAATACTTTCTTTAAGAAAATACCATATTGCACGATGATCGGGTCATAATATCCCCATGCTGTTCTCATGTCCTCAAGTGCTTTTGCATAACCGCCGGATACCTGCACTACAGGATTTGGCAGCAATCGGATCAGCACAAAAAGCATAGACATGATGATAAAGAAGCTTGCCACTGCAAGCACAAGGCGTTTCACTATATATTTCGCCATCTTTTCTCCTCCGTTGCATTTATTTTTATCTATCCTTAAAACGCACACAGCGGGAACAGCAATATTATGCCGTTCCCTGCTGCAACTGTTTTATTTGTATTTTACGACTTTAATACGTAAGCTGATTATTCTGCTCTGCACAATACTCTGCCCACTCTGCATCATCCATCGTATATGTCATCAGCTTAATACCGCCTCTCTCCACGAGTGTGTTGATGAAATCACACGGGAATACGATTCTCTGTGAATACAGCTCAGCAGATACATAATTGTTCATCGGGATGATGTGATAATCCGAAAGAAGTCCCTCTTCGATACCTGCTAATACCTGAAGTCTGGTGTCATAATCAGCTGTTGCATACTCGCCTTCCATCAATGCTGTATTCCAGTCAAAGTAGCTCTTTGTGATTTCCTCACCGTTTACTTCAAACGTCAGATCCTTATACGTATCAAAACCATACTCGATGATATAAGTCGGGTTTGTATAACACTCCATCATAGAGAACGGATCCATATCATTTCCGCCCCAGGAACCAAGGATCATATCGCAGCTTCCATTCTGCATGGATGTATAGTAATCGGCATCCTCGACTAATACTACACTTATGCGGTCTTCCAATGAAGTTCCCTGTGCAATCGCCTTAAGAGAAGCATCAATATAATCTACCATCTTCTGGAAACGAGTCTCTGCATTCTTAATATGGTACTCAATCTCAATCACGTCAGTATCGTTAATGTCACCTGCCTCATATGCCTCATCATATGCCTTCTGAAGCAGCTCGCTTGCCTTCTCACTGTCATATCCTGTAAGCTCATCTACACTGCTGACACCATATACATCACAAAGAACCTGCTTTGCTTCCTCTGTGTCGCGGTACTTTTCACTTGTCTCAGGATCTGCGATATAGATGTCATTTAAAAGACCATATGCTGCATCCGCACCTGAAGTACAGCTCTTTACATAATCATTTCTGTCAATCGCAAGAGATACTGCATGGCGGAAATCTTCATATGTATAGATTACTTTGTTTACACCGGAAGCTGCTTCCTGCTTCTGCTTTAATGCATCATAATCCGTATTAAATGTCAGATAATACGTATAACTTGCAGGCGTAAAGTAAACATAATCGCTTGTTCCATAATCGGCCATATCATCGCTTGAAAGCGATACATTGTCCAGATTTCCCTGAAGGAACATATACATCTGTGTGCTGTGATCGTCGATTATTTGCAAATTGATATCCGTTGTCTGATAATAATCGTCCATCTCGCCGCTTGTAAAGCCGTACCAATTCTCATTCTTCTCCAGCTTTACAACCTTGCCCTCCTGATACTCCGTAATCTTATACGGTCCGTAGGAAGCATACTTATCGACTGCTGTTCCGTATGTAGACTTTACAACGCCGCCTGTCTCCTGCTTATTGGCTTCATAAAGGTCTTCCTTTAACAGATAGAATGAAAATCCATACTCAAAATCAAAAAGCTTAGACGGTGTGGCAAGTACAACTGTAAAGCTGTAATCATCATTTTTAATATATCCTACATTGCTCCAGTCAACTGCCGCTCCAATGCCGTCTGCCGATGCCATGTAGTTGATCAGATCGTCCTCGGACTCATTTCCCCAATCATCAGAGCCTGTCATGGAATATACATAATCGATCATTTCCTTCGTAACAGGAACATATCCGTCTGCATTTACAGCCTCGTCAAGTGCCGCTGCTGCCTCCTCTGAAAAATAATCAGAATAATCGCTCAATGCTGCACCGCCCATAGTGTCATTGTCAAGTGCGGCCGTCCATGCAAAGTAGACATCTTCTCCGTCCGGTGTCTCATACTGACCATCATCGCCTTCCTTTAAATCAGCGAAAGCAACTCCTTCATCGGCAGTCAATACATAATTTACAGAACCCTGATTATAGTATTCCTTTGCATTCGCCAAGGCTGCATTTCCACTGTAATAAAGAGATGCTCTGTAATTTTTCATCTCCGGGTTCAAAAACTGCTGCAATGTATATTCAAAATCATCGACTGTGATCGGTGTGCCGTCATCCCAAGTCATATCATCGCGAATCGTTACCTTCCATGCATATCCTTCTGATGCATCTGCCGGTACACCATACGTCTCATTTCCGGCATATTCTGCTGTTACATCCTCCGGATAATCCACTGCTGCCGCCGGCACGATATCATAGCCATCATATGTCTCATTTACATCAAAATCATACAATGAAGTCATCGTATATCCGATCAGTTCTCCCTCAGATGAAATCTGCCAGTCCGTCGGGCTGAATGTGCTGACCATTGATGTAATTCCGTTATAGGTATAGTTGCCTGCCTGCTCTTCCTCTGCAAATACAGTCACTGCACCGAAAACTGATGTCGCTGCCAGAGAGCCTGCCATCAATACTGATGTGATCTTTTCCCTCATAGTGCCGTCCTCCTTTTTTTGCTTCATCGTTTTAACATGATAAAGCGTTCTCCTGCAAAAGAAAGGCTACCGGACGTCATTGTCCTTAGCCTTTCTCTTTGGTTTGTTTCTTTTATACCAGTTTTTATGTTGCTTGTCAACTAATATTCTTCTCATATGACAAAAAATGTGTTACGATAATTACTGTTCAGAGGGCAATTATCGTTACGCAAATGGCGGTTCGACGATTCCTCTTAAAAATCCACTATATGTACTGTGTACTCGACAACTTGGGAGGCCTTTATGATTACTTGCAGAGATATATATAATCTTAGAATGGATGGTGTGGAGCTTCTTACAAAAGAAGCCGGCTTGGAGCGCGTTGTTTCATGGACCTATCTTGTCCAGACAAAGCCATATCGCGACCACATGAATCCCGGAAATTTCGCGCTCATCGTAGTCGATTATCTTCGCTTCGACATGGACGAAGCCTATAATGCCATGATCGAGCTAAATGAACTGGGCATATCGGGTCTTGCTGTCTCAGTCGTTGATGATAAAGAAGAAATTCCTCAAAAAATGGTTGAAAAGGCGGCACAGCTTGAACTTTCTCTTTTCTACGTGCGCTGGGAGGGTGCAACCTTTGTTGACATTGCACAGAGCATCGGTGAGCTGATTCTGGAAACAAATGTAAACAATAAGAGAACCGGTGACTACCTTTATAATCTTCTTTTCGGCTATGAAGTAAATGATAAATATATAGAGAAGATATCCGCGCAGTTCGGTCTTACATTTGACCGGCCATACCGCGTGGGCGTAATCGTCATCGACCGAAAATATGGCATAAACCTGGAGCAGGATGAACATACCTATTGTTACTACGTAGACTGCTTAAACCGTGAAGTCATCCACATGAAAAAGCGTCCTATGTACATGCGCTTTCTTAATAAATTCGTTCTGCTGTTTGAAGCTACCGAAAACAAAGAGACGGAGCACCAGATTGAACGGATATTAAAAGAGTTGGACAGCCGCGCACCATTTGCCGGATTTATAAACAGCACATGCATACTTGGTGCCGCCTATACCAGACCTGCCGATTTTGGGAAAAGCTATCAGGAAGCGAAAAACTTAATTCCCAAAAAAGAGCTTCTTCCAAACCCTACCGGTAAAAAGGTACTTAGTGCCAGCTCCATGGGCATCTATAAATACTTATTCAACAGCGGAAATCAGCAGGAAATCATGAATTATTGCAATGATAAATTAAAGAAGCTGGAAATGTACGATAACGAAAATGGTTCGTTTTTAATAGATACATTAGTTAATTATTACATGTGCGGCTTTAATATAGGCAAGACTGCACAGATGATGTTCGTTCACAGGAATTCGCTTCAATATCGTCTTAAAAAAATAGAAGAAATTCTTGGCATCAGTCTCGACGACTCCATGGCCTATCTGGATCTTGTTAACTGCATCCTCGTAAAGCGTCTGATGTTTTCTTGACATACTCGCACGGTTAAAACCATGGACTTTTCCACCCGATTTTTGCAATTCATATTGTCAGGATGCACCACGAAAAGGTCATTACATTCTCGCTAATAACAATATCCATTCCATTTGGAAGTGTTTTGATTCAAGTCAAATAAGAGTTCAAACTTCGCATATGATTTTTGGCGATGCACCTGTTACGAAAATAAAAATCGCAGCAAGGTACACACGCACTTATTCAAGTGCGAAGTTTGAGTAAGAGATTCATACTTAATCCGACCACTCTGAATATATAACATCGACTAACGTACTTCCGCTTGCCTTAAATGTATCCAAAAAAGTACAAGCCTTTTTTATATTAAGTGCCTCCCTTGAACAACCCCGCCCGATGTGTCGGACGAGGATTCCATTGCAGCCGTCAGGATTTCTCACATCGGGCTGGCTTTGGAATCGCGATTTAGTCCAGCGTTACGCTTTTTCTGACTCCTCAGACATCTTTCGGTGCTTTGTAAGTCAGGAACGTAGTTGCTCCATTGCCGTCCATCCACTCCCACATTGTATCATACAATTGACACACATCCAGAAAGTGGTAACAAAAGAGCAAGGTTTCTAGTTACAAATCTATATTGTTATCGGGTTACTCTGATTATTAATTTCCAAATTACTTAATACTACGAATTCTTATACCTGTTCGCAGCTTTTGTAATTCGTAAGCTTTGGCATATACCGTACTTTCATTTCAGCGGCTAAGGTTCTTAAACTTGGGCGTTTTCTCTCTTCTAAGACTTCATATGGAATCCTTCGGTAAAAGAAATGCTTTTGAATGCCTGAAAACGCTTTGGTAATTCTCGCCCAGATCGTCTTGTACGTTTCCTGTGAAAATTCTGGCACAATCCCTTCTTTTGTTTTCAAAAGATTTAACATCCGTAAATCTGGTACCAGCTTATCATACAACCCCATTCCTACCAAGCCAATCGTATAGGCTGCAGCCTGGTGGATGGACATTCCATATCTTTTCATGAACAAAAACTTACCCATTTGACTGGTATAAGCCGGATCGATCTTACAAAAGGCGATCTCTCGTCTCAAGCTCTGATTTTCAATACTTGACGCAATCCTCTGATACGCAAACAGGGTCATATGGTGATTTCCTTTTCGGCTTCCGTATTTTCTGGATGCCAGTTTGATTGTTAAATCAATGTCTTCCACAATGAGACGTTTGTCTTTTTCTGCGCACCAGTTAAATACTTCCTGAACGGCTGCTCCCAAAATATTTGTGATCTGACCTGTCGATTTTTTCATGAGGTCGAATCGAATCAGCTTCTGATCAAGCAGTTTCCCCGTTTCATCAATCTCTGCTAATGCAAAATGATCATAGTTAATGTCCATGGAAATCGCACCATTTCCATAATAGCTGTTTTCATATGCCTGCAGCTTCATGGTAACAGATACAATCAGATACTTCCGATTCTTTTTGTCACGTTTTATCGTAAAGTTGTAGCAAAGAGACTGTCGCTTTTCTGGCTTACAGGTAAAGTTTTCTTGAAAAACTTTATTGTATCTTGGAAGCTTGAAATCATGGAATACGGTAGTGGTACCATCTATGCAGGTAACCGACAAATCTTTCCCATCATATTTACACAGAAAGTTTCCATACTTTGATGTATGTCTGCCCGGAAGTGCCATACTCTGGTGACGTTTTTCAAAAAACTCCTGTTTCCATTCATTTGATGCCTTTTGCGAAGTTTTTTTATCCTCAACGGATTTTACAGCGCCCACGGTATCCTTCTCGGAATACAGTTTCTTCCCACCAAACACAATACGCTCCGGTGGAAGACTTTTTAAATTTTCAAGCTTCTTTTCCTTACGCTTTCTCGCTTCTGTCACCAGCGCCAGATGTGTTTTTAACTTACGAATATCGGCTTCCACATTGCGCTCGTACTCATCCAGTTTTACAATCGTTTTGTTGAACAGAACAATCATAAGACCTTTGACCTTCAGCTGGCATCTTGGATAAGGTGTGATCCATCGTCCATCTTTTTGGTAGATCCGAATTGAGTTTTTAATGGCCTTTTTCTTATCCAATTTTTCCTGAATGGTTTGAATCTTTTCATCACGAGTCTTTAGGTCTGCAGTGGTTGTGGTACTGTAATACTTTTTTAGTTCCTTCTGTGAAGAAATCGAACTGGAAGCTGCCGAATAGATCGCTGCATTGTAGTAATCATTCGTTTTGTATTTTTCTTTCAAAAATATCGGATATGCATGATCAAGCAATGGTCCTGACGTAAGATATTTCTGATCATACAGGGCATTATACAAATCTATTTTTGCATCATTAAATACACGCATCGTTTGCAAAAACGATGTCGCATTTTCGATGGCGTTTTCATCCAAATAGTAGCGTTTATCCGAATTGATCGTTCTTGATAGTTCCATGCAAATTACCTCAGTTGAAAATAGGTTAACTGTTGCAATATTTCTTTAAATATGTTATTATTATAGCACATCTAAAGAAATATTTCAAGTGTCGATTGTAAAAAAAGAATGGAGGCTTTTATGGACGATTTTAACAGAAAACGACATGCCGTTTACAAACTTACCTATCATGCTGTATTTGTTATTAAGTATCGCAGAAAAGTAATGTCAGAACCGATTATTGAACATATAAGACAGTATGCTGCCCATCTGATTGAGCAGTGTTATCAGGGCAAACTTCTCGAACTGAATGGAGAACCCGATCATATCCACATCCTCTTTGAACTTCCTGCAACAGCAGCTCCATCGGTTGTCGTATGTAATCTTAAGACGCAGCTTTCAAAAGAAATCCGGGCAAAATTCCGGGATGAAATCAAGGATAAGTTATGGAAAGATAGTTTCTGGTCAGATAGTTACTTTATTACGACTACAGGAGGTGCAAACATTGAAACACTAGAAAAATATATCCAAGATCAGGGTATTGAAAAAACAAAGCGGAAATATACAAAAAGGCAAACAGAAAAGTGTGCAAAACGAACTCGCACTTGATATTGATTGACTTATTTTTTGTCATGCCGCATTCATCCCCGCCCGACTACGTCAGACGAGGTTTTCTGCGGAAAAAAGGATAAAATTTATACGGAAATCCTAACCATAAAACACCATCTTCTACTTCCTGTGCCAGTGGAATATATGGAAGAAATAATGTGATACACAAACATGGAAATAATCTTCGTAAATATTTTTTCACCTATATCACCTCACCGTCTTTACAATTCAATCAATCTGTTTTGCTGTACCTAGCGTATCATTTTTATATCATTTTGTCAATGACAAGGCATTATCAAACCACAAATTTAGTAAAAATCCCAGAGCACCAGTGTGCAATTTGCTATTATCGCTACGTTATTCACTTTATATTAGCATGTAATTTATCATTATTACCAAATTATTTATTTTACTCATCTCAAACATTTTTTCTCTCGCATTTTATGATACCAGGGTCAAAAGGTCAGAAAGCCGATGCAAGCTTGCTTGCAAGAGGATTTTTGACCTCTTGACCCGCCAAAAACATGAGTAAGTAGCCATTTTCCGAAGGAAAATGAGCA
>CAVJTU010000066.1:0-17148 GCA_963652495.1 uncultured Oscillospiraceae bacterium
CAAAAATCCTCTTGCAAGCAAGCTTGCATCGGCTTTCTGACCTTTTGACCCTGATATCATCATATCTCACTTTTCGCCATACGTCAATCGAAACTATCGCTGCGGTTCACGGGGAAGTTTTACGAAAGCGGTTCGCCGATTCTAAGTTATGGCCCGAAAACTGCAATGTGTCGTGGGCGCTGAGGTGGCTGGACTTTACGAGGCGACACCGTAAAAGCGCGCTGCCCGATAGCTTGTACCATAACAAAGCACGTAGTGGGCGCGCTGATCAGGTTCGCCGACAAAGCCAGCCACCTCAGCGCCTTTCGTAAATCTGCCGAATTGCACTTTCATAATCTTCCGGTCTCCACACCCCTTTTGCGGCACATCACTCCCCGCTCTTTCCACTCTCAATCGTCAGCTTGCAATTCTTCGTGGTACTAAGGATCGTCTTTCCATAATTATCCTGCTGCGCTACGCATACCTCGATATCTCCGTCCAGATCAAGCCCCTCCAGCTTAATCAGATTTAGACGCTGCGACGTTGGCTTATACTGCTTTCCGTTTATGATGATTATTGAAAACTCATTGAAATTATTTCCATACAGCCACATCGTGCCATCCTTGTACACCACACGGTCCAACGTAATCGGCACAATACCCATCTGAAGCTTTGTCGGCTGATATGGATTCGTACCGCCAAATACCTCCTGATCGCCATACAGCATATCATATTCAATAATTGCCATGGAATTAAGGTAGGAATTTTCGTTTGGATTTTCTTCCTTGAAGTATTTCTGATGGTAACGGAACATGATGCCCTCGTTGATGCCCATTCGCTGCATTACATACGCACCCAGCTGATATGCCTCTACATTCTTGTCCTGCTTTTCCATCTGGAAATTGCTCCAAAGAACATACTTTGTAGTAAACAGATTTCCCTGATTCATTTCGGTCTCCTCGATACCAAGGCTCGGCAGATGGTCGCCATACATAACAAGAATACATGGCTCATCGAAGTCCTTCAGCTGTCTGATCAGATCGGACACGAACAGATCCATCTCATAAATCTGATTTGCATAGTAGGTCAGCTGATTCTGTCTGCTGACATCGTCTGTGCTTAGCGTTACCTTGATATGCGGATTTGACAGCACACTTTCCGTCGGATAGGAACCATGACCCTGAACGGAAATCGTATAGATAAAATCACTCGTGTCGGTTGACTCCATCGCCTCAATGATATTTGAAGTCAGCACCTTATCCTTTGCCCAATTCTCCGGCGTATAAGTCAGATTGTACATGTACTCAATACTGGTAAAGGTATCAAATCCGAGACGTGAGAATACCATGTTTCGATTATAGAACGTAGCTGAATTATTATGGATCGCATGTGCAGTATAGCCGATATTGTCATAGCAATACGGAAGGCTCTCGCAGGTCTGCTCTCGAAGCACCGTCTGATACGGATATTCACCGCAGCCAAAGAAGTCCAGATTCATACCAGTTAAAATTTCAAACTCCGTATTTGCTGTTCCAGCACCGACGGATGGAACGCTCAAAAATCCGGAAGAACATGTCTCAAACAGATGACGGAAGTTTGGTATCGGATCTTCATTTACGACCACATCATTCAAATCCGTGATATCAAAGAAGGACTCCAGCTGAAGGTAAATCACATTCACACCATTGTTCTCGTACTCATCAATAGATGCCTTTGTCTCCTCCTCGTAGACCTCTTCTGTCTCTTCCTCTGCCATCTGTGTCTCAACCGGGTCGATCTCAACCTCTGTATTGACAGGCACGACTTCCTCATCTAAGATATTTTCCACCTTCTGTGCATCGTAGTCGTCCGGCTTGGAAATTCCGGTACTGATATATGAATTGGCAAAGCAATATGCCAGTCCGTAGGTTTGATAGGCTTCTGCGATGTTGCTGAAGTTACGCGGCAAAATGGAAGACCAACGGCCTACCGACCAGAAATATACCGTCAGCAAACAAACTGCAACCACACTGGCTGCTCCCTTTTTGTAATCCGGTCGCTTTGTAAGACGTGCAGCCTTCCGAAACAGCACAACCGCTAATACAATACATGCCACGATCACCGCTGCGATTGCCACAAAACCGATTCCCGAAACATAGTGATTCATAACCTGCATTGCCGAATCGATCAGGCTCAAATCATGCCAGTTAAACGGCGTGGTACGAAACATTAAAAGCACGAAGTCTGTCACACCGACCGCACCCCAGAAAATTGCCACAATTCCCCGTACAAAGCCCCAACGCTTCGTCAAAAACATCAGCGAATACGTAGCAAGCACAATCATAAAATTCATAAAGAACAAATGCGGCGTCATAAATAAAAAACGCAGCAAACTGATCAATGACTTTCGACTAAGCAGTTCCAGCAGAAAAACAGTTACAAATGTGCTGCCAAACCACACTGCAAGCGGATGGCGGTCAAGCTGCAGCCATCCCTCATTTTTTATCTTCTCTGCAAGGGATCTTTTTTTTCCTTTCATCGGATTTCTTCTCCTCTCAGTCTCATTCATCACTCTTTGTTTTCTCATTCAGACGAATCTTATCCAGTTTTTTCTTCACTTCATCAGATGTCTCATGAAACAGATAGACCTTTCCGCTGTCTGATTTTGTGCCGCACATCTCGCGAATTTCATGACCTGCGCTCTCAATTCTCTCCCTTAATCCAAGTGCTGACATGCGCACACCGCCCTGTCCGAGAATAATAACCTGTTCAAGACCGTCTGACGTGGCCACGGTAACGTGGCACTTTCTTCCAATCGCATGGACTGTTTTTTCGATATACTGATCTGCCGTCTCCGCTTCCTTTGTATATACAATATAAATATTGTGATACTTTTCAACATGCTCGATGCCGCCCTGTACCTTATATGCATCAAAAACAAGAATCAGCTTACACTTGCTGTAGCCTTGATAATTACTCAAAATGTCCATCAGCGTCAGGCGCGCCGCCGCAATATCGGTCTTAGAAAGCTCATTTAGCTCCGGCCATCCGAATATGATATTATAGCCATCAACAAGCAGATATTCCTCCTCCGGCTGCTTTTTCTTAGAAGGGCGATAAGTAGATACTCCCTTCGGTGCAGAGGACTGATATTGTTCCTCATCATCCTGTCGGTACACCTTTACCGGGCCGTAGGTTCGTTCAAAGATCTGCTTTAGTTCCTCATTTTCTGCCTCGTAATCCTTAAGCGCACGCGCAGTCTCTTGCTTTGTGCGTCTGGCCTGCTCGGCAGCGCGCTGCAGCATTTCATCCTCGTTTTCCTGCTCCATGCCCTCTATATGCATATAGTCCGGCACTTCGTACCATGGAACAACAAAGCCGGCACCATGCGCACAAAATACCGAATCCGGCGTGTTTGCCAGGTCTGCCTCTGCCACATAACCAATGCGCTCAATCACTTCTTCCTCGTTGTGACAAGGCGCATAGCCCTTTAACGTGCAAAAAATTTGTCCGCGTCCTCTGCTGTAAGCAATGACTTCCCGCTGGTAGCCGCGCATCAAAGACACCGGCGCAGTTCCGGAAAGGATGCTCATCTCACCCTCCTGCTCAGGTGCCAAAAATGTGCCGCACATCTGCTGGATATCATTCATTGCCCTTCCGATACACTCCGACGGAATCTCAAGGCGGTACGCATAGACAGGTTCAAGCAGTCGGCTCCTTGCCTGCATCAGACCCTGACGCACCGCGCGGTAAGTTGCCTGACGAAAATCGCCGCCTTCCGTGTGCTTAATATGCGCACGTCCTGCAATCAATGTAATCTTTGTATCAGTTAACTCTGAGCCTGTCAGCACGCCCTTGTGATGCTTTTCCTCAAGATGTGTCAGTACAAGGCGCTGCCAGTTCTTTGCAAGCATATCCTCACTGCAATTCGTCTCATAGACCATGCCGCTGCCCAGTTCTCCCGGTTCAATCAGAAGATGTACCTCTGCATAATGGCGAAGCGGCTCAAAATGACCAATTCCCTCAACGGTATTTTCAACAGTTTCCTTATAGATAATGGTTCCTGAGGTAAACGATGCCTCCACGCCGAATCGCTCACGAATCAGACTCTGCAGAATCTCAATCTGTACCTCACCCATGACGCGTGCATGAATCTCACTCGGTTCCTCCTGCCATACAAGCTGCAGCTGCGGCTCTTCCTCCTCTAGTACGGACAGCTTTCGATACATCTCATGAATATCAATCTCCGGTGGGAAAGACACACAATATGTAAGAACCGGTTCGAGAATCGGTGTCTGCGCCTGCATCTCACAGCCAAGTCCCTGCCCCGCAAATGTATCATTCAATCCGGTTACGGCACAGACCATGCCTGACGCTGCCTCTGCAATCGGTGTAAAGGAAGCACCGGAATACAGGCGAATCTGATCCACTTTTTCCTCGCCAATCACCTGCTTTGCCTTTAGCATACCGCCTGTCACTTTCAAATATGTCAGACGTTTTCCCTGTATATCTCTGGCGATCTTAAACACGTGCGCGCCAAAATCCTCACCGTACTTGTTTAATACCGTATACGTTTCAAAGCCTTCCAGAAATTCGCTCACGCCCTGCATCTTTAATGCCGAACCAAAATAACACGGAAACAGCTTTCGCGCCTTGATTTGTGCGCGAATCTGTTCCATTGTAATGCTGCCTGTTTCAAAAAAATGCTCTAACAGTTCTTCATCCGTCTCTGCCAGACGCTCATCAAAGTTTTCTGAATCCGAAAAATCCACACACCGCCCATCGAGACGCTTTTGCAGCTGTGAAAGTGTTCCCTCACGGTCAGCACCCTGCTGATCCATCTTGTTGATAAAGAGAAAGACGGGAACATTGTACTGCTTTAACAGACGCCACAACGTCTGCACATGCCCGGAAACACCGTCTGCCACACTGATGACTAAAATCGCATAATCAAGCACCGAAAGCGTGCGCTCCATTTCTGCTGAAAAATCCACGTGACCGGGTGTGTCTAACAATGTTAACTTTCTTGTCTTCAAGGACAGTTCTGCCTGCTTAGAAAAAATCGTGATTCCTCGATTTTTTTCCAGCTCATACGTATCCAAAAATGCATCCTTATGGTCAACCCTTCCCAGTTTTCTCGTTTCTCCGGTCAGATAGAGCATACTCTCAGCCAGGGTCGTTTTTCCTGCATCTACGTGTGCCACGATTCCGGCAACGATATGCGTACCTTCCATTCTCTTCTGAGTTGTTTGCTCCATTTTCGGATCCTCCTGTTCTTTTGAAAATATCATGCAGATTCCTGCGTTAACTTCCCGGTTTTACTGAATTTGATTATAATACTCATTTGGAACATACCCGGTAATGGCTACGCCGTCATCGCGGTACTCCTCTGTCACAATCTGTCCGTACTTGCGAAGCAGCTGAATTTTGCTCATCTCATCGTAGCCATACAAACGCTCCACATACTTCTTTCGATCACGAAGAAAACTTAATAGCACATCGCGCAGTTCATCAAGACCTGTGCCATCCTTGACGGAAATCTCGATTGTACGGTCTGCCTGCATATCGCGGACAAGCAGCGCCTTTTCCTCCTCGGACAGCAGATCCTGTTTATTCATCAATGTAAAGATTGGCTTTCCCTCAACGCCCAGTTCCTTCAAAGTCTGGTAAACAACCTGCATCTGAGAATCGTGCTCAGGATTTGAAATATCGACCACATGAATAATCAGATCGGCATACTTTGCCTCCTCTAGGGTGCTGCGGAAGGCATCGATCAAATTGTGCGGCAGCTTGTCAATAAAGCCTACTGTATCGGTCATCAGAAGCGGCTCATCATTTCCTAAATTTAATAATCTTGTAGTCGGATCAAGCGTTGCAAACAGCTTGTTCTCTGCGAGTACATCAGAACCGGTCAGTTTATTTAACAAGCTGGATTTTCCGGCATTGGTATAGCCGACAATGGCTGCCACCGGAATATGCGTATCCATTCTTTTTTTTCTTGTCACCTCTCTGGTACGCTTCACCTGCTCTAACTCTGCTTTCAGCTGACCGATTCGCTGATGAATCAGACGGCGATCCGTCTCAAGCTTACTCTCGCCCGGTCCTCTTGTACCGATACCACCGCCAAGTCTTGACATTTCCTGTCCCATTCCGGTCAGGCGATTTGCGCGGTAACGAAGCTGTGCCAGTTCTACCTGAATCTTTCCCTCGCTGCTTCTTGCACGCGCCGCAAAGATATCCAAAATGACCATGGTTCGGTCGAGTACGCGCAGATCAAGTTCCTGCTCCAGATTTTTCATCTGTGCCGGCGACAGCTCGTCATCACATACGATACCGTCTGCATCAAGCTCGTCTGCCAGCTGGCGAATCTCTTCGATCTTTCCCTTTCCTACATAGGTCGCTGAAATTGGATGATCCAAATTCTGGTAGATGGAACCAACAGCCTCGCCGCCTGCCGTATCTACTAAAAGAGCGAGTTCCTCAAGCGATGCCTTTACTCTGCTCTCCTCTGCGGTATTGACCGCAACCAGAAGAAAACGTTCTTTTTTCTGTGCTGTTTCTATCATAAATTAAATAGACCTTTCTTGTTTTTGCTGTGCTCTTTCCTTATCTTTCTTTAAAATATCCTTCATGATAAACAGATACGCAATCCAAAGGAAAATTCCGGCTGTCACCCATGCACTCGCATTTGAGATACAAATTCCGGTATAACTCTTTGCACGAGCTGCAAGAAAAGCAAAAATGCTTCGGCTGACAAGCTCCACTACACCGCCAAGTGTCGGAAAGAGTGCGTATCCGCAGCCTTGAAGAACATTTCTGTAAATGAAGATCATACCAAGCGGAATAAAACATACTCCGCAGATCTGAATATACTCGCGCACATATCCGATAACTACAGTAATATCACCATCAAAGAACAGTGATGTCATAAACGGAAGGATCGCCAATACGACAAAGTAAATGATTACTGCGTATGTACAGCTGAGAACCATGGCTGTTTTTTGTCCCTTACGGATACGGTCAGTCGAATGGATACCCCAGTTTTGTGCACTGTAGGTAGCCATTGTCATGCCCATTGCCTGAAATGCCTGCGTTACCAACTGCTCTACCTTGCATGCAGCTGTATATGCCGCCACTACAGTAGAACCAAGCAAATTCAGTGCCGCTTGTAAAATCATGGTTCCGATTGCCGTGATTGAAAACTGAAGTGCCATAGGGATTGCGATTGCCAGCTGTATCTTAGCGCCAACCGGATCGAGTTCAAAATGCTCCTTCTTCAGCTTCAGTATGTCCACCTTGGTCAGCAAAAATACCAGACATAAAATGCCGGAAACGCCTTGTGAAATAACGGTAGCAATCGCTGCTCCTGCTACTCCCCATGACAATACCATGATAAAGAACAGGTCAAGAACAACATTTAACAATGCCGATAAAATCAGAAAATAAAGCGGCACTTTGCTATTTCCGACTGCACGCAGAATGCTTGCAGTCAGGTTATACAGTGTTGTAAAAATAATTCCGGCGCAGATGATGACAATATACTGCTTGGACATGTCAAAGATATCTTCCGGTGTCTGCATGATGCGAAGCAGTCCGTCCATGCCAAGCAGACTAAGTACGGTCATGATTATGGTGACAATCAGACCGAGTACAAATGCATTTCCAACGCTCTTTCTAAGTCCCTCATAGTCGCCTGCCCCGTAGCGTTGGGAGGACAGGACAGTAAATCCTGTTGTAAGTCCATTCATAAAACCAAGAATGAAAAAGACGATTGTTCCGGTTGCTCCTACTGCAGCGAGTGCATCTGCGCCGACACATTTTCCTACAATGATCGTGTCGACCATGTTGTACAGCTGCTGGAATAAGCATCCTAGCAAAACCGGAATCAAAAATTTTAAGATCAGCTTTAATGGGCTGCCTTTTGTCATATCAAGATTCATAAGTGTTTCCCTCTTTTTTGTTAATTATTCAGAGCCATGTAAAATTACTTGCTGTGAATGCTTGCATTCACACAGCAAGGTAATTTTATATGGCGAAGTAACCACATGAACAAAACAAAGCTGCTTGCAGCGATGCACGGAACGTGCAGTTTTGCGAATGGGGTTCTGAATAGTTACTTTTTATATTTTCTATTATTCAAATCTCCTCTACCACAAAGCCCCACGGAGCCAGCACCAGACGCTCTTTCTTCTGGGTTGCGCCCTCTTCTTTGAGCACTCTGGATGCTTTTGGTGCCTCCTTCGGAAGCTTCACGCTCTGCTCTTTTCCTGAATAATTGAACAGATAGCGAATGGTTTTTCCTTCCTGATTCATACCCTCTTTTATGATCACCGGGAAGGCAATTTCCTGTTTCCAGTTCCAAAGTCCTGCTTCCTTTAAGATGCGTCCTATAAGCTTTTTTATGTATTCGCTGCTTGTCTTACAGGCAATGTAATAGCAACGACCTGCACCCCAGTTGTTTTCCGTCACAGCGGCATATTCCTTCCACATGTAATGATCGTAGGACGCAAGTACTTTTGCTCCTGCAGACTTTACTAACTCCATAAAGTCTTGTACCTGCAGCGCATCCTTGGACAGACCAAAGGTCTCACCGGACAGGCCGACATTTTTCGGTGCAGTAAAACGGTCATAACCGACACCCATGCACTCAGAAAGGCCAGCTGGCTGGCTGTCACAATTTACCTTCACATGCTCATCGGTAAAGCCAGTCTTAAATGTGGCGACCAGAGTTCCTCCGTTTGCCGCAAATGCAGACAAGCGCGCGAAAACCTCCTTTGGCGCACTGTAAAGCGCCGGAACGAAGATTACTTTATATTGATTGAGATTGGTCTCGTCGGTCCAGATGATATCGCACTCTTCATTCTGCTCATACAGTGCGTCGTAAATCCAACGAACGACATCATTATAGCAAAGCTTTCCGCCCGGAATAGCAAACCAGTTGAGCGCCGTCAGTGATTCGTTGCTGACCATAATGGCCACTTTATTTGTCTTCTTTAAATGAATCAGCTTATCACTGAGCGATGCGAAGGATTTTCCTACCTGACATACTTCGCGATAAATCTCATTTTCCTGCAAATCATGGCTCAAGATACCCTTCCAGTAGGTTTCGCAGGCATTGTGGATGGAATGCCAGTGCCAGTACATGACGCTGTCGGCACCACTTGCCAAATGTGAGAATGCCTGCAGTGTTAACTGACCCGGATATGGTGTCCACTCCGGGAAGCCCTGCGCCTCAGTCTCGATCACCAGATAGTTGTCTTTTTTCAGTGAACGTGTCAGATCACCGCAGAAAGAAATCTCCTTTCCGGTCAGATCTTCCTGCGACGGATGGTAAATATCGCAGCCGGCAATCGTGAGTGCCTTTGCTGCCGCCGGGTGATCGACATCCGGCTGAACACCATAGGAATGCCCTTTCCATGCAAAATCAAAATTATGCGTCACAAATTGATCGTCACGCAGATACTCCTGCACGATGCTCCTCTGCCATAACAGAAATTCTGTCACAAGGCTTCTCTGGAACTGCTCAAATGCGCAGCCAAGGCTGCCATTGATCGTACCGCTTACATTTGGAAACTGCTCCCAGCTGTTAATACGGTTGCTCCAATAATCCAGACCGAAATCGTGATTCAACTTTTCAATATCGCCATTGTACTGCTTCTTGATCCATGCGACAAATGCCTGCTGCACGTTTTCGCTGCTCGTGCCGAAATGTTTTGTCTCATTATCCAACTGGAATCCGATCACGCAGGAATAGCCCTTTGCCGTCTCCATGAGTTTTCGGATGATGCGCTCACAATAAAAACGGTACGCATGATGCGTGATGTCCATGATCTGGCGCGCACCGTAGGGACGGCGGCCACTCTTATCCGTTACCATGATATCCGGATACTTCTTTGCCATCCATGCCGGAATTGCATATGTCGGTGTTCCAATGATGACTTGCATTTTCTCATGCTCACATGCATCGAGTACCTTTGTGACATGAGAAAAATCAAACACGCCATCCTCCGGTTCTTCCGTGCTCCAGGTCGACTCCGCGATCCTGATTACATTGATGCCTGCCTTTTTCATCATGGCAAGGTCAGTGTCAAGCCGCTCATACGGCATGTATTCATCATAATATGCACATCCATACAATAATTGATCCATCACGCTTCCTCCTGCGTTTTTTGTTTGTATTTTTGTGTTCACGGGTGCGAAGTTTACGAAAGCGGTTCGACCCGTGAACTTACATTATCTCCCCTGCCACTCACGTACCATGGCGATTTCTCTTGCGTAGCCATCATCCTCGTTCGGCGTCTCTAAAATAAATGGACGTCCCTGTAATGCCGGATGGGTAACGACTCTTCTCAATGCATCTTCTCCAATCTTTCCTAGACCAAGCTTCTGATGGCGATCCTTATGCGCACCGCAGTCGTTCATGCTGTCGTTTAAATGCACCGCACAAAGCTTGTCCAGACCGATGATACGGTCAAACTCGGTAAGCACCTCGTCTAAATGATTTACGATATCGTAGCCTCCATCCCATACATGACAGGTATCAAAGCAGACACCGAGTTTTTCCTTGCAGGAAACACGATCAATAATCGCGCGCAGTTCCTCAAAACTTCTGCCAACCTCGCTTCCTTTTCCTGCCATTGTCTCTAACAGCACGGTCACACTCTGCGCACTGCTCAAGCACTCGTTTAGTGCCGCAGCGATAAGTTCAATCCCAACCTCGCTTCCCTGTCCGACATGAGAACCCGGGTGGAAATTGTAGAATGCACCCGGCAGATATTCCATTCGTTTGATATCATCTTTTAACATCTCTACAGAAAATTTTCGGATATCCTCTTTTGCGGCACAGACATTCATCGTATATGGTGCATGCGCGACAAGCGGGCCAAATTCATGCTCTTTCATCAGTGAAAGAAGATTCTTTACATCCTCTTTCTTAATTTCTTTTGCGCTTCCGCCTCTTGGATTTCTGGTAAAAAAGGCAAATGTGTTGCCGCCGAGCTTTACCTCTTGCCTTCCCATTGCCTCATAGCCTTTTGAAGAGGAAACGTGATTTCCGATATAAATCATGTCACTATACTCCTGATTCTATCATCTAAGGTTTTCTATTTTAATGAATTTCTATTTTTCTCCGAATAGTTACCATTGTTTTTCTTCTATCAGTTTCTTTATTCCAATGGCAATCCAATCGTATAAATGCTGTTAAAAGTCTTGCCGGCTTCCAATGTATTGCCATATGCGCGCTCCTGCAACGTTCCGGTAAAATCATCGGAATCGCATCTTCCGTGCCATGGCTCTAAGCAGACAAATGGTGCATCGCTTGTCGGAGCCCACAGTCCAAAGATCGGTGCATCAAACTGTAAAGTAACATACTCCTGCCCATCCGGATATGCCAACGCCAGACGTGATGCCTGCTCATCTTTTGAAATGATGGCATCTCTTGCAAACAGATCTGCTGTCAGCGGCAGATCACGCGGCAAGGTAACAGTATCATTCTCAAGAGCCATGCCGTCTTTGGAGATGTGATAACATAGAAACGTGCCGGCAGTATTGTCACCAACGTGGATGTGATCCGTGTCGTCACCATTCTCAAGTGTCATGCCGGCAAAGAATGCCGGATGCGCACCGATGGAGAAATACATTTCCTTCGTATCTGTATTTGTTACCTTCCATAATACCGATACGCTCGTCTCCTTCAACTGATAGCCGATCTCCAGACGAAATGCAAATGGATATTTTGCTATTGTATTCTCATCCGATTCCAGAACAAACCACAGCATATCAGCCGTCCGACTTTCCAGTGTAAACTCCATATCTCTTGCAAAACCATGCTGAGACATGGCATAGGCTGTTCCATTGTAGCGATACTGCTTATTCTTTACACCGCCGACAAACGGAAACAACACTGGTGAATGGCGCTTCCAATACTTTGGATTGGCATCAAATAAATACTCTTTCTTTGTCTTTTTGCCCGTCAGGCGCACCAACTCTGCACCGTGGCTTTCGATTTCCAGATAAATATGCTCATTTTCCAACTGATATACTGCCATGACTTTTTCTCCTCCTTTAACGACTTATCGTCTCGTCTTTTCAAGCAGACAGACCGTCTCCACATGCTCTGCCTTTGTCCACGGAAACATATCAACCGGTGTCGCCTGCTTTGCATGATATCCTTTCTTAGCAAAGTATTTCAGATCTCTTGCTAATGTCTGCGGATTGCACGAAACATATACGATGCGCTTTGGCGCAAGAATGGCTGCGGAGTCCATAAAGGCTTCGCTGCTTCCGCTTCTCGGCGGATCCATAAATACCACATCGGCACAGCTGCCTTCCTCGGCCATCTGTGTCATCTGCTCTCCTGCATCCCCTTGAAGGAAATGAATATTGGTCACATGATTTGCCTTTGCATTCGCAATCGCATCCTTTACGGCAAGTGAATTCAGTTCGATTCCAAGCACTGTTTTTGCCTTGGATGATGCCGTCATTCCGATGGTTCCAATTCCGCAATAAGCATCAATCACAATCTCATTTCCGGTGAGATTCGCCAGCTCGACTGCCTTTTCATACAGCTTTTGTGTCTGCACCGGATTGACCTGATAGAACGACTGCGCTGAGATACGGAAGCGATTGCCGCAAAGCACGTCCTCAATATAGCCTTTTCCATACAGGATAACATTTCGCTCGCCAAGTACCATGCTGGTCATGCGATCGTTGATGTTTAATACAACACTTGTAATCTCCGGATGCAGCTTTCTCAGTGCCTTTACGAAGTTATTTTTGGATGGGAATACAGGGGATGTGACAACGAGAATGACAAGTATCTCACCTGTCGTAAAGCCGCGCCGGATCATCACGTGGCGCAGCAGACCATAGCGTGTTCGCTCACTGTAGATCGTTACCTTGAAGGATTTGAGTAATCCTCTGATGTCACAGATAATCTGATCTGCCGTCTGATCCTCAAGCAGACAAAAATCCACCGGCACCACGCTGTGACTGCCCTCCTCGTAAATTCCGGACAGGATCTCTCCTTTCTTATAAGAAAAGGTTGCTGTCACCTTGTTGCGGTAATGATACGGCTCCTCCATTCCAATGATTGGATCTACCGGACAGATTCCCTTTAATTGTGTCTTCACATATTGCTCTTTTTCCTGAAGCTGTTTCTCATAACTTCCATTAATATAAGAGCAGCCGCCGCATATACCGGCCGCTGCACACTTATTTGCATTTTTCGTCTTAGTTGTCTTCAATTTAATTTTCTCCATTTGCTGACACTTCGTCTGATGTAGTCGGTGCATATGTCTCACCCAGCTCACACTTTGACAGAATCTGACTGCTTAATCCCTGTAAGGATGCCAGGTTGAAGCTGTCACTTCCTGACACGGTCATGCCATGACGGGAAGCCAGATCACTTGTGTAATCAGACAGCGGATAAGTTGTAACAATGTCATAATATTCGCTGGACTCTTTTTGCTCATAGTGAGTTACAACAAAATCAAGCGAGTAATCTGAAATATAAGTTCCATTCTCATCCTTTTTGATCGTCACATTTGCCTGACCTCCGAGCATATTCTCCAGTGTATTCTGAATAGACTGGAAATTACCAAGAGAATAATAGACAAGTGTATGATCACCATTGTCTGCCGTCACCCACTTAACAGGCTCAACCACATGTGGATAAGAGCCGATGATCAGATCTACGCCGTTATTTGCAAGAAACTGTGCCTGCTGTTCCTGCTCTTCCGTATAATCCATGTTGTTTTGCTCACCCCAAAATGGGAATGCAATGATAAAATCAGCTTCATCGCGTGCCTGATCTAAAATATCAGACAGCCAACTCTCATCGTACTCATTCAACAGATACGGACTTCCATCCAGAGCGGCTGTCTGGTTCGAGCCATAACTGTAGTTGATCATCGCGATCTTGATATTATTCGCTTCGACATAGACTGGAGCATCCTTTGCCTCTCTGGAGCCGTTCACACCAAGAAGAGTCACATCCGGGCAATTTGTGCTGAAATAGCTCATCATGGTGTTCAGACCATCGCGCCCCTCGTCCATGATATGATTGTTCGCTGCTAGCACAACATTGATACCCGCATCGCGGATGCCGTCTGCCAACTCAATTGCTGTATTAAAAATACCCGTCTCAGTTGACGTAGTACCAAGTTCAATGCCGCCAAGTACAGTATCCTGACTAAGCACTGCCAGATCTGCTGCCTGAAAGATGCTTGCCATGTTGGCAAAATGATTGGTAAAATCATAGGTTCCGTCTGTCTTCTGCGCGCTGAGCGTACAGGAACGATGCATCAGATTGTCACCGACTGCCACGAGTGTTGCGCTTGTTGGCTTAAATACTTCCTCTGAAGCTGACTCCGTCTCTGCCTGAGCCTGCTTCGTGGATGCCTGTGCATCCACATCAATCGGGTAACCAAGATCCTGTACCGGCGTCTGCGCATTTGTACTTGTATTTGTTTTGGAATTTTTAAAACCAGATAATAAAATACTTCCGTAATGATAACCCATATAGCCGATCACCGCTACCGTCACCAACATTTCAATTCCCAATATGATATATACAATTTTGAAAGAATCCTTCTTTTTCCTGTGGGACTTATTCATTCTTACTTTTTTCCTTTCCACATCTATGTCCTGATCAGATACCGAGTGCAAAATCAGAATCCCTCCCGTGCAAGCACGGTGAGGCTTCCAATCCTCTTCTCCTGTATCTTGATAAGATACCACGGATTTCTCCGTACTTCGTACTCTCGAAATCCTGAAAACATTCGGAATTCGCCCTTTGGGCTACTTCCTCATGTTTTGGCGGGTCATAAAATCAGAATCCCTCCCGTGCAAGCACGGTGAGGCTTCCAATCCTCTTCTCCTGTATCTTGATAAGATACCACGGATTTCTCCGTACTTCGTACTCTCGAAATCCTGAAAACATTCGGAATTCGCCCTTTGGGCTACTTCCTCATGTTTTGGCGGGTCATAAAATCAGAATCCCTCCCGTGCAAGCACGGTGAGGCTTCCAATCCTCTTCTCCTGTATCTTGATAAGATACCACGGATTTCTCCGTACTTCGTACTCTCGAAATCCTGAAAACATTCGGAATTCGCCCTTTGGGCTACTTCCTCATGTTTTGGCGGGTCATAAAATCAGAATCCCTCCCGTGCAAGCACGGTGAGGCTTCTGATTTTCTTCCCCTGTATCTTATCACATTATAAAACAGCAATCCTAATTTTACAAGAAATTTTCTTATTTTTTAACGCGAAAAGGCACCGGACATTTCTGCCCGGTACCTCTATTCATATGCGCATCTGTTTATCGAACTCTATAGATGTTTAAATCAAACAATACCCTGAGCGTTCATCGCATCTACGACTTTCTCGAAACCTGCAATGTTTGCACCCATTACATAATTTCCTTCGTAGCCATACTTCTTAGCTGCTGCATCAACCTTCTTGAAGATGTTGATCATGATGTTATGTAACTTTTCATCAACTTCCTCGAATGTCCAGGAAAGTCTCTCGCTGTTCTGGCTCATCTCAAGTGCGGATGTAGCAACACCACCTGCGTTTGCAGCCTTTCCTGGCATGAACATCATTCCACTCTCTAAGAAGAAGTCGGTAGCCTCTCTGGTGGATGGCATGTTAGCACCCTCTGCTACTAAGAAGCATCCGTTTGCCTTTAACTGCTTTGCATCCTCAAGATCCAGCTCGTTCTGAGTTGCACATGGAAGAGCGATATCACACTTAACACTCCATACACCCTTGCCCTCATGATACTCAACACCTGGCTTAGCCTCTGCGTACTCCTTGATTCTTCCACGGCGAACTTCCTTAATCTCTTTTACCAGATCCAGATCGATGCCGTTCGGATCATAAATCCAACCGTTGGAATCGCTTAAAGTAACAACCTTCATTCCGTACTGCTGAGCCTTCTCAGTGGTGTAGATTGCAACGTTGCCGGAACCGGAAACTGCAACTGTCTTTCCTTCCATGGTTAGACCTGCATTTAACAGCATTTCACGAACCATGTATACCAGACCATAACCAGTAGCCTCTGTTCTTGCAAGAGAACCGCCATAGGTCAGTCCCTTACCGGTCAAAACACCCTCATACAGTCCGGTCAGTCTCTTGTACTGTCCGTACAGATAACCGATCTCTCTTCCGCCTACACCGATATCACCAGCCGGTACATCCGTATCTGCGCCAATATGACGATACAGCTCTGTCATAAAGCTCTGGCAGAATTTCATAATTTCACGATCAGACTTACCCTTCGGATCGAAGTCGGAACCACCCTTGCCGCCACCGATCGGGAGTCCGGTCAGGGAGTTCTTAAAGGTCTGCTCAAATCCAAGGAACTTAATAATACCCAGATTTACAGACGGATGAAGGCGAAGACCACCCTTGTACGGTCCGATTGCACTGTTAAACTGTACGCGGAATCCTCTGTTTACATGTGCCTGTCCATTGTCATCTACCCACGGTACACGGAATGTAATGATACGCTCCGGCTCTGTCATTCTTTCAAGCAGTGCGTCCTTGCGATACTGCTCCTCATTCGCCTCGATTACCGGACGAAGGGAATCAAGAACCTCCTTAACTGCCTGCTGAAACTCCTTTTCTCCAGGATTCTTTTCTGCAACTAACTGCAGCACTTCATCTACGTAAGACATTATGACCTCTCAATCTGCCGCTCTGGGCGACGTTTTACGTTATCCGGCTCTGTTCCCAAATAACGGAGTGAATATATTTTTTCACCCTATCTATTTTCCAACCCGAAACCTAAGGATGTCTAAACTGTGCTGTCAATCGGGAGGTCAACCAACCACGGTCTAAAACCGACACGTACATCGTACTACATGAATTAAATTACGTCAATACCTGTTTTTCAAAAACAAAATAAATTTTTTGTTATGTTTTTATGTATTTATACAATGCATTTTGATAAAGCGTCAAAGTGCTGCTTTTTTACAGTTTCTTTCGTTCATATTGCACATAAGAAAAAGAGTACAGAAAAACACCCAGAGGCAGACCGACTTTGTCAGCACCAGCCTTTGGATGTCCCATTCATTTTATATTATGATGTTGAGGTCAAAAGGCATTTTGCCCCTTTGATACCAGATTGCTACATGCTTTGCACTCTCGCAATCTTCAAAAACATTCGTAATCTTGATCATGTTTTTGG
>CAVJTU010000067.1:0-16926 GCA_963652495.1 uncultured Oscillospiraceae bacterium
ATTGTACATTTTTATTTTCCTTTAAATGTACATTTTTATTTTACCATTTACAAGGCTCGAACGTATTCGAGTTTGGCGGTAAGAAATGGATGATCAATGACTGTTGGAAAGGGCTTTCTGTATACGTTTCAGAGGATTTTGCGCACTGGAAACGTTGCCCGGAAAATCTACTCGTAGAACCGGGCACGGACCCTTCTGACCAGACAAACGGCCATCACGCCGATATTCTGGTCGAAGGTGACACCGCAGAGATGTTTTATTTCACCGGTCAGTACCCGGAAAATTGCACCGACGAAAGCCTTCGTGCGCTGACTGCTGTTCAAGCATGTAAGCTGTATGTGGACGGAGAGCAGCTTGCTTGTGTAAGATAAGTCAGCAGCAGTCTTGGCAGAGTCAGTTTATAGAAGTAGCCGAAGCGAATGTGATTTACGAGGCGGAACGTTGAAGCGAACTGCTCAAAATACAGTATCATAATAAAATGATGTTGGGGTCAAAAGGCATTTTGACCCTGGTATCATCATAATACAAAAGATAATAACCAAAAGTGAAAGATTTTGTCGGAAATCCCCAGTATCGAATAAATAAATGTCTGTTGCGCAAAAAGAATACAAAAGTTGCGCAATAAAACCGGATAGAAATTATGAAAAATATATAAAACAAAAATAAAAAACCTGTTTATTGTGCAAATAGACAACAAAAACAAAAGCGAATATAATGAATGTATAGTTAAAAACGACAAAAACAAAAAGACAGCAAAGAAAATGAGAGCAAAAAAGACGCAGAAGATGCGCAAAAAAACGCCGCGAAAGCGACAGAATGGGGGAAACGATGGGAAAAGGAAAGAAAACTGGTCAGCCAAAAGTCAAAAAAGAATCGTTTTTTAAGGTAATCAGAAAACATTGGATGCTTCTTTTGATGCTGGCACCGGCCGTATGCTACGTAATTGTATTTTCCTACATACCGATGACGGGAATTATCCTTGCATTTAAGCAGTACCAGTATAAGGGGGGAATTTATCATTCTCCATGGATTGGACTGCAGAACTTTAAGTCATTGATGATTGCCGGTAAGTTGGGAATGGTGACGAGAAATACCTTGCTGTACAATATCGCATTTATTTTCCTTGGTGTTGTATTTGAGATGGGAAGTGCGATTTTGATTAACGAGCTTACGAGCAAGTATTTCAAAAAGATTGCGCAGTCCTTTATGTTCCTCCCGTACTTCATCAGCTGGGTTGTTGCAGGTGCGGTTATGTACAATTTCTTTAATTATGAGCGCGGTATCGTAAACCACGTAATCAAGGCACTTGGCGGAACACCATTTGATCTGTACAACACACCGAGTGCATGGCCGTTTGTATTGATATTCTTAAAGATCTGGAAGCAAACCGGATATGGTTCCGTTGTTTATCTGGCAGCGATTACCGGACTGGATCAGGAGATGTTCGAGGCCGCTTCCATTGATGGTGCAAGTGCATGGAAGAAGATTCGCTACATCACCATCCCGTGTCTGAAGCCAACCATGGTTATATTGGTTTTATTAGCGATTGGAAATATCTTCAGAGGAGATTTCGGTCTGTTCTATCAGACAGTAAAATCAAGTGCACTTCTTCAGCCAATGACTGATGTAATTGATACGTATGTATTCCGTCTTCTGATCACAAACAGTGATATCGGTGTATCAGCAGCGGCAGGTCTGTATCAGTCGGTACTCTGTTTTGTTACCATCATGGTATGCAACGCTCTGGTAAAGAAGGCAGATCCGGATTACGCACTGTATTAAGAGGGGAGGAAGTGCAATGGCTAAAAATTTTGATGAAGAACTCACAGGTGGAAGACGAGTTCGTGGAAAAGATGACATCGCGATACGTGCGGTTGGCTATATCCTGATCGGTCTGTTTGCCCTGATTTGTGTAATTCCATTTTATCTGATTATTGTAGCATCCTTTACCGATGAGGCATCGCTGATTCGAAATGGTTATCCGCTGATTCCGACTGATTTTAGCGTTGAAAGCTACCATTTATCACTGAAAAATCCGACCAGTATCCTGATGGCATATGGTGTCACGATTGGCGTTACTTTATTCGGAACGCTGCTTGCTGTAATGCTGGCAGCCATGACCGGATATGTTCTCTCCAGAAGAGATTTTCCGTGGAGAAATAAGTTTTCATTCTTCTTTTTCTTCACCACACTGTTTAACGGCGGTCTGGTTCCGTGGTACATTCTATGTGTACGTTATTTAAATATGAAGAACTCCATCTGGGCATTGATTTTGCCATTGATGTTCTCCGTATGGAACATGATTATTGCAAAGACATTCATGAGCGGCATTCCGGCAGCGATCACCGAGTCGGCAAAGATCGACGGTGCAAATGATATTGTCATATTTGTAAAGCTGATCCTTCCGCTTAGTAAGCCATTAATAGCAACGCTTAGTTTGTTTTCTGCACTGGCTTACTGGAACGATTGGTACAACTGTATGTTGTTTATCACAAAGGATAACATGTTTACACTTCAGTATTACCTGCAAAGAATGCTTGGAAATGCCGAAGCGATGCGAATTGTCGCAGAAAAATCAGGTATCGCGCTTGATACGGTGCCACTGGAGAGTATGAAAATGGCGATGACTGTCATTGCAACAGGACCGATCGTTTTGCTGTATCCATTTGTACAGCGTTACTTCGTAAAGGGTCTTACAATCGGTGCCGTAAAGGGTTAAAAATGGGAAGCAAAATGAGAATCAAAAAAACAATCGTTAAAAAGAATAATTAATAACAAAAATAATGAAAGCGATAAAATAAAGGAGGAATTATCTATGAAACGAAATGTAGTATCACTCACAATGGCAGCAGCTATGCTTACAGGAATGCTCGGCAGCGTACCGGCATTTGCAGCAGACCTTTCCGATCTTCCGGATAAGGTAGGAGAGGGAACCATTACCGCTACACCGGAGATGTACGCAGATACCGATTTAAGCGATTCGTATACCGTAAACATGTATCTGATCGGCGATACACCGAACGACTGGGATATGGTAGAAGAAAAGATCAATGAATACCTGGAACCATTTAACACACAGATTGATGTTACGTTTATGAGCTGGTCTGATTATGGAACCATGTATACACTTGTTTTGGCAGGTGGTGAGCAGGTTGACTTGATCTTTACTGCTCCGTGGTGCTACATGTATACGGAAGCTGCAAAGGGTTCCTTCTATGAATTGAGTGAGGACTTTATCAATACGTATATGCCGCTCGCATCTAAGTATCAGGCAGAGGAGAGCTGGGATGAGACAACGCTTGCAGGAAAGACCATCGCAGTTCCGTCAAATGTTGCACAGCCTCAGGGAAAAATCATAGCTGTTCGTCAGGATCTGATGGAAAAGTATGATATGACTGAGTTAAACAGTTGGGATGATTATAAGCAGTACATGCTGACAATCGCTGAGAAGGAGACCCCAGAGAGTGGTATCTATGCACTGGCTGCATCCGGCAATAATAATGAGTTGTGGGATGTTTACCGCCAGCAGACAAATACAATGTTAGCACTTGATTCCAACTACATGGATTTTATCTACGAGTATAAGGAAGGTGAACTGCCGAGTGCAGACGACATCCAGTTTGTATATGAGTATGAGCCATTCAGACAGTATGCATACGACATGAAGGAAATGGCAGATGCAGGATGCTGGAGCCGCAGTGCCTTGACAAATACCGTAACCGATGATGATGCATTTGGTGCTCTGCAGGGCGCATCTATTGCATGGAACGCATCTGTATTTACCTACATGAAGCAGGCAGAGAAGGCTGAGGGCGTTGAGTGTATGGCATACGATCTGACCAAGGATAATCTTGTAAATGCAGAAGCATACTCCAACAACGATATGGCAATCACAGCAGGATCTGAGAATCCGGAGCGTGCCGCAATGGTTCTTGATCTGTTAAAGTTTGATACCTATCTGAACCGTCTGATTATCTTAGGTGTTGAGGGTGTCCATTACAGCATCGACGATGCGGGCAATTACACCAAGTTAGACAAGACCGCTGATTATGCTCCAAGCTGCATTTCGGCAGCATGGGCAGTTAAGAATGGTGATTTGACTGAGTCCGGTACTCCGGAGCGTGAGTTAGCAATTACAGATGCATGGAAAGAGCGCGTGGTATCGAACCCGACTATCACATTTGTATTTGATGATTCGAGCATTAAGCCATATGAAGATGCTGTTATCTCCATTTTGAATGATTATGTACCAATGATTGAGTTAGGTCTGGTAGATGATGTAGACGCAACAATCGATGAGATGAATCAGAAGTGCTACGATGCAGGTCTTCAGAATGTAATTGATGAGTTCAAGTCTCAGTACAACACATGGCTTGAAAGCAGAGAGTAAGGAAAACAGATAAGAACAAACCGGCATGAAATACTGACGGGAACGGATCTGTCAGATTAGAAAAGAGTCGGCCATACGGTCGGCTCTTTTTTTGAATAAGACGGCGGGAGGGAGAATCATGACAATCGAACAGATGGCAGAAAAGCTTGGCGTGTCAAAGAGTACGGTATCCAGAGCGCTGTCAGGAAAAGGAAGAATCGGAAAAGAGACAAGAGAGCGCGTGCTGGAACTGGCACAAACAGAGGAGCGAAAGCCAAAGAAGATACCGGAAAAGACAGGAAATATCGCAGTGGTGCTTCCAACGGATGCATACCGCACGGGGGGAGAATATTTCCATGAGTGCCTGATTGGAATTTGCGAGGAAGCTTCTTCACGGGATTATGATGTGATGATTACCGATACGGCAGGCAGCAATTATTCAGGTGTGGAACGCCTGATCCGCAAGAAAAAAATCGACGGTGTGATCTTGACAAGAACGATGGAGCATGACCGGATGATTGAATGGCTGGCAGATATTCAATTTCCTGTGGCAGTGACTGGAAGCATTCAAAATGAGAATGATTTTGTGATTCAGGTAGATATCGACAATGGACATGCATCAGAGGATTTGACAAATTATCTGATTTCAAAAGGATATCGTAATTTTGCCATTGTGCTGGACTATATGGAATATACGGTAAATAAGCAGCGTTATGATGGCTTTTGCAGGGCGCTTTATAAACGCGGGCTGTCCTACGAGTGGAGTCCGTTGGAATTTGGCATCACAAAGTATGGCATTATTCAAAATCTTGTGCGCGATCTGATGGCGAGGCGTATTGACTGTGTTGTATGCGGTGATGATATCATCTGCACCAGTCTGCTGTCGGCATTTTTGGCAGAAGGTTATCGGATTCCAAGAGACATTGGAATTGCATCGCTGTATAACAGCAGAAATCTAAGCTGCTTTTCACCGGCAGTGACGACTGTGAATGTCCAGACAGCGAGAGTGGGGCGAATGGTTTGCAATCAGCTGCTTAACTCGCTGGAGAGCAAGGAGTATCAGAAAAAGAGTCATGTGGATTATGAGCTTTTGGTGCGCAAGTCAACCGATCGTGTTTTTACAGAAGAAAATGGATGACCGGAAAGATACAAAAGCTCGTGATAGTGAAGATACAAAACAGTTACAAACAGAGAAAGGATATGGTTACAAACATGGAAAAGTATAGATTGCACGCCGGGTGGGAATTTTGCCTGGATGAGAGAACCCAAAAAGACGAAACAGCAGCACCAAAGGAGGGCTTTCGCTCTGTGACGCTGCCGCACGATTGGAGTACAGACTATCCGTTTGACCAAGAGTCGCCGACATGTGGCTCCGGCGGATATGCGAAGGCAGGAATCGGCTGGTATCAGAGAACGATCACCATTTCAGAGGCGGATATTCAAAGCAGGCAGATTATTTTGTATTTTGAAGGTGTTTATATGAAGAGCAGCGTCTTTATAAATGGCACATATGCGGGTGGTCATATCTATGGTTATACTCCGTTTGAGCTGGATATCACAGCACTTGTCCACAATGGTGAGAATACGATTCTGGTGCGTGTGGATAACTCTATGCAGCCGGGTTCCCGCTGGTATTCCGGTTCCGGAATCACAAGAGATGTATGGTTAGAGAAGCGTCATCCACTCCACATTGCACGCTACGGCATGAGTCTGACAACGGATATAGAAAAATGCTGCACATTGGCAGTTTCGGATTCAAATTCAAACGATTTAAATGATCCGAACGATTCAGCCGACTCAGCTGGTTCGGGCAAAGAGGCCTCACTTCATGTTTCCATGACGATTCACGCACCGCAGGAAGCAGCAAAAACAGCATCATCAGGCAAATTGACTGCTGAATTTACTTTATTGGATGCATCCGGACAGACCATAGCCGCAAAGAACATCGCACTGGGAACAGACTGGACAGCCGCAGATGGCGATGCAGCCGTATTGACTGGAATGGATGGAAAGGTGCCGAAGGATCTTTGCCAGCTGGAAATGATAACATGTATGTCCGTTGCCGACCCGACACTTTGGGATCATGAGCATCCATATCTCTATGAGCTGGTTACTGTTTTAAAGGAAAATGACGTTGTGATTGATGAGCGTACCGATAAGGTGGGATTTCGTGTGGTTGCGTTTGATGCAAAGAAGGGCTTTTTGATCAATGGAAGACGCGAGAAATTAAATGGTGTATGTATGCACCATGATGGTGGATGTGTCGGTGCTGCCGTGCCACCGCAAATTTGGAGACGCCGTCTCGAAAAGCTGAAGGATATGGGCGTTAATTCCGTGCGCTGCTCACACAATCCGCCGGATGCCGCACTGCTTGATCTGTGCGATGAGCTTGGCTTCTATGTGATGGATGAGGCATTTGACGAGTGGCATGTGATGAAGGCAAAGGAGATTGGCTCAAACACGCACGAGAGTCACGGCTATTCGATGTACTTTGATAAATGCCATGAGTGGGATTTAAAAACGATGCTGTATCGCGACCGCAATCACCCTGGTGTTGTTCTTTGGAGCATTGGAAATGAAATCCCGGAGGAGGTCGTAGAGGGCGGCGAGGCACTCGCCATTGAACTGAGCAAGTATTGCCACACCATTGACCCGACGCGAAAGGTAACATTGGCGCATGATCAGATCGCAGCAGAGCCGTATTCTGCCAGACAGGAATTTATGGACGAGATTGACGTTGTCGGTTATAATTATGTCGGCAGATGGAGAGAGCGCGCAGAACTTTTATACGATGCCGACCGCGAGGAGCATCCAAACCGCTGTGTGATTGGAACAGAGAATCCATCCGCGGGTTATATTCGCAGCGAGTATAATTTTGAGGTGGAGCCGGGATCCTTCTGGAACAAGCCATATTATACGGCGGCAGTGACGGTTGGCAAGCTGCTTCGCTACACCATGGTACACGATTTTGTTGCCGGTGACTATATGTGGACCGGAATTGATTATCTGGGAGAAGCAAACTGGCCGCAGCGCTCGGCAGGCTGCGGCTGTCTGGATACCTGTGGCTTCGAGAAGGATGCATTCTATTTCTATCGCAGTATATGGAATCAGAAAGAAAAGTTTACTTATCTTTGTCCGCACTGGAATTTAAAGCTGGAAAAGAAAACTGTGATTCCGATCATCTGCTATACGAATTGTGAGGATGCCGAGCTGTTTGTCAACGGTCACTCATTCGGCATGAAAACGAAAGGATTTCCGTGCTATGGAATGACGAAATATTATGGACATTTTGACCGTTGGCGCAGACCGGCAAATACGGACGACCTGTTTCTTAGCTGGGATGTGCCGTTTGAGCCGGGTAAGATCGAAGTTGTCGGCTATCACGATGGAAAAGAAGTTTGCCGCTATGCGGTAGAGACAACAGGCGATGCAGCAAAAATTGTACTGACAACGGATACGACAACGGTAGATGCAGATGGCAGAAGTATCGTTCAGGCAGAGATCCGTATCGCAGATGACAAGGGACGTCTGGTGCCGGATGCTTGTCCGGAACTTGACTTTACACTAAAAGGCGATGGTGAGATTATCGGTATCGACAATGGAGATCCGGAATGCCATGAGCAGTGGAAAAAGACAAAGGGACGTCATGCATTTAATGGAATGGCCTACGCGGTGATCCGTGCCGGACAGACTGCTGATGAATTGACGCTTACCGTAAGCGGTTCCGGGAAAGATGCAGTACTTGGAAATGCGAGTGTAACAATCAGGCAGCGATAAAGAAAATAATCAGAAAGAACGCAAGATTTTTAAAGACAATAGCAACGGGGATTAATGAATTCAGCACAGCGCGGTAGTATAATAAGTATTCAGTAAAAGCAGAACTGGCGGAAGGCAGGCGCGAAGCAGCAGCAACAAAATGAAATGAAAGGAACAAAAAAGAAAGATGAGTGACATGAGTACATCATATGGTTTTACAACAAAATATCTGACAAAGGATGAGAAACCATGGTTTCCGGTCATGGGCGAGATTCATTTCAGCCGTTACCGTGCAGAGCTGTGGGAGGAATCCCTGCGCAAAATGAAGGCAGGTGGTCTGTCGATTGCATCCGTCTATGTGATTTGGATTCATCATGAAGAAGAGGAAGGAAAGTTTGACTTTACCGGAAGCCGCAGCTTAAGATGCTTTTTAGAGGCAGCAAAGAAGGCAGGAATCTCCGTATTTCTTCGCCTTGGCCCGTGGGTTCATGGAGAGGCAAGAAACGGCGGCTTTCCGGACTGGCTTCAGGCAAAACAGGACACGATTGACTTACGAAGCGATGACCCTGCATATCTGGCATATGTCAGACGTCTTTGGGAGCAGGTTTATGAGCAGGCTAAGGGGCTGTTATACAAGGATGGCGGCCCGGTAATCGGTACGCAGATTGAAAATGAGTATGGTCATGTCGGCGGCTATCGCGGCGAGAAGGGCGAGCAGCATATGCGCACACTGGCAGCCATGGCAAGAGAGATCGGTTTTGATCTGCCGCTCTACACGGCTACCGGATGGGGCGGCGCTGTGACAGGCGGACTTCTCCCTGTTATGGGCGGCTATTGCGAGGCACCGTGGGATCAGCGAATCACCGAGATCGAGCCAAACTCAAACTATGTGTTCAGCCATATCCGAAACGATTCCCTGATTGCAAGCGACCATCATGTGGACGATACCGTCACATTTAATCAGGACGATTTTCCATATCTGACAGCAGAGTTAGGCGGCGGTGTGCAAGTGACAAAACACAGACGACCAATCGCGACAGGAAATGATATCGGTGCGATGTCTCTTACGAAGCTTGGAAGCGGTGTCGGACTGCTCGGCTACTATATGTATCACGGCGGCAGCAATCCGGACAGCAAGCTGTCTACTCTTCAGGAGAGCCGCGCAACGGGATATGCCAATGATCTTCCAGAGATCAACTATGATTTCAATGCACCGATTCGTCAGTACGGTACCATCTCGGATAATTATCGTGAGATTCGTCTGCTTGCCTATTTTTTACAGGATTTTGGGGCAGATTTGGCAGTTCTTCCTGCAGATATCGATCCGGAATTTGTAAAGCCGGGCGATTCCCATACGCTTCGTCTGTCCACTCGTCACGATGATACGCATGGATACGTATTTGTGAACAACTATCAGAGACGTCAGACGATGGATGTGCATAAAGACGTGGTATTAGAAGGAAGGACATCAGGCGAGCCGATACGCTTCCCCAAAACGGATATCGCATCTGGGGAGTATGCATTCTATCCCTATAACATGAAGTTAGGAAAGTCCACTCTGGTGAGCGCACTGGCAACACCGCTTTGTAAGTTGTCATGCAGGTTATCGGATAAGAGTGGCGCGTGTGAAGACGAATGTGCTGAGAAAGATGCGGTCAAGAAAGAAAACGTCTATGTATTCTATGGCGACAAAGATCCGCAATTTACATGGGACGGCACACCGGCAAAGGTGCTGATGCTTAGCCGCAAAGAGGCACTGTCCGCAGCCAGAGTCACCTTAAAGGAAAATAAGAGTGTGAAGTCAGTCAAGGCAGAGGAAGAAAAAGAGGCAGAGGGACAGGAATATCTTGTACTTGCCGATGATTTTGTATGGGAGGAAGATGGCGCACTCAAGGTAGTGGGCAGTGAAGAGACAATTATTCGCACCTTCCCAAAGCTTTCAGCAGATGTACTTCCGCCTGATTTTGAGGAGATTGGAAGCGAAGGTGAGTTTACTGTCTATAAGAGAAGTCAGGCGAAGAATGCAAATGCGCAGACAACCGTATCGTTTGCTCTGTCAGAAGGGGGCAGACGTACAGATCTGTCAATGGAACTTCCGTGCGAATTTTCCAGAAAGATTGTAAACAGCTGCGGCCAGAAAGTAGCATTCAAGGGTGACGAGAAGATTTATGAGATCAGCGTGCAGTATGGCAGAGAAAGCAAAGCACAGACAGATGGTGTTTTGTCTGACAATCTTGTTGGCACAGATCGCATTGCAGGCTATGACTGCATCCTTACCTTTGACTATGCGTGCGAAAGTATGGATCTATATGTGAATGGCCACAAGGTAAATGACTATTTCTATACCGGTCAGAAGGCAGTATTCAGCCTTGGATACTTTGATTTCCCGGCAAAAATCACGGCAGTGCTTCATCCGCTTCATGAGGGTGATCACATCTATCTTCAGAAGTGGCCGAAGATGGAAAACGGCAGCGTTTGCCGAATTAACACCATTACAATAGAAGAGAAGTTCCAGTAAAAACAGACAGCTTTCTGAATTTTTTGAAATCTTGCCTTTTTCTTCGATTGTTCGTATAATAACCATAATTAGTAAAGCAAATTGGTTAAAACGAATAGTCGGAGAAAGGGGCATTTTTTTATGGACATATTTGTGGAACAAAAAAATTGTCATACTTATGAAGTGAATGACTTTGTACATAACTTTGAAATCAGTCGCAACCAAAGTGCAGAAAAGCAGCAGTGGGATCTGCATATTCATTCAAACTACTATGAGGTGTTGGTATTTATTCGCGGAAATGTGGATTTCTGGATTGAGGGAAGACGAAAAAAGCTTGAGCCGGGTGATATTGTGATTGTGAATCCTCGTGAAATTCACAGAATTTATCTTCATGACGACTCGATATATGAGCGTGTCATTATTCATTTTTCAGAGCGTATGCTAAAAGATATGTCAACTGCACAGACCAACATTTTGAGCGTATTTCATAAAAATAAAGCGCACATTCTTCATTTTCCAGATGAGGAGCTGGAACACTTTTTAAACAATCAGATGCAGCTGCGCAATTTGTGGAACAAGAAAGAATTTGGGGCAGATGTATTAGGAGATGCATGGCTTCGGATTCTTTTAATTCAGGTTGCGCATCAGATTCGTTTGGCAGAAGGACAGGGCGAACAGGCAATCGTACCAGGACTGGTGGGCGAAGCACTTGAGTACATCAATACGAATATGACAAAAGATATCTCAGTGCAGGACATTGCGGATGCGTTGAATGTCAGCCGTTCCTATCTTAGTCATGCGTTCAAGAAAAGTACCGGGTACGGATTGTGGAATTATGTCATATCAAAGCGCCTTGTATATGCGCAAAAGCTGTTATGGGGGGGTGCTTCCGTGACAGAAGCATGCTATGCGAGCGGATTTCGGGATTACGCACATTTTATAAAAAGCTTTACGAAAACATTTGGCTGTTCGCCCAAGCAGTGCAGAAAAGAAAGTGTTGATGTTTATATGATGAAATCGGATTTGTGATAAACCGGTTTGAAATTGATTATCTTTTGAGAAAGATGAAAATACTTCTTTCTATTTGGCAAATAAATCAAAAGTTTCCTTTCTTTCATTTAAACTGTTTTACCATAATTAAGAGCACAAAAACACATATTTTGTACTAAAAAAGCAAGGTTTTGCAAAAGATAGCTGATATAATAAAATCAAACAAAACGTTTTGCGAAAAATTGGATGTGGTTGTGAGAAATATACATTCACGGTAACGATGGAATAAGAAAAAACTAAAAATGTGACAAGAAACAGCCTTGAGACAAACAAAAAAGAGAAAATAAATCGAGGAAAATGATGGATCAGTTTGCAATTATTGAGTTTTTCATAACAGCATTGATATGGGCAAACGGGATTGGCATCTGTTGTATTTTGTCATTGAAATGAAAGGGAGGAAAAAACATGAAAAGAAACTTGAAAAAAATGTTCAGCGTGATCGGAACAACAGCGATGGCAGCGTCAATGCTGACAATGCCGGCAGCGGCAGCAGATACCGATAAGGGAAGCAGCATTACATATCCTCTGGAAACAGATATCGAGAGCGTTTCCTGGTATGCACAGGATGGTATTATCCCTCATGAGAAGTTTAAGGACGCTTCCGAGTCCCCATTCCATATCGGATTGGCTGAGAATCTGGGTGTAAATATTGAGTGGAGTTTCCCAACTACCGGTTCGGATTCGGCTACATTTACGAATACCTTAATGGCGGATCCATCCAGTCTTCCTAATATTATGGAATGTTATATCATGGATAATGCATCACAATATATTGATGACGAGATTGTCTGGGATCTGACAGATTACATTCAGGAATATGCACCTGATTATTACGCATTCCTGCAGACAAATCCGGCATACGACAAAGCAATGAAGGATGATCAGGGACGTTATTACACATTTGGATTCTTCCGTGAGGATGGTGGTTGGAACGATACATATGAAGGTCCGGTTGTTCGTAAGGACTGGTTGGATGAGTGCGGACTTGAAGTTCCGAAGACCATATCTGAGTTTGAAAATGTAATTCGTGTATTCAATGAGAAGTATGGTGCGACATTTGATACTTCTGCAAGTGTACGTTTCAACGATATGGGTCTGTGTGGTGCTTTTGGTGGATATGGATGTGTTACTGTAAGTACAACTTATGGCTATTACGTTAAGGATGACAAGGTCGGCTTAGCAGCAGCTGAGGATGAGTGGCGTGATTATGTAAGCTGGCTGAACAAGATGTGGGAAGAAGGTCTTATTGATCAGGATATGCTGACAGAGGATGATACCACTATCAAGGATAAGATTCACAATGGTAAGTGCGGTATCAGCTATACTTCCATGGGACAGTTAAACAACTGGAATAAGGAAGAGGAAGCAGCTGGCAACGAGGGAACATGGATTGGTATTCCATATCCGACATCCGATGATGGCTCCCTCTCCAGTGTGTTCGGAGGACCTGGAATTGGCAAGCATACTACTGTTATTACAAAGACAGCCGATGAAGACACTATGAAGCTTTGCCTGCAGATGCTCAACTACGCATATACCGAAGAAGGTATGCTGTACTGGAATTATGGTACTGAGGGTACATCTTGGGAGTACGATGCTGACGGTGTTCCGCAGTTTACAAGCCTTGTAAAGGATGATCAGGATACAGACCCGATGACTAAGTATAATGGTGCAACATGGGGCAGCAGCTGTATTCAGGCTACGAACCTGCTGTATCAGAAGAACAGCCAGACTGCGATCGATGCAGATAATACCTGGTATTATATCTATGATGACGAAGACAAAAACAGAGAAGTTACCAGTGGTTGGAGATTCCCGGTTGGTGTGAGCTTCACAACAGAGGAGTCTGATGAACTCGATGAGATCGCTCAGAATATTCCGACTTTCGTTTCTGAGAGCTTTGCATCCTTCCTGACCGGAGCAAGTGATATTGACGATGATGCTGTATGGGAGCAGTATAAGAGTGATCTGGAAACCTATAACCTGAGCAGAGTTCTTGAGATTCGTCAGGCTGCATACGACAGATATCTGGAGCGTTAATGAATATTGAATTATCAGTTATGGAATGGATATGGCAGTAAGCAATGTTTTGATTTTGTCACAGTTTGAAGTGGTTCTAAAATAAGATAATATGCCTTTTCCGGCAGTGGAAAAAGTATTTTCCACTGCCGGAACTGTTACAGAAATTATTACATATCCATTCAAAGGAGGCGCTTATGAAAGCAAAGGCAGTAACTAGGGGACCGAAAGCGCCCTTATGGAAACGGCTTAAAAGAGATTGGAATAAAAATAAATGGAAGTATATCATGGTGATTCCTGTTTTGATCTACCTGATGCTTTTCTGCTACAAACCAATGTATGGACTTGTAATTGCCTTTAAGGATTATAAGATTACGCGAGGAATTGAAGGATCAAAGTGGTCGAACCCGTGGTACAAGTGGTTTTTAAATTTCTTTACGGATCCATATTTTGGCAGACTGTTGAAAAATACATTCATGATCAGTGGACTGACCATTTTGTTTGGCTTTCCGGCACCGATTATTCTGGCACTTATGATCAATGAAGTAAAAAACAGCGCATTTAAGAGAACGGTACAAACTATTACATACATGCCATATTTTATTTCTATGGTTGTTCTCTGCGGACTTTTAAAGACATTCTGCATGCAGGATGGATTGTTCTCACAGATCGCTACCACTTTTGGGGGGAGAGCTCAGAATTTCTTGGCGAACCCAAGCTATTTCCGGACGATCTATGTTCTTTCTGATATTTGGTCTGGAATTGGCTGGAACTCTATTATCTATCTGGCAGCCCTTTCCAGTATTGATCAGGAACAGTATGAGGCTGCACGTGTGGATGGTGCGAATCGTTTCCAGCAGATGCTTCACATCACTCTGCCTGGTCTGGTTCCTACCATTATGATTCTGTTCATCCTTCGTATGGGCAATATCCTGAATGTAGGATATGAGAAGATTTTGCTTCTGTATAATTCTGCAACGTATTCTACGGCTGATGTTATTTCCACTTATACCTATCGACTTTCCTTCGGAGGAAGCGGAAATCCGATGTATTCAAAGTCAACCGCGATTGGATTGTTTAATACCATTATCAATGTCTGCTTCCTGATGCTGACCAACATGATCAGTAAGAAAGCAACGGATGCCGGATTATTCTAAGGAGAGGAGGAAGTTTGAAATGCGAACAAAAGTAAAAAAACAAAAAATGAAAACCTCCTTGGGAGATAAAATATTTGTGGCAATTAACAGTGCTATTTTGATTTGTCTGTGCTTTATAACATTGTATCCGATTTGGTATGTATTCTGTGCATCACTGACATCCAATACCTACCTGGTGTCTCATCCGGGCATTATGCTTTGGCCGCATGAAGTAACATTTGGTGCTTATAAGATGGCATTTTCCCATCCGCTCCTTCTGTCCGGATACAAGAATACGCTGATTATTCTGGTGGTTTCTCTGCCAATCAATATTTTGATGACACTGTTTGCCGGATACTTTATGGCATCGAAGGACGTTATGTTTAAACCTCTTATTCAGGGATTGCTCATGTTTACCATGTTCTTTTCTGGTGGTATGATTCCAGCATATTTGAATATCCGAAGCCTTGGATTGTACAATTCCCTCTGGGCATTGATTCTTCCGGGTGCACTTAGTGTATACAACTCAATCATCTGTAAAACAGCGATCGAGTCTGTTCCGGAATCTCTCAAGGAATCTGCTTATATCGATGGAGCAAATGATGTGGTTATTCTGTTTCGGATTGTCGTTCCGTTAATCAAGGCAACACTGGCAGTTCTTCTTCTGTATTATGGCGTTGGCCACTGGAATGCATGGTTTAATGCATCCATTTATTTAAAGGACAATGAGAAGCTTCCGATTCAGAATATTATGAGAGCAATTCTGATTGCAAATTCAAATGTTCTGAACTCGGCAGCAGCGGAGAACGATCAGGTTAACCAGTTTGCTGAAGCAATCAAGTATTCTACTATTATTCTGACAACGGTTCCGGTACTTTGTATCTATCCGTTTATTCAGAAATATTTCGTAAAGGGTGTTATGATCGGTGCTGTAAAGGGCTGATGGAAGGGAGAAAAAAGAATGCTATATCCAGTTGAAAATGAAATCCGTCAGGTAAAGAGCTTGGATGGCGTATGGCGATTTAAGAAAGAAAACCGGATGGAGGAAGGCTTTGAAGAAAAATGGTATGAGAAACCACTAACGAATTTTATCGATATGCCGGTTCCGGCAAGCTACAATGACATCACAACGGACAAGGAATTAAGAGATCATGTCGGTTGGGTGTGGTATGAGACGGATGCGGTGATCCCATGTGCGTGGACGAAGGAACAGCGTATTGTAATCCGCTTTGGAAGCGTTACGCAGCATGCAGTTGTCTATTTAAATGGACAGGAGATTGCACGTCATAAGGGCGGATTCTTACCGTTTGAGGCAGAGATTACCGATAAGGTGCATGTTGGAAAGAATCGTCTGACAGTGGCTGTCAGTAATCTGTTAGACTGGAGCTGTATACCAAGTGGTGAGTATAAGTTCGTACAGAACTGGCTGTATCCTAAGGGACATTGGGAACAGGAGTATTTCTTCGATTTCTTCAATTATTCTGGTATTCATCGCCCGGTACGTCTGTACACGACACCTCTTTCTTACATATCGGATATTACTGTAAAGACCGATATCAATGGCAACGATGGCGTTGTTTCGTATCAGATCGAGACAGCAGGAGCAGATCCTAAGAAGCCGGTACATATTGTAGTACGCGACGAACAGGGAAATGAAGTGGCACAGAGCGAAGGCAAAGAAGGAAGCATTACTATCAAGGATGCACATCTGTGGGAGCCGGGCGCATCCTATCTGTATCAAATGGAAGTAATTTGCGCAGATGAAGCGGCTGAGGATTCAGATCATTATACGCTGCCATTTGGAGTGCGCACAATTGAAGTTACCGAAAAAGAGTTTAAGATCAATGGAAAGCGCTTTTACTTTAAGGGTTTTGGAAAGCACGAGGACAGCGACATCCGCGGCAAGGGACTGGATCTGGCATTGAACGCAAGAGATGCGGAACTGCTTAAGTGGATCGGTGCAAATTCGTTCCGTACCTCCTCATATAATCAAGTGTTTTTTGTTGAAAATTCAAGGTTTTTTCAACCTTTATATCTCAGTGAATAAGCCAAAGCTATGAGCATTTCGATGTATCCAGTACTGAAATAGCGGTTAAAAG